>CAJVWH010000001.1 GCA_913009575.1 uncultured bacterium
GAAAGTTTTCCCACCCAGCGTCTTCTTGGTGAATATATTGAAGAAGTTGGCGGAAGACTTAATGCTTGGACATCAAAAGAAATGACTTTTTATTATTCTCAAGTTCCGGCTAATTACGCCAAGAGGTCAGTGCATCTTTTAAGCGAGCAGTTAAAAAAGTCGTTGTTTCCCGAAGAAAAAATTCCAATAGAGATGAAAAATATTGTTCAAGAGATTCATCGCGCGCATGATAATCCTCAGGGTCTCGCAAACCGGCTTTCTGACGGGCTCGTTTACGGAAACCACCCCCTCGGTAAAGATACTCTCGGTCTTGAAGAATCAGTTCTTGCGCTTACGAGAAACGATTTTATTGCTTTTAAGGAGCGATATTATAATCCCGCGAATTATGTCTTTATCGTTGCCGGCAATATTACGCAGGAAGAAGCGCTGGGACTTTTTGATGAATATTTTCCCGAGGAAGCAAAACAAAAACCAAACACAAGAATCGCGCAGGAGCTGAATCCTGTCGCCGAGCGTAAATTGATTCAAAAAAAAGACATTGAACAAATTCATATGTTTTTAAGCGCGACAACCGGCAAGGCATCGGGAGAAGACGCGAAACACATAGAGTTTTTCACGAGGATGATTTCAGGAGGATTATCAGCCCCGCTTTTTCAGGAGGTAAGGAACAGGCTTGGCCTTTGTTATGAAATTTGGGCTGATGAAACAAAATGGAGTGATGTTGGAATTTTTGATATTTACATCGGCACCGATCCCAAGCGTTATAGGGAGGCAATAAGCGCGTCCCTAAGGGCGATTGAAAATCACAAAACAGACGAAACACTGTTGGAAAAAGTAAAGAATATGAAAATGGGGAGATTATCGCTTAGATATGAAAATACTATGAATATTATAAATATCGCGGCCCAAGATATCGCTTTTACGGGAAAACCAAAGGGGTATGACCAGATAATTGAAGAGATACAAAAAATTAACATAAAAAATATTGAAAACGCCGTCAATAAATATTTGAAGCCGGAATTGTTTTTTACGACAATGCTTGTTCCAAGGAATTTTATTGAAAAAAATTGACGAAAAAACCGAAAACTAAAGGAAGATTTATTTTTTAGCGATATTGGGCTAAAACCTTGATTTTTTGTTTCTAATGGGGTAAAATGGAGCCAAATGAATGACCTGACCAGGGCACAAGTAATAATGTTGGTTTTGTTGGTGAGCTTCGTTACTTCTTTAGTGACGGGTATTGTTACTGTTACCCTTGTTAATCAGGCGCCGCCGCCAATTACTCAAACTATCAATAAAGTGATTGAAAGGACCATAAGAACCGTAGTGCCGGGAGATTCGCAGACGGCTGCTATCGCCGCGCCCATCATCGTCACCCAAGAAGACCGAATAGTAAAAATAGTGAATAATGTTTCCTCGGCTGTGGTAAGTGTAGTTGCCACTAAGGATATGCCGGTGATAGAAAAATATTATATCAACCCCTTCAAAAATAACGCGGCTTTTAAGAATCTTCCGGGAGGATTTTTACCGGATGTGAAAATTCCGCAGTATCGGCAAAAAGGTGTTGAAAAACGGCAGATTTCCAGCGGGACCGGATTTTTTGTCTCTTCTGACGGGTTGATTATAACGAACAAGCATGTGGTGGCTGACACCGCGGCGGAATATTCAATAGTAATGAATGATGGAAGAAAATTTGAAGCGAAAATTTTAGCGAGAGATCCATTTCAAGACATAGCGATACTGAAAGTCAAAGGAGAGAAATTTAATTTCATCTCTTTAGATGATTCTAAAAACGTCAAAGTCGGCCAAACGGTGATTGCTATCGGCAACACACTTGGAGAATTTCAGAATACCGTTTCAAGAGGTATTGTTTCCGGATTAAACAGGAAAGTGACGGCTTTGGGAGGTATTTCCGGTCCTGAAAAACTGCAGGAATTGATACAGACCGACGCGTCCATCAATCCCGGAAATTCCGGAGGCCCGCTTCTTAATTTGAACGGTCGCGCGATTGGTATAAACACTGCAATGGCAAAGGCGGCGGAAAATGTTGGCTTTGCTCTGCCAGTCAATATCGCCAAAAGGGATATCGCGGATGCCAAAGAATTCGGCGCAGTCAAATACCCTTATCTTGGTATAAATTATCTGGTTGTGGATAAAAACGTTAAAAAGCAAAAAGGGTTGGTTGTTGATTACGGCCTGTTTTTGACGAAAGGGACTAAAGGTGAACTGGCGGTAGCCAAGGGGAGCGCGGCGGAAAAGGCAGGATTAAAAGAAGGCGACATTTTGCTTGAAATAAACGGGACAAAACTGAGCGGCAGTGATTCTCTGGCATACCTGTTGAGCAAATTAAGGGTAGGTGATAAAATTAAGTTGAAAGTTTTGCGTAAGGACAAAGAATTGAATCTTGAGGCGGTTCTCGGCGCGCGGCCGGGGAATTTATAACCACTATGACTCCATTTCAAAATTTTACAATTAAGGCCCAAGAAGCGGTTCGCAGAGCGCACGAACTGGCGGTTGAGAGAGGGCAAAATCATGTCAATGTTCTGCACCTTTTGGCTGCCCTAACGCTTCAAGAGGAAAGTGTGGTTATTTCCATCTTTGAAAAATTGGAAATAGATATCGGTTTTTTGGCAGATTCAATTATGGATCAAATGGAGGATTCCGAGCGTTCTTCCTTGCTCACCCCTTCTTATCAGATGTATCTTTCTCCTGAATTGGCGAAAGTTCTTGAGGCATCACATCGCATCGCTAATTTTATGAAAGACAACTATGTTTCCACGGAACATCTTTTTTTGGCGATATTGGAGCTGCCTTCCAATGCGAGAGAAATTCTTGAAAGATTTAAAATAGAAAAAGAAAGCGTAATGAGAATCTTAGATGAATTACGGCAGTCAAAAACCGAAGACTCTGTGGAAAAGCAGCAGTTTAGGATGCTTGGAAAATATGCACGCAATCTCACAGCACTCGCACAAGAAGACAAACTTGATCCCGTCATCGGGAGAGATGAAGAAATCAGAAGGGTGATGCAGGTTTTGAGCAGAAGGACGAAAAACAATCCTATTTTAATCGGCGAAGCGGGAGTGGGGAAGACCGCTATCGCGGAAGGGTTGGCGCGGAAAATCGCGAATGGTGACGTGCCGGAGTCGCTTCGCGACAAAGAACTGGTTTCTCTTGACCTTGCCTCTTTGGTTGCCGGCACAAAATACAGGGGAGAGTTTGAGGAGCGCCTAAAAGGAGTGATAAAGGAAATAGAAAAATCGGAAGGGAAAATAATTCTTTTCATTGACGAAATACACACGCTCATAGGCGCCGGCGCAGCGGAGGGCGCCATTGACGCTTCAAATATGCTTAAGCCGGCTTTGGCGCGCGGCGATTTACACGCCATCGGAGCGACAACCTTGAAGGAATATCAAAAACACATTGAAAAAGATCCGGCGTTGACGCGCAGGTTCCAGTCGGTTTACGTGGAAGAGCCCTCAATTGAGGACGCCATTTCAATACTGCGCGGGTTGAAAGAAAAATATGAATTGCACCATGGGGTGCGAATTACCGACGATGCCATCAAAGCGGCGGTTAATTTATCGTCCAGGTATATTTCGGAGAGGTTTTTGCCGGACAAGGCGATTGATTTGATAGACGAAGCGGCGTCAGCGCGCCGGCTTGAGCTTGACAGTATGCCGGAGGAATTGGAAATAGCCCACAGGCAAATTATGAAATTGGAAGTTGAAAAAGAGGCGTTGAAAAAGGAAGCGGAAGAATCGGGTGAGGAGATGAACGGGGCGAAAAAAAGAATCAAAGAGATAGAAAAGGAAATTAGCGACCTAAAGGAAAAAATTTCCGCTTTGGAACTGAAGTGGAAAAATGAAAAAGATTCCATTTCAACCATGAGGCGAATGAAAAAGGAGTTGGAAATTTTGCGTTTGGAGGCGGACACAGCCGAACGGCAGGCGAATCTCGGCAGAGCCGCCGAGTTGCGGTACGGCAGGATACCCGAACTTGAGAAAGCGATAAAAAAAGAGGAAGCACGTCTAAAAAAATTTCAAACTTCCCGCCGGATACTGAAGGAGGAGATTACCAAAGAGGATATCGCCGCCGTCGTTTCGCGATGGACTGGTGTTCCGATTTCAAAAATGCTTGAAGGGGAAGCGGAAAAGCTTTTAAAAATGGAGGACGAACTCAGGAAAAGAGTTGTCGGACAGGATGAGGCGATTAAAAAAATCTCAGACGCCGTCCGCAGGTCTCGCGCGGGAATTTCTTATGAAGACCGGCCAATCGGTTCTTTTATGTTTCTCGGACCGACCGGAGTCGGAAAAACAGAATTGGCGAAAGCGTTGGCGGAATTTATGTTCAATGATGAGAAGGCGCTTATTCGCGTGGATATGTCGGAGTTTATGGAAAAACACTCGGTTTCAAAATTCATCGGCGCGCCGGCTGGCTATGTCGGTTATGAAGAGGGGGGACAATTAACCGAGCAGGTTCGTCATCGCCCTTATTCCGTCATTCTTTTTGACGAAATTGAAAAGGCGCATCCCGATGTGTTTAACATAATGCTTCAAGTTCTTGATAATGGCCGGCTCACCGACTCCAAGGGAAGGCATGTTAATTTCAAAAACACTGTTCTTATCATGACATCAAATGTCGGTTCTGAGTTCGTGCGCAAAATGGAAATACTCGGTTTCGCTACGGGAGAGGAGAAGGAAGAAATCTCGGCGGAAAAACAATTGAAAGAAAAAATCAAGAAAGCGCTTGAAGCGAAGTTCAGACCCGAGTTTTTGAATCGCTTGGATGAAATAATAATTTTCAACAGTTTATCGTCCGAGCAACTCAAAGACGTCGTCAAAATTCAGATAAAGATTATTTCCAAGAGATTGGCGGAAAAAGGAATTACTCTTGTTGTCAGTCCGGCGGCGCTTTCTTTTTTGGCGAAGAAGGGGTACAATCCCAATTATGGAGCCAGGCCGTTGAAACGTCTTATTCAAAACAAAATATTGAATTCCGCGGCGGGATTTATCATTTCCGGCAAAGTTGGCACTGGAGGGAAAATCACGGTGGATGTAAGGAATGGCGAGTTGGTGGTGGAAGCATCGGAAAAAAACAAGAAGAATAAAAACAAACTGAAAAAGGAAACAATTGTGGTGTGATAGATTTTTTTAAATTCAATAAACGGGTAGGTGGTAGAGTGTCGCCAAAAGCGAATCTCGCCAAAAAATACGTTTAATGAATGTAAATAATGGGTAGGTGGCGGAGTGGTCAAACGCACCAGACTGTAAATCTGGCGGCTTAATTGCCTACGGGGGTTCAAATCCCTCCCTGCCCATAACGAGAGAGCGTAGCGAGCGAGTTTGGGCGGGAGCGAGCCAGCTGCTTGACTCGCGTGAGGGATTTGAAAGCCGGAGCATGTCGCCACAGGCGACGGCGAGGCGGGGTCGGCGAGCGCGAGCGGAGCGAGCGAAGCGTATTATGAGTTGCAAAATTTGGCGGTTTGGGATATACTGCCATTATGTCTCAAGACAGACTTATAAAACTTAAATGTTCCGAATGCAATAGAATTAACTATTGGAGCAGAAAAAATAAGAAAAAAGTTGAACGTAAAATTGAACTCAAGAAATTTTGTAAATGGTGCAGGGGCCATAAAATACATAAAGAGGTGAAAAAATAGGGTCCATAGTTCAATGGTCAGAATTTCGGTTTCCACCCCGTCGCTCGCGAGCGACGGGGTCCAAAACCAAGCTTATGTTTTATGCGTATATTAATGGATTGATAAAAAGAATTAAAAAAAGCATTGAAAATTAAATTGGGGGTATGGTTTAATGGTAGAATAACGGTCTCCAAAACCGTTGGCCAGGGTTCGATTCCTTGTACCCCCGCCCGGAAGCAAAATTTCTATTGTGGATATTTTAGCCGATCGGCCTTTTTACTAACAATAGAATTACAAAAATTTTCTCACTAATTTTTGCGCCTCTCCGTAATTTTCAATCCATTTTGTTTTTGGGTCTTTTTTCCCGCCCGAGGCGAATCCGCCTTTGGCGGAAAACCAAGTCATTTGGCGTTTGGCGTATTGATAGTTTCCTAAAATTATTTTCTCCAGCATTTCCTTTTTGCCTCGCTCGCCCGGGCTGATTTTTCCCCGCAAGAACATCGCGGGATATTTGTATTCAAAGCCAAGTTCGTAAATCCTTTTCCATGTTAGCCCCGATTTTTTGAGATTTTTTGTTTCTTCAATGAGTCCGCTTTTTATCATTTTTTTCACTTTTTTCTCTATTTTCTTCTCTAGCTCTTTTTTCGGAAGGTTAATGCCAATTTGCAGAAATTTCCAAGGACTACCCTTGGATTTTCCAAGGGTAGTCCTTGGAAAATGGCCGAGAGATTGCGCAAGTTCAATCGCGCGAATCAGTCGGCGGGGATTTTTTGCGTCAATTGTTTTGGAGCGTTTAGGGTCCAGTTTTTTCAACATCTTGAATAATTGTTCCGCGGTTTTTTTCTCCAATTGTTTCCGCAGTTTCCAGTTTGGTTTTACCTCGGGGATGGAAATGCCGCCGGTAATTGCCTGAATGTAAAATCCGGTTCCTCCGCAGATAATGGAAATTTTTCCGCGTTTTATAATATCTTTTATTGCTTTTTCCGCGCGCTTTTTGAAATCAATTACCGTGAAAACTTTTTTAGGACTGGCAACATCAAGCAGGTGATGGGGGATACCACGCATTTCTTTTTGCGTTATCTTGCCGGTGCCGATATCCATTCCCCTGTAAACCTGCCGCGAGTCGGCGGAAATAATCTCACCATTGAATTTCTTGGCGAGCTTTACGGCCATTTCGCTTTTGCCCGAAGCGGTCGGCCCTAATATCACAATAACTTTATTTTCCATTTGCGATTTTATTTATTATTTCCCAACGTCTTTTTTTCTCCTCGGGCGGTACATTGTCGCGCATTTTTGCCGCCAAAGTTCCGGGACGGGGAGAATATTTGCCGATGTATGCCTTTTCAAACTTGATTTCCTTAAAAAGCTTGACGGTGTTTTGGAATTGCTTTTCGGTTTCGCCGGGAAAGCCGACAATGACATCCGTTGATATTTTCGCGGCCGGCATTGCTTCGCGTATTTTCACCACCAAGTTCTTGAAATGCTCAACGGTGTAATTGCGATTCATTTTTTCAAGGATTTCGTCGTCGCCGGATTGAACCGCTAAATGTATTTCCCGCGGGACTTTTCCGCAATGCGCGATTGTTCCAATGAGCTCGTCGGAAAAATCTTTTGGATGGGACGACATAAAATGGATTTTAAAATCTCCGGGGATATCATTTACCATTTTTATTAATTTTGGAAAATTAATAATGTTATCCGCCGCCGCTAAAGCTTTGTCGGATGAATTCTTCCCGCTGTCGCGGTAAGAATTCACATTTTGCCCCAAGAGCCAAATTTCTTTGCGTCCGCTTTTGACGAGTCTTTTGACTTCTGCGACGATTTCATCGGCTGACCGCGAACGCTCCCGGCCGCGTGTGTACGGCACGGCGCAATAAGAACAAAAATTGTTGCAGCCAGTTATAATCGGAACATATGCCGAGAAAGAACTGGAATAAGCTGGCTCAAAATCAAAATATTCGTTGGGGCTCCACACATCATCCACCATATCACGCAGTTTCTTTTTGTCGTATTCCAGAACGCATCCCGCCAAAATTATTTTTTTTCCGGCCTGTCCGGAGAATTGTTTAACTTTTGAATAGAGCCGGTCAATAGCGGATTGTCTCACTGAACAGCCGTTCATCACTATCAAATCAGCCTCCTCCTGTTCGGCTTTCGCATAGCCGAATGACTTGAGTTTATTTTCAATACGCTCGGAATCAGCAATATTTGCTTGGCATCCGAAAGTTATAATATGATATTTTTTCATTGATGAAGAATGGATATCGTAAGTCAATTTTGGCTTTAGATGTCTTGAGCCGTTATTTTAAACGGCGTTTCTTTTTTAATTTCGCTTTTCAGCAGTTTTTTGGCGATTAAGTCCTCCACCTTTTTCTGGATGGCCCTTCTCATCGGCCTTGCTCCGTTCGCGGGGTCATATCCAAGTTCCGCGATTTTGGTCGCCAGACTTGAGTCAAATTCAAAAATAATGTCTCGTTTCGCCAGACGTTCTTTCAGTTCGTTCAGCATAAGGTCGGCAATTTTCAAAAGATGCTCCCGCGTGAGCGGCTTGAAAATTATCGTTTCGTCAAAACGATTCAAAAACTCCGGACGGAATACTCCCTTTTTGAGAATTTGGTCAAGGAGCTCCACTCTTAACTTCTCGTCATCTCCGCCGCCTTCTTCTATTTTTGTTCTTATGAATTCAGCGCCGGCGTTGGAAGTCGCGATGATGATTTGGCTGCGAAAATTTATTTTCCTTCCAAACGCGTCAGTGAGCCAACCCTCGTCCAAAACTTGAAGAAAAAGATTCAGTACCGCGTAATCCGCCTTTTCTATTTCGTCAAGGAGCAAGAGGGAAAACGGATTTTCTTTTACCGCTGTGGTTAAAAGACCGGAAGTTTCTCTTTGTCTTGATCCAATCATTTTTTGCACCGCGTCGGGGCCTTGAAATTCCGACATATCAAAACGGTTCATCCTTTCTTCGGAACCGAAATACGCTTCCGCCAGCGTTTTGGCGGTTTCAGTTTTCCCCACGCCTGTGGGTCCGAGAAACAGAAAGCTTCCAATGGGTCTTTTCTTTTCACCAACTTCCAGACGGCTTCGCCTCATTGCCGAAGCGATATCGTTAACCGCGGTTTTTTGGTTAATTATCCTTTTATGAAGAATACTTTCAAGATTGAGAAGTTTTTCTTTTTCACTCTCCTCAAGTTGGCCGATTGGTATTTCGGTCTTTTGTGAGATTACCAAATCAACATGATGGGGTTCAACCAAATAATCTTGCGTTTTTGTGGCGGCGTAAATTGCGGTTTCTTCAAGGAGGTCAAGAGCCTTTTCGGGGAAAGGAGTGTCCGTGATATACAAATCAGCGCGCTCAACGATTTCCCTTATCGCCTGAACCGTGAATTTTACTGCAATCCGCGCCTCTATTTCTCTTACGCTGTCCTGGCATATTTTAAGCGTTGTTTCTTTGTCAGGTTCTTTCATTTCAACCTTTTCAAAAAGCTTCATCAATTCGCCGTTTTTCTCTATTTGCTCATGAAGCCCGCGATAAGTTGTAATGGCGACCAGCTGAAAATATCCCTTTTCTAAAAACGGGATAATAATTTGCGAGATGTCTTTTTTTCCGACGGCGCCGGTTTCGGAAGAATTTACAAGATTATGAAAATCATTGATTACTAAAATTAAATTGCCGGCGGCACCCGCCTGGTTGAATATTTTTATCAAGCGGGCTTCCAGTTCGCCTTCGGCAACGATGCCGGCAAGGGCGGCATTTATATCAAAAAAGATAACCCGTCGATAATTTAGGTTGCCTATACTTTTACCGGACGCTACTACGCGGGCGAATTTTTGCACCATACTCATTTTGCCCACTCCGGGTTCGCCGATTATAAGGGCGTTGCTTTGCTTGCTTTTAGAAAGAATCCTTTCCATCATTTCAAATTCTTTTCTGCGCCCTATCAAATCTTCGTAATTTCCAAGAGCGTTGGTTGTTTCGGAGTATTGGTCAATAAGCGGAGTATATCCATAGGCCAAATCTTTGAAAGGAGATTTCACGGAAAACAATCTCTCTTTTCTCCACCACCTTTTTTTCAGGTAACCTTTTTTTTGTTTTGAAATTTCCCAAAACAGTGCCGTTTTAAAGTTTTCTTTTTTAATATTGACCTGTTTCAAAAAGGGCATGATATTCTCCTTGGGATTTCTCAGAATTTCTTCAGGAGTCTTTTTCGGATTTATTCCCAATCTTTCCCAGATGTTTTTTGACCATTTTTGCTTGAATATTTCTTTTAAATTCATTTTATCGGCCGATTTTTCTTTCGTGTTTTTGTAAAACCAGAGAGATATAAAACCGGATACCACGCAAATTGCCAAAAGAGGCGAGATTGAGAAAATAAGCGAGTAGACGAGTAGAAAAGGCCATACCAGCCAAAAAATTAAAAATAATACCCCTGAAACTAAGAGAAAAACCTCCATAACAATTGTAAATAAAATTATGGACAATCTGACGGCAAATCCTATTGAACGGCTGATGAGATTGTAGGAGATGGATTGAAAACTGATTTTTTCTTCTGAATAATAGGAAATATCTCTCTTCCATGGTTTGAATAATGTTTTTATCAAATTAGGAGCTCCGAAAAAATAAAGATAGAAAAATTTTAAAAATCTGAGCCAAATTTTCAGGATATCAAACGGTGCCTTAAGATAATACCAAATGGTATATTTAAAAATTATCATGATGCCGCCGGTCGGACTCGAACCGACACGGAGTCGCCTCCACAGCATTTTGAGTGCTGCGTGTCTGCCATTTCACCACGGCGGCATTTCTGATTATTAATATAGCAAAGACTTCCCTCAAAAACAATAAACTTCCTCTTCCAAGGTCTTACTTTGGAAGAGGAAGTTTGCAAGAAAATTTTTTGCAATGTATAATAAAAGGCAATGGATAATAATCTTCAAAAACACAGCAGCGTTTTTTGGATAGAGGTTGACAAAATTAAACCCAATCCTATGCAGCCGCGCAGGGAATTTGATGAAGCCCGCTTGGCTGATTTGGCGGAATCAATTCGGCAATACGGAGTACTTCAGCCTTTGGTTGTCACCAGAAAAGAAATTGAAGAGCCAAACGGGATTTCCGTTGAATATGAGCTTATAGCCGGCGAACGTCGTCTGCGCGCATCAAAATTAGCCGGTTTGTATCAAGTACCGGTGATTATCCGCGAGGAAACTGAAGACAAAATCAAGCTTGAACTCGCGATAATTGAGAATCTCCAGCGCGAAGATTTAAATCCCATTGAACGGGCGTATGCTTTCAGAAAACTGATTGAATCGTTTAGTTTAAAACATTATGAAGTCGCGGAAAGAGTGGGAAAGAGCCGAGTATTTGTAACTAACACCTTGCGCCTTCTTAATTTGCCGGAAGAAATTCAACGAGCGGCCCGTGAGGGATTGATTACCGAAGGACATATGAGACCATTGCTTATGCTTTCGGGAAGAAAGGAAGAACAATCCAATCTTTATCATGAAATTATTGAAAAAAAGATGACAGTAAGGGATGCTGAACTGATCGCGCGGAAAATCGCCCAAGAAAGGGCGAGGGTTCGGGAGGGAGAAGCACTTGATTTGGATACTCGCGTTATTGAAGAAAAATTGTCAGAATCATTGGGTACGCGGGTACGAATAGAAAAAATGGGACAAAAAGGAAAAATCCACATTGATTTCTTTTCGGAGGAAGAACTGCGCGCCCTGCTGGATAAGGTGATAAAAGAAAGAGGCGGCTCATCTGAATTTGAAGGGGGCAGGGAATCGTTTATAAACAAAAATAAAGAAAAAGAAGAGGAAGCGGCAAAAATTTCCAATGAGCCGGCAGTCCCTCCGGAATCGACGCAACCTGAAGATACGGATGAATTAGTGAGAAATTTTACGCTTTAAATTTAGGTTTTTTAAAAAACCGCTTTTTTTCGCTGATGTTTTTATTTGTTTTCTGGCAAGTGAAGTTTTTGCATGTTTGAGCCACTCCGTGGAAGGTTTTTTGTTTTTTTGCGTTTGGATTTGTACAATATCGCCGTTGTTGAGAATGGTGCCGACAGAAACGAATTTTCCATTTACCATTGCCCCAGTTGAACTGTTGCCGATTTCGCTGTGGACGGCGTAAGCGAAGTCAATTACCGTCGCTCCCTCGGGTAAATCAATGACATCGCCTTTTGGAGTAAAGCAGAATACCCGGTCTTTGAAAAAATCTATTCGCAGCGTTTCCAAAAAATCTTTTGTTTTAAGTGTCTCTTTTTTGTTTTCGGAAAACTCTTTTTGCCAGTCCACCAGCTGATTAACCCATGCAATCCCCGGGTTAATTTTTCCTCCTTCTTTGGGTTTGCCCGATTCCGCGTATGCCCAATGGGCGGCGATTCCGTGCTCCGCCTCTTCATGCATTTTTTTGGTGCGAATTTGAATTTCGGTAATTTCACCGTCGGCGGCGAAAACCGTGGTGTGAAGGCTTTGGTAGCCGTTTGGCTTCGGCACTGCGATATAATCTTTTATCTTGCTCGGCAACGGCCTCCACATTTTGTGTATGATTCCCAAGATTTTATAGCATTCTTCAATCGTTTCAACTACAATTCTCAAAGCGATTAAGTCATATACTTTATTGATGTTCATATCAACATCGGGCCTTTTCAGTTTTTTAAACAAACTGTAAATGTGTTTTATTCGCGAGTCTATTTTGAAATTTTCCAATCCGTTTCTTTTTAATTCTTCCCCCAATTCTTGTTTGACTTTTTCCAGATACTTTTCTTTTTCTTCATACTTACCTTTTATTATCTTTATAATTTTTTCGTGTCCTTCCGGATGTATATAAATAAAGGCAAGGTCTTCCAATTGCCCTTTGAGTTTTCCAATGCCGAGGCGATTGGCGAGGGGAGCGTAAATTTCCAGAGTTTCAAGAGATATTCTTTTTTGTTTTTCTTTGGGTATGTACTCCAGTGTTTTCATATTGTGCAGGCGGTCGGCCAGTTTTATGAGAATGACACGGATGTCTTTTGCCATTGCCAAAAACATCTTGCGAAGATTTTCCACCTCGCGTTCAACACCCCTGTATTTTAATTCCCCGAGTTTGGTTACGCCGGATACCAAAAAAGCGATTTCTTCGCCGAACTCCTTTTTAATTTTTTTAATACTGATGTTTTCATTGTCTTCGCAAACATCATGAAGAAGCCCTCCGGCAATTGTTTTGGCGCCAAGATTCAAGTGAGCAAGTGTTTTAGCCGTTTCAAAAGGATGGGTGATATAATCTTCTCCGGAAAATCTTTTTTGTCCGTCGTGCGCTTCTTTGGCAAACTCAAAAGCGCGCGTGATAAGTTCAATATCTTCTTTTTTGGGATTTTCCAATATATCAATAATTTCCTTGACATTTGGCATATAATTTATTATACTTCATATTAGATAAAAAATTAAGACGGGGCGAAGTGCGAAGCCACGGCGCACTTCTGCGGTGAAAATACCCGCAGAAAAAGACTTTTTTCCCGGTTGGCGGCCGGCGTCCCGACCAAAAAAAGGAGGTTTAAAATGGGTAATGCTACGAATAGTATGGTATACAAATGCAGGGGTTGCGGATATCAAGAATTTTTTGACCCTCGCAAAGTTACCAGAAAATGTCCCGGATGTAACGCTCTTGACTCCTTTATGGGAGTGGAGGAAAAAAAAGAAAAAGGTGTGTTTAATCGCCTTACAAAGAGTTCTTCACTTTTATATCCCGTGGTTTGATTGTTGGTTGCGCCCCCACGCTTTTAATTAAGCGTCGGGGCTTTCTTTTTTCTCTTTTTCTTCTCTTGGGTCTTTCCATGACGCGAAATCACAGGCCGGCCATTCTGAACAGCCAAAAAATATCCGTTTAGTTTTTGTATATTTTTTAATAATATCGCCGTCTTTGCACTTGGGGCAATGCATTCCGATTTTGTCCGCCTCCTTTTTAATCGCCTTTGTATTTCTGCAATCCGGAAAACCGGTGCACGCCAAAAATTTGCCGAATCTGCCGTGTTTAATGACCATCGGCTTTCCGCACTTTCCGCACTTTTCGTTTGTTTCTTCGTCAGTGTATTTTTTTTCAACTTCGTCAAATTTTTCCATAAGATTTTTGTGAAATGGCTGATAAAAATTTTTAATTACCGGCACCCATTTTGTTTTTCCCTCCGCGACCTCATCAAGCTCTTCTTCCATTTTTGCCGTGAATTTTAAATCAACAATTTCCGGAAAATGTTCCACCAGTAAGTCGTTTACAAGAATGCCCGTTTCAGTCGGCGCAAATTTTTTTTGTTGGTTTTTTTCAACGTAATTGCGCATTTGGATTGTTGAAATGGTCGGCGCGTAAGTGGAAGGTCGTCCGATACCATATTCCTCAAGTGTTTTCACCAAGGTTGCTTCGCTATATCTTGGCGGTGGTTCAGTAAAGTGTTGGTTGGGAATGAGTTTTATGAGCTCCAGTATTTCATTTTCCGATAATTCGGGCAAGATGTTTTCTGTAAACTGCGTCGGGTAGACTTTCAGCCACCCCTCAAACTTCATTATAGACCCTGTGGCGCGGAATGTAAAATTTTTTGCCGCGATGTCCACAGTCGTGGAATCAAAAATTGCTTCTTTCATTTGGCAGGCGATAAATCTCCGCCAGATTAAATCATAAAGTTTTTGCTGTTTTGAATCAAGTTTGTCTTTTAAATTTTCCGGAGTTTGAGCCGGATCAGACGGCCTGATCGCTTCATGCGCCTCTTGCGCCCCCTTGGATTTTGTCTTAAATCTGCGCGGCGCAGCCAGAGAAAATTCCTTACCAAAACTTTTTTCAATTGCCGCTTTGGCCGACCTGAGCGATTCCTCGGAAAGGTTTACCGAATCGGTTCTCATATATGTTATGAATCCCTTTTCATAAAGCTGCTGGGCGAACATCATTGTTTGTTTGGCTGAAAATCCCAATTTGTTCGCGCCTTCCTGCTGGAGAGTGCTTGTGGTGAAAGGAGGTTTGGGAGAGCGTTTTATCTCTTTTTTTACGACTTTTTCAATTTTATATTCCGCGCCTTTTAAATCTTTAACAATTTTATCCGCTTCGTTTTTGTTTTTGACGGCAAATTTGTCCAGAAGTTTTCCGTCTTTTTTAATTAACTTAGCGCCAAAACCAGAACCGACCCCAGGGGTCGGTGAAACCGACCCCTGGGGTCGGTTCTGTAACTCAGTGATGATTGACCAGAATTCAATCGGCTTAAATTTTTCAATTTCCCGTTCGCGGTCAACAATAAGGCGGACCGCCACTGATTGGACTCGTCCAGCAGAAAGTCCCTTGAACACTTTTTTCCAGAGAAAAGGGGATAGTTCGTATCCTACAAGGCGGTCCAGAATCCTGCGCGCCTGCTGGGCATCAACAAGATTAATGTCAATTTGGCGCGGATTTTCCAGCGCTTTTTCTATCGCCGGCTTGGTTATCTCGTGAAATACAATCCGTTTTGTTTTCTCCGGCTTGAGCTCCATGGCGTGCGTCAAATGCCACGCAATGGCTTCTCCTTCGCGGTCTTCATCAGACGCGAGAATTACCTCATCGGCTTTTGCCGCTTCTTTTTTTAATTCATTGACCCTTTTTCTTGATTTTGTAGGAATGACATAAGACGGCTCAAAATTATGTTCCGTATCAATTCCCATTTTTGATTTCGGCAGGTCGCGGATGTGCCCGTAGGAAGACTCAACTTTAAAATCCTTCCCGAGAAATTTGGAAATTGTCTTTGCTTTAGTTGGTGATTCGACTATTACAAGTTTCATAAATATGGTTTTTGTCCCGATTTTATTCAAATCTTTGATTTGAAGATAAAATCGAGGATTCTCGAAAAATATAAAATCTTTGATTTTTATTTTTCGGAACTTTGGTCGGAGATTCAACAATAACTAATTTTTTCATAATTTGATTATAGCAGAGGGTATCAGAAACCAATAAACTTTGTCAAATGAAACACTCCTTAATTATTTTTACATTTTTCGGATTTCACCGCCGGATTCTTTGATGAGGTTGTTTATTTCCATCATTGTGAGAATTGGATTGATTTCCGTTGCCGGCATTTTCAGTTTTCTTGTCAAGTCATCTTTGCCTATCGGTTCGTTAAGCGCTGACATTATTTTCTCTTCAATGGGAGAAAGGGGAAGATTTATTTTTGAATTTTCTTCTTCGGCTTCAATGCCAAACGAGCTGAGAATGTCCTCAGCGGACGAAACGGGCACGGCGCCTTGTTTAATCAGCTTGTTCGTGCCTTTTGAATTCTCACTGAAGATTGAGCCGGGTACGGCAAACACATCGCGGTTGAAATCAAGTGAAAAATTCGCGGTGATAAGCGCTCCGCTTCGCTCCGGCGCTTCAATAACAAGGGTGCCGGCGGAGATGCCCGCGATAATCCTGTTCCTTTGCGGAAATGTATAGACGCTCGCCGGCATATCCCATGGGAATTCTGAGAGAAGCGCTCCACCACTTTCAAGTATTTCCCGCGCCAGTTTTTTATGCGAATGGGGATGAAGAACTTTTTCATCCAAGCCGGAGCCGGGAATGGCGATGGTCGGCAAATTGTTTTCCATTGCCGACCAATGGGCAATGGAATCAATTCCCAGCGCCAGCCCGCTTACAATTACAAAATTATAGCCCATTAGTCCGCCAATAATTTTTCGGCACGCTTCTTTTCCGTATGTTGAAAATTTTCTGGTTCCGACAACCGCCAGATAGATATATTCGTCTGATGGCGGAAATTCACCGATTAAATACATTTCTTCAGGCACCTTCGGAATTTCCCGCAAATTCGGCGGATATTGATTTGGTTTTAATATTTTTCTTTCCACTGTTTACTATTTTAACATACCTGTTAAAATGTAGTTAATGCTAGACATAAAATTTATTCGTGAGAATCCAGATTTGGTTAAGGAGGCGGCAAGGAAAAAGCGCGTTGATTTTGACGCGCAAAAACTTCTGGACATTGATGACAATCGGCTGGCGCTCTTAAGAGAAGTGGAGGAGATGCGCGCCAGGCAAAACGCGGCGAGCGAGCGGATTGCCAAAACTGAAAACGTGGAAGAAAGGGAAAAGGCGATTATGAAAATGAGAAGATTAAAAGAGGACTTAACGGAAAAAGAAAAGGAATTAAAGAAAACAGAATCTAAGTGGCGGGACTTGATGCTTATGGCGCCGAATATTCCCGACCCTTCTGTGCCGGAAGGTAAATCGGACGCTGATAATGTTGAAGTAAGGAAGTGGGGAGAAATTCGTCAATTTGATTTTGAGCCGAAAAGCCATATTGAAATAATGGAAAATTTGGGACTTGCGGATTTTGAAAGAGGCGCTAAAGTTTCCGGGTTCAGGGGCTATTTTTTAAGGGGTGACGCGGCGCTTTTGAATTTCGCCATCCTGCAGTTCACAATGCAAAAAATGATTGAAGCCGGCTTTGAGCCCTTTATCGCTCCGAGCTTGGTGAGGGAGGAAAGTTTTTTGGGAACTGGGTGGCTTCCGCAAGGAAAAGATGAAGTTTATAAAACGCAGGATGATTTATATTTATCCGGAACGGCGGAAGTGCCGATGATGGGTTTTCATAAAGACGAAATTTTTAAAGAGGAAGATCTGCCGAAAACTTATATCGCTTTTTCGCCTTGTTTCAGGAGGGAAGCCGGAAGTTACGGAAAAGATACGAAAGGATTGGTGAGAGTGCATGAGTTTTATAAACTGGAACAGATTGTGCTTTGCGAGGCCGACCACCAAGAATCGGTAAAATGGCACGAAGAAATTAACAGAAATGTTGAAAATCTTATGCAGGCTTTGAAAATTCCTTATCGCGTCGTTGCCAATTGCGGGGGCGACCTCGGGTTGGGGCAGGTTAAAAAATACGATGTTGAATTGTGGGTTCCCGCGGAAAATAAATACAGGGAAATTTCTTCGGCTTCTTATTTTCACGATTTTCAAACGCGCCGTCTCAACATTCGTTATCGCGACAAAGAAAACAAATTGCGGTTTGTCCATTCTCTAAACTCCACCGCAATGCCAACGCCGAGAATCATGGTTTCCATTATTGAAAACTACCAGCAGAAAGACGGCAGTATTATAGTGCCGGAGGTTCTGCGGAAATATTTAGGCAAAGATATAATTTCCTAATCAGATGTCGGAAACCGGGTTTCCGACATGGGCGGATGTTGAAAAATCGTAAAATGAGAAAATAAAACTATGGTCAAGAAAGACATTCTTGCGTCCTCAAGAAAGTTGAGAAGAAAAAGAATTGCCTTAAGGACGGGGGTGCTCGTTATCGTTGCTTTGTTTTTATGCGCGGGTTTCGTCGGATTGTTTTACATTCAAAAATTCAGGATTCAAAAAGTTTCCGCCAAGGGAAATTACGCCTTAAATAAAAAAGAAATAATTGAAAATATTTCGGATTCTTTGAATGGAAAATATTTCGGCATTTTTCCGCGGGATAATATCTTTATTATTCCGAAAGAGGAGATAAAAAGTAATCTTTTGGCGGCTTTTCCGCGCGTTAAAAGTGTTTTTTTGAATAGGGATTTTCCAAACTCCTTGTTCGTGGAAATCAAGGAAAGAAAGCCGGCGGCGTTATTTTGCGAAAATAACGAATCCGCCTTGCCCGCTTTGCCGAATCAAGGCGAGCCGACAGATAAATCCACCTACCGGCAGGGTAAGTGCAGTTTTGTAGGCGAGGATGGTTTTATTTTTGGGAAGGCCGCGCTTTTTTCCGGTAATGTGTATTTAAAATTTTACCGCGAGGGCGGCGGGAACGGGAAAACAATAACGCAACTCAAAAATTTGATGGAATTCGTAAAACTTGCCTCAAAAGAAAATATAAAAATTACAAAAATTATTTTGGCGGGGGAGGAATTACGAAAATTTTACACTTCAGAAGGGTGGTATATTTTATTGAATAATAATAATGATACACAAATTACTTTTGAAAATTTAAAACTGGCTCTTGAAAATAAAATCAAAGAAAACAGAAAATATCTTGATTACATAGACCTCCGCTTCGGCAACAAAGTCTACTACAAATTTAAATAAATGTCCCCGACATCGGATGTCGGGGACGGGGAATTGCAAAAATAAGTTAAGTTGATATTATGATAATATGATTGAAATAATTCCGGCGATAAACGCGGGAGATTTTAAGGAAATTCGGAGGCGGGTCAAGCTTGTGGAACCGTTTGTTGATTGGGTTCAGATTGATGCGGCGGATGGGACTTTTACCAAGAACACGATTTGGCACAATCCGCGCGATTTGGCGTTTTTGGAGACTCCCTTAAAAATTGAACTTCATTTGATGTTGGACAAAATGGAGAGAAGGATAGAGGATTGGCTCCTGCCGAATGTCCACAGAATTATTTTTCACATTGACGCGACAAACGACCCTGATTTCGTGATTGAAAAATGTAAAGAGGCGGGTAAGGAAACGGGTATCGCCATCGGACCGAGTGAATCGCTCATCAAGGCGCTGGAACATAAAGACAGGGCGGATATGTTTCAGATATTATCCGTGTATCCGGGATTGCCCGGACAGAAAGCGCTTCCGGAAGTGTTTGAAAGAATTGCCGAGTTGCGCAAATTTTGCGGAAGTTGTATTATAGAGGTTGACGGAGGAATGAACGGAGAAACTGTCAAAAAAGCCGTGGAGGCGGGAGCGGATATTATTGCCACGGCAAGCGCGATTTTTAATCAAGAAGATGTTGGGAAAGCGATTGAAGAGTTAAAGAATTTTTAATTACTGATTTTCAATTTTATAAATAAATCACAATTTCTTAATTTTAAAACATTAAAAATTTAATCATTATTTAAAAATTACAAAATTAAAAACTATAAAATTGAATGATATCACATCTAACAGACGATAAAATAAAGTTTCTTGAAGAAAAAGCAAACGAGATCCGCCAATCCGTGATCAGGATGCTTCTTGAGGCCGGAAGCGGACACTCGGCCGGGTCTTTGGGAATGGCGGATATTTTCACCGCTTTTTATTTTCATATTTCAAAGCATGACCCGAAAAATCCCAAATGGGAAGAGCGCGACCGGCTGGTGCTTTCAAACGGGCATATTTGTCCGGTGTTGTACGCCGCGATGGCGCACAGCGGATATTTTCCGATTGAAGAATTAAAAACTTTAAGGAAACTTGGCTCGCGCCTGCAGGGCCATCCTCACCGCGAGTGGCTTCCGGGCATAGAAACGAGCTCCGGCCCACTCGGTTCAGGTTTGTCGCAGGCGGTCGGAATGGCGCTTGCCGAAAGGATGAATGTCAAAAACGAGGGAAGCACTGCCGACAAAACGAAATGGTTTTATTGTTTTATGGGCGACGGAGAATTGGACTGCGGACAGGGATGGGAGGCGGTTATGCTTGCAGGTCGCGAGAAGATTTATAACTTGATAGGAATCATAGACCGCAATAATATCCAGATTGACGGATTCACGGAAGATATAATGCCGCTGGACCCATTGAAGGACAAGTTTGAATCATTCGGCTGGCATGTCTTGGAAATTGATGGCCATAATTTTAATGCCATTAACGACGCGATAGACGAGGCGAAAGCCATTTTTGAAAAGCCGACAATGATTATCGCGCGTACTATTCCGGGCAAAGGAGTGGATTTTATGGAACGGGAATTTTCATGGCACGGCAAATCGCCAAATAAAAAGGAGGCGGAAAAGGCGCTTCATGAGCTGAGGACGCTGGGGGGTAAGATTAAGGGGGAGCATGAGTAGTAGTCGCGGGAAAAAGTCGTTCCTTGAGGAGGAGCGAATACAAAATTAAAATGCAAAACAACAACTCAAAATTCAAAAAATTTGAAGAAATAATATTGTATATTGGGCTACTATTTTATTTAGGATTTGCAATGTTTTTTAGTGGCGATGGAGATATTTTATTATTAAAATTTGGGCTTGGTTCTTTGTTTTTCTTCTGGCTTTTAATTAAACTTGTTCACGGATTAATTAAACTTATTCACGGAACGGTAAAAAATATAAGATATAAGATATAAAAATATGTTAAACGAATCACAAAAATTAAATCCCAAACTATTGGACAAAGATGTTGAGCAGACGCCGCTTCGCCAGGGGTATGGCGAAGGGCTTTTGCAGGCGGGGAAGGAGGATGAAAATGTGGTCGCGCTTTGCGCCGACTTGACCGGCTCCACCAAAACTGCGATTTTCAGCAAAGAGTTTCCGGAGCGGTTCGTGGAAATGGGAATCGGCGAGCAGTCAATGGCGTCCGTTGCCTCGGGGATGGCGGCGATGGGAAAAGTTCCTTTCATCGCTTCTTACGCTATGTTTTCTCCGGGAAGAAATTGGGAGCAAATAAGGACGACTGTTTGCTACAATAATTCAAATGTTAAAATCGCCGGCGCGCACGCGGGAGTGTCGGTTGGACCGGATGGAGGAACACATCAGGCGATTGAGGACATCGCCATCACTCGTGTTATTCCAAGAATGACAGTTGTTGTTCCGTGCGACGCCATTGAATCGCGCAAGGCGACTGTCGCGGCGGCAAAAATGAAAGGGCCGGTTTATTTGCGCTTCGCGCGGGAGGCGACTCCGATTATCACCACGGAAGAATCCCCGTTTGAAATCAGTAAAGCGAATCTGTTGAGAAACCCTAAAACTCCGCAAGCGACGATTATCGCCTGCGGTCCAATGGTTTACAACGCCCTTATGGCGGCGGAAGAATTAAGCAAAGAGGGAATTGAAGTTTCAGTTTTGAATAATCACACTATTAAGCCAATGGACGAAGAGGCAGTCATTGAAGCCGCGAAAAAAGCCGGCGCGGTCGTCACGGTGGAGGAGCATCAGGTAAAAGGCGGAATGGGAAGCGCGGTGGCGGAAGTTTTGGCGAAAAACCGCCCGACATTAATTGAATTCGTCGGCGTCCAAGACAGATTCGGCGAATCCGGCACGCCGGAAGAACTCATAGAACATTTTGGAATTGGAATTTCGCACATAAAAGAGGCGGTAAAGAAAGTGCTGGAAAGGAAATAGGGCTTTTTTCTTGCGGTGGGGATTTTTTGGGTTATCATAAGGGTATTATCACCCAATCAGGCATACCGAAAGAAAAATGGTTTGGCAGGACTTAAACGCCTTTTTTAATCCACCTTAACCGCCCTTCTCTAATTGTTTTAGGCATATTTACACTCATTTCCCAAGGCTAACGCCTTGGGAAAAAACCGCCATATGTGTGTGCATATTACACTCTCGGATTTCAAAGAAAGAGGGTTTCTGCCGCAATATCGCAGGATATCCTTCAACGGCAGGACGGGCAACCTGGGAAACCCACTTGGAGACTTAGTCTCCAAGTGGAGACTAAGTCTCCAAGTGGGTGGTGGGCTAGTACAGGGTTTTGTTTTTATTTGAAAATCTGGTATAATGCCAATACTATATGCAAGCGTTGATATTTGTTGTTTTGATTGTTTTATCCGGATCAGCTCTTTTTTCCGGCATTGAAGCGGCACTTTTCAGTATTTCTTTGAGTAGAGCCAAAGTTTTGGCGGAACAAAAGAAAAAAGGCTCCGCCGCTCTGGTGGCTGTTAAAGAAAATATTCGCCGCCCAATCACAGCAATCGTTATTTTTAATAACACTTTTAATATAATAGGGAGCATTATGGTGGGTGTTATCGCCAGCCGAATATTCGGCAGCGGATGGATAGGCGTCATTTCCGCGATTTTCACTTTTCTCATTATAATTCTTGGAGAAATAATACCGAAAACCCTGGGTGAAAATTATGCGGAGGCGATATCTCTTTTTGCCGCCACTCCTCTCATTGCTTCCACAAAAATATTTTCTCCGATTATCTGGATTATTGAAAAAATAACTTTGCCGTTCGCCTCAAAAAACAAAATAGTTTCAGAAGAAGAAATCAGAATTTTAAGCCATCTCGGACACTTGGAGGGTTCCATTGAAAAAGACGAAAAAGAAATGATTCAAAAAGTTTTCCGGCTCAACGATTTGACGGCGGAGGATATTATGACCCCGCGCACGGTGATTGAGGCGCTTGAGTACGACAAAACATTGGATGAAACCGAAGACGAGATATATGCTTTGAACCATTCACGCTTACCCGTGTACAAAGAGGACCTTGATGACATAGTCGGCATCGCGCACCAAAGAAACCTACTGATTGCCATCGGCCGCGACCAAGGCAAGAAAAAAATCTCGGAATTTGAAGAACCCCCCATATATGTTTCGGAAAAAATGAAGGCGGATGAGCTTTTGCCTTTCTTTCAAAAAAGAAGGTGCCATTTGGCAATAGTGAGGGATGAATTCGGGGGAACGAGCGGGGTAGTTACTTTAGAAGATGTTTTGGAACAATTGGTGGGGGAGATTGTGGACGAAACGGATGAGGAAATAGATATGAGGATAAAAGCGAGAAAATTAAAACCTTAAATTTTATGCATGACATTATTACAATCGGAACCGTGACAAGGGATGTCTTTTTGAAAAGCCCGGATTTTCATGTAATTGGGCAGTCTGATTTTTGCTCGCGCAACGACAATTTTCGCACCGGCAAAGCCGGCTGTTTTATGTTGGGTACGAAATTGGAAATTCCCAAGGTTGTAATTACCAGCGGGGGCGGGGGGACGAATACCGCCGTTGGTTTCGCGCGCCAAGGGTTAAAAACCGCCGCGATAGGCAGAATAGGCGATGACGACATAGGAAGAGAAATTATAGACGAGTTGAAAAAAGAAAATGTTGAGCCGATGATGCATATTGACAAGGGAAGCGACACGGCTTATTCAACAATTTTGGTGGCAAAGGACGGAGAAAGAACAATTTTGGAATACAGGGGAGCAAACGACAATCTTAGCGAGAAAGAAATAGATTGGGGCGGGTTAAAAGCAAAATGGATTTATATTGATTCTTTGGCCGGCAATTTAAAACTGCTTGAAAAAATTTTGGGATGGGCGAAAGAAAACGGCATTAAGGTGGCGATGAATCCCGGGAAGCGCCTGATAAAATTCGGGGAGGATTTATGGCCGTTTCTCGGGCAAGTTGATATTTTTTTCGCCAACGAGGACGAATCGGCGTATATTGCGGGTATAGAATATTCCTTGGAGAAAGAGCCGGAAATTTTCGCAAAAATGGATAAGATAGTCAAGGGAATTGTCATTATGACAAAAGGACCCAGGGGAGTTGAAATCTCAGACGGAAAAAAGCATTATATCGCGGGTGTCCCCGATTCTCCGATTGTGGACAGAACGGGAGCCGGCGATTCCTTTGGAAGCGGTTTTGTTTCCGGATATATTCAATCCGATGGGGACATAGAATATGCGATCCAGCTTGGCACCGCCAACGCCACTTCAGTGGTGAAGCATTTCGGCTCCAAAAAAGGATTGTTAAAAAAGGGCGAGTGGGGCGATTATCCCAAGGTTGAAGTGGAGATTAAGCAGCCGGTATGTTAGTATGTTGGTAATCAGACAAATTTATGAATTATGATTTCATCGCGATAGGGGATACCGTAACCGACGCTTTTATTGAGCTTGAAGACGCGGAGGTTGAAGGCAACGACGGATTAACCAAAATCTGCATGCGTTTTGGCGACAAGATTCCGTATAAAGATGTGCATATTGTTCCGGGTGTCGGCAACAGCGCCAATGCCGCCGTGAGCGCTTCGCGTTTGGGGATAAAAAGCGCTTTGGTCACGAATATCGGCGATGATTATTTTGGCGAGGAATGCCGCGATGTTTTAAAGAAAGAGGGGTTAGGAACTGAATTTATCAAGGTAAACGAGGACAAGAAAACGAATTACCATTATGTCCTTTTGTTTAGGAGCGAACGGACGATTTTAATCAAGCACGAAAAATACGATTACAATCTGCCCGATATCGGAAAACCGAAATGGGTTTACCTCAGTTCGCTCGGTTCAAATTCTCTGCCGTTTCATTCGGTTATTGAAAAATACTTTGATAAAAATCCTGATGTTAAGCTCGCTTTTCAGCCGGGTACTTACCAAATGAAATTCGGCAAGGACGCGTTGAAGGGAATTTACAAGAGAGCGGATTTGTTTTTTTGCAACAAAGACGAGGCGCAAAGAATTTTGGAAATAAAAGAAGAAAACATTAAAAAATTACTGATTGCGATTTTTGGGCTGGGCCCCAAGATTGCCGTTATCACTGACGGAAAAAATGGCGCGTTTGTTTATGACGGAAAGGAGTTTTGGCAAATGCCGATATATCCGGATCCTAAGCCGCCGATTGACAGAACCGGCGCCGGCGATTCTTTTTCTTCCACTTTCACTTCGGCGCTCGCGCTCGGAATGGATATTCCCGAAGCGTTAAGATGGGGTCCGATAAATTCAATGTCGGTGGTCCAGCAGATCGGCGCGCGCGCCGGACTGCTTTCAAGAAAAGAACTTGAAGAGAATCTCGCAAAAGCGCCGGAAGATTACAAACCGGAATTAATATAACTAAAAGATTAAAATTAAAAATATAAAAATGATACAGTTTTTAAGCGATAGCAGATAAATTGTATCATTTAAATTATGAGCTTTAAAGTATTATGAGAAAAGATGTAAGACAAAAAATTCTTTTATTGCTTTTTGCGGGCGCGGCGCTGGGATTTTCGCGGTCTCCAAAGAATTATTTTAAGATTTTGGAAGAAATTCCAAAAGCGTGGAAGGAGATTAATCGTAACAGATTATATCGCATAGTGCATGAGTTTTACAACGAGCGGATTATTGATTACAAGGAAGATAAAGACGGTATTGTTAGAATAGTTTTGACAAAAGAAGGAAAGAAAAAAGCCCTTCAATTCCAAATTGACGAGATAAAAATTAAAAAACCGACCGAGTGGGACAGTATATGGAGAATAGTGATTTTTGATATTCCGGAAAAAAAGAAAAAGGCAAGAGAGGCGCTTAGAAGAAAATTACAGGAATTGGGATTTAAAAAACTGCAAAAATCCGTTTTTGTTCATCCGTTTGAATGCGAGGACGAAATTGATTTTATTGTTGAGGTTTTTCAAATCCGCCCATATATTAGATTCATCCGCGCCACCTCAATAACAAACGAGGAGCAGTTCAAGATAAAGTTTAAGTTATTTTAGGATAATATAAAATGATACGGTTTTTCTGCTATCGCCTGATTTTTGTATCATTTTTCAATCAAACTGTTTTTTATTGTTATTTTATTTTTAGAAATGTGTTATACTAAAAGCAATGAATAAAAACAATTTAAACGGGGTTTTGGCGGAAGCGACGAGCGGGCATTGGTCAACCGGGCATTTTAACATTTCCAATTTGGAGCAGTTCAGGGCCATTATGGAGGCGTCAAAGGCGGTTGGCGCGCCGATGGCGATGATAGGGTTGTCGGAAGGGGAAAGGAAGTTTGTCGGGTTGAAGCAGGCGGTCGCCCTTGGGCGCGCCTTTGAGGAGGAGTATGAAATGCCGGTTTTCATAAATCCGGACCATTCGCATTCCGTGGAAGCGGCCAAGGCAGCGTTTGACGCCGGATTCAATTCTGTCCATGTTGATTTGTCAAAACTGCCGTTTGAGGAAAATTCGGCGGGAACGCGCGAGGTGGTTGATTACGTGAAATCAAAAAATCCGGATGTTTCGGTGGAGGGAGAGTTGGGATATTTACGCGGAGATTCGATAATTCAGAAAGAAGTTATTGAAATTAAGCTTGAAGATTTAACAAAACCGGAAGAAGCGGCGGAATTCGTAGAAAAAACCGGTATAGACCGTTTTTCCGGCGCATACGGCAATATTCACGGCATCGCCGCCAATGAGCCGAAAATTGACATAGAAAGAATCAAGTCCATCAGAAAAATTTTGCCGGAAAATGTTTTTCTTGTTCTGCACGGCGGCTCGGGAATCACCAACGGAGATATGAGGAAGGCGATTGAGGCCGGTATCGCCAATATTCACATCAATACGGAAATTCGGGTGGCTTACACCGAGGCGCTGCGAAAAGCGCTGGCGGACAATCCGGAACAGGTCGTTCCTTACAAAATTTTCCCGCCGGTCGTTGAGGCGGTAAAACAAAAGGTTGAAGAAAAATTACAACTTTTTAATAATAAATAATTATGAAAATATACATTACGAGGAAAATTCCTGAATCGGGAATAAATAAATTAAAAGAAAAGGGATATGAAATTGACATCAATCCCGAAGACAAGGTTCTTTCCAAGGAGGAATTACTTGAAGCGTTGAAGCAAAAGCCGTATGACGCGGTTTTGTGTCTGCTGACGGACAAGATTGACGGGGAGGTTTTTGACGCCGCTCCAAACGCGAAAATTTTCGCCAACTACGCGGTCGGCTACAACAACATAGATTTGGACGCGGCGAGAGAAAAGGGAGTAATGATAGGAAACACTCCGGGAGTTCTTACGGAAACGGTGGCGGAATATACATTTACCCTTTTGCTCGCCATCGCCCACAGGGTGGTGGAAGCGGACAAATTCACGAGGGCCGGAAAATACGAAGGATGGGCGCCGATGCTTCTGTTGGGAACCGATTTGTCAAATAAAACTCTCGGCATTGTCGGGCTGGGAAGAATCGGCTCAAGGGTGGCTTCTCACGCCGTAAAAGGATTTGGAATGAAGGTTCTTTATTACGATGTAAAAAGGAATGAGGATTTTGAAAAAGAATACGGGGCTGAATTCCGCGAGAGCGTTGAAGGGGTGATGAAAGACGCGGATTTTGTTTCAGTTCATGTTCCTCTTTTGGAGAGCACCAAGCGTCTCATCAATAAAGAACGATTTGCCGCGATGAAGCCGACCGCCTTTTTCGTGAACACCTCGCGCGGACAGGTTGTTGATGAGAACGCGTTGGTTGAGGCGTTAAAAAGCAAGACAATAAAAGGCGCCGCCATAGATGTGTATGAAAACGAACCGGAATTGGCGCCCGGGCTGGCGGAGCTGGACAATGTTATAATCACCCCGCACATCGCTTCGGCGACCGAAGAAACTCGTTCCAAAATGTCCGATTTGGCGGCGGAAAACGTTATTGCGGCTTTGGAGGGAGGAACGCCTCCGCACTTGGTTAAGTAAAGACCTCGCGTTTATTCATTAAAAAACTCCGCGTTAACGCGGAGTTTTTTAATTGTTTTGGTCTCGCTTAGTTGGTTTGCCGGGGAATTTTTTTGAATATTTTAAAATTTATAAATGAAAATTGAGGTGCCGACACGCGCCACGGGTCTTTTTCCCTTAAGCCATGAATAAGTGTCTTCTTTTCTTAATTTGAATCCCTTTTCGGGTTCTGCCATTGCTCTTTGTGAAAGCGTTACTGATACTCCAAACCATCCCTTCGGCTTTCCTCGGGATGACCGCCATGGTTCAAATTTGTTCCCCAGATAATAACTTGGTTCGCCCTCGCCAAAATAATCAAGGGAGATTTTTTTAATGTCATTTCTATCAACAAAATCTTTTAATCTTTTCAGGTCTTGCCCCCAATCATAATTGGAGCCAACCGCAATTTTATAGCCGTTTTCAGTTCCACCGGTGATTACATTATAATAGGAAAGATAATATGGAAAAGCAATAAGAGTTGAAATAAACATCCACGCTAGAAGCGCAAAAAGAATTGATTGTTTTTCCAAGGATTTTAATAATTTTGTTAAAAAGTTTTTTATTTGCTCAAAAATAGAGTGGGGTTCTTCAAGGTGGAAAGTTTGGCTCCATTTGATTATTTCTCTGGACACCAGAAAATAAATGAATGGTAATGTCGGCAAAATATACCTTACTCCCATGTCCAAACGGCTGATTATTGCCTGAGACCAGTAAACAAGGATAAAAACCATACTCGCGGTAATGGCAAAATTTCCCTGTGCCCATTCTATCGCGGAGCGCAGGCATTTTTCTTTTGCTGCGATAATATTTTTAACGGCGAAAATCAAAGCGATTAGAGCAAGTAGAAGAAAGCCAGATGATTCTTTGGCGGCATATACGACAGGTAAATAACTATACCATCCCGACGTGGAGATTGTTCCCATAAAGTAACTTATATTGCTTTCATTCACTCTTTGCGCCGCCACCGAAATTCCCAAAAAATACTGCCCAAGCGCCCTAAAAACCGGCTTATTTGAAAGCCATACGGTTAAATCGGCAGCTGGCCTAAAACTGGAGGAATGTAGAAGCGCGTAAGTATCTTTCATTTGCCTTTCCACTGGATAATTCATTATATGAAATTGATAAACGGGCCAAACAATCAGCACACTGACAACGCCTATAAGCAGAAGTTTGCCGAGCATTCTTAAAGAATATTTGATTATCTTTTTGGCATCTCCATAGTTTTCAAAAACGACCCATAAGATTGCAAGGATAAAATAAATCGGGACAAGAAGAATAATTGAAAATTTTAAAAGTTGGACAACTCCCAAAATTAACCCCGCGATAATTAAATTTTTTCTTGTTTGATTTTTGAGAAAATTAACAAAAGACGCGATTCCGATAAAAAAGCCAAAACTTGCCACAAGGTCTGTCGTGGCATATCGGGAATGGGCTATTATCACGGGTGACATGGAATAGAAAAAAAGCGTGAGAAGACCCACTTTGTTGCCATAGAGGGATCTGGCCCATTTAAACAAGAGCCATCCGAAAAAGAGAGCCAAAAGCATAATGGGAAAACGGGCGAAGTGCAGAATTTTATCAGGGTCGTTTCCGGATTCATATAAAAAAACTTTGCCCTCTTTCCATTGTCCGTTTATGGCGGTTGTCCAAGCGGGAATGTTTGTTGGAAATTTAAGATTGAGAAAAAGAAGCGGAAAGGCCGCTAAATCTTTTATGAGGGGAGGATTTTCGGGATTAAGTCTGTAATCTCTCCGGCTGAGATATGAATATCCGGCGGTGATATTGTTTTTTTCATTAAACGTGGCTGATTCGTTCCACGAGGAAAAAAACATTAAAATAAACATAACGGATAATAACGAAATGACAAAAATTTTTGTTATCTTATCCATATTTTTAACATTTTACCATAAAATTCACTTTTTGTTGTTTTTGCAGCCAGACGGGGTATAATATTGATATGAGGAGTGAAAACAGAATTGGATCACCGGAAGAAGAAATCGCCAAGTTGAAGCAAAAAATTTTTGAATTGAAAGGAAAATCTTCGGGCAAAGAATTGCAGGGAAGAATCAAAGAAACAATAAAGAAACATTCTGAAAAAAAACCGGAGCAATTTTTAACCGACAAATACCGAATTTCCGCGGAAGAAACGAAGGAGCGCGCCAATCAGCTTAAAAACATTGATTTTGAAACCGAAGAAAAAAAACACCAAGCGCAAATTGTAGGTCTTCTTCAGATTGTCCAAAACAAGGGCGTTCTCAATGCCGTTTCTGTAGCGAAAAGACTTGAAGATGTCCACCTTGAGGATGATTTTCACGACGCTTTGGTAAAATACCTGTCCACGGCCGTAACTCCGGTTTCCGAAGCCGAGGTCGGAGGCGGGTTCGGGCGCGGCAAGCGGATAAAAAAGGCGCTCAATTTTATACTTTTTGAAATAACTCTTCCTCAGGAAAAGCCGAACGAGAAGACGGAAGAAAGAGCGGGACGCCATAAAGAATTGATCGCCGTGATGGAGCAATTTTATTCGGGAATGTCGGCCCTCGGCTCATACTTTGCGCTTGAAGTCGGCCTCCCTTTTTCCGGCGACGAAGTCGTTTTTTATTGCGCGGTGCCAAGAGACAAAGCGAATCTTTTTGAGAAACAGCTGCAGGGGTTGTATCCGTCCGCAAAGATTGAAGTTAAAAAAGATGATTATAACATTTTCAAGCCGGAGGGATTTTCCTCCGGTTCAATCGTAAAATTAAAAAGAAACGCGATTTTACCCATTAAAACTTATGATAAATTTGGATCTGATCCGATACAGGTTATCCTGAACACATTTTCAAAATTGGAAAAAGACGGCGAGGGTGCGGCGTTTCAAATCATAATTTCTCCCGGTGGAGGCGGCCTTGCCGGCAAGGCGAAAAAAATCGCCCTAAAAATGCGCGATGGCAAATCTTTTTCCGAGGCTGTCGGCTCCGATAAAAATATTATTGAATCGGTGTTCGGCGCGCTCAGGGAATTGTTTTTCGGTTCCTCTGAAAAGGAAAAATCCGGCGAAAACAAACCCAAGCCGGTAAATGAAAAGACCGTTAAACTTTTGGAAGAAAAAGCGTCGCGGCCGGCAATGATGTCAAATATTCGCCTGCTTGTTTCTTCAAGCCAAAGCAGAGAAAAAGCCGAATCAATATTGAGCGAGCTTGAGAGCGCTTTTCTGCAGTTTGAAGAGACGCAGGGCAACGCTTTTTATTTCAGCAGGCCGAAGCGCGGAAAACTGCGGAAACTTTTTTATAATTTTTCCTTTAGGATTCCAAAAAAGAAAAATATGATTCCTCTTAATATTGCCGAACTTGCGACCGTTTTTCATTTTCCCTCTGGCATTACGGCGGTTTCCGCTCCCCAGCTCAAATACGTGAAAACAAAAGAATCATCTCCCCCGTTAAATTTGCCGCAATCGGGGCTTTTGCTCGGCAAAAATATTTACCGCGGCGAAGAGAGGCCGATATACATGAAAGAAGGGGACAGACGGAGGCATTTTTATATAATTGGACAAACCGGCACGGGCAAGTCCGTTTTAATCAAGAATATGATCACGCAGGATATTGAGGCCGGCAGAGGATGCTGTTTTATTGACCCGCACGGCTCCGACTTGCAGGATATTCTCGCACGCATTCCCGAAGAGCGCGCCGAGGATGTAATTTATTTTAACCCCGGAGATACGGCGCGTCCGATGGGCCTGAATATGCTGGAGTACGATACGCGTTACCCTGAGCAAAAGAGTTTTATAGTGGATGAATTACTCGGAATATTCAATAAGCTTTTTGATATGAAGACAGCGGGCGGGCCAATGTTTGAGCAATACTTTAGAAATTCAGTTATGCTCGTGATGGATGATCCCGATTCAGGAAACACCCTTTTTGAAGTAAGCAGGATTTTGAGCGACAAAGAATTCCGCAATTACAAACTTTCGCGTTCGCGCAATCCAATCATAAAAACTTTCTGGAAGGAGGTGGCGGAAAAGGCGGGAGGAGAAGCGGCACTCGCCAATATGGTTCCTTATATTACCAGCAAATTTGACAATTTTTTGGGCAATGACATTATGCGTCCCATAATCGGACAAGAAAAATCCAGCTTTAATTTCAGGCAAGTTATGGATGAGGGAAAAATTCTACTGATAAACCTTTCTAAGGGGAGGCTTGGAGAATTGAACGCCAACCTTATCGGCCTGATTGTTGTCGGCAAACTTCTGATGGCTTCTCTTTCGCGTGTTGATACACCCGAGGAAAAGCGTAGAGATTTTTATCTCTATATTGATGAGTTTCAAAATGTTACCACCAGTTCTATAGCCACCATTCTTTCAGAGGCAAGGAAATACAAACTTAATTTCACCATCGCTCACCAATTTATCGGACAACTTGAAGAAAATATCAATAAGGCGGTTTTTGGCAATGTCGGTTCAATATGCTCTTTCAGAGTGGGAGCAGAAGATGCTGAATTTCTGGAAAAACAATTTGAACCGGTGTTTAATTCACATGACTTAGTCAATATTGACAACTATAACGCCTACCTGAAAATTTTGGTTGACAATTATGTGTCAAGACCGTTCAATATTCAAACTCTGCCTTTTCAAAAAGGCGATCCTGTTTTGGGCGAAAAAATCGCCGATATTTCCTCTATTAAATACGGCCGCCCGCGCAAGGAGGTGGAAAACGAGATAAATAAGAGATATGATAAAGATGTATGAAAGTAATTAAAATTTATGGCCCATTACGATGTTATAATTAAAAATGGGACGGTATTTGACGGCAAGGGTAATAAGCCGGAAAATATTGATATTGGCATTGCCGGTGAAAATATCAAAAAAGTTGGTGATTTAACGGGCGTATCGGCGGACAAGGTTATTGACGCCAAGGAAAAATATGTCTGTCCGGGCTTTATTGACTTGACCAGCCATTCCGACACCTACTGGACTCTTTTTGCTTATCCATCACAAGAGAGCCTAATAAGGCAGGGGATAACCACTATTCTTGGCGGCAATTGCGGTTCTTCTCTCGCTCCATTGGTTGGTGAGCAAAATTTGAAAATTATGGGAGGGCAAGCCGGCGCTTTGAAGGCCAACATAAACTGGCAAAGTCTGGATGAATTTTTTTCCGAATTAAAAAGGCGAAAGATTGGGGTAAATTTTGCCACTTTGGTCGGACTTAAAACGTTATTTGATTCATCGGGAGAAGATTTTAAACAGACTCAATTTTTACTGGAAAAATCTTTGGATGAAGGCGCGTTTGGGCTTTCAACAAATCTCGGGATAATGCGAAAAAATGGATTTTTTAGGGATAGATTGGAGGATTTATTCAAAATTGTTGCCAAAAATGGCGGAATAACAAAACATCATTTGGAAGATGAGAGTAAAAACATACTACCGTCCGTTTCTTTCCTTATTCAAAAATCAAGAATTTCCGGTGCGCCTCTTCATATTTCCCATTTCAAAGTTCTTGGGAAAAATTCATGGTCGTTTTTTGAAGCAGTCTTGAATATGATTAACAATACGCGCAAAGAAGGAATTGCTTTGAGTGTTGATTTTTTTCCTTATGAACGGACGGGCTCAGACCTTTTTATGCTTTTGCCCGCATGGCTGAAAAGGATGAATAGAAAAGAAATAATGGAAATTCTCAGTTCAGGTCCCGAGAAAAACGAAAAGAGAAAAGAGGTAATAGAACATTTAAAAAATCTTACCCTTCACTATGATAAAATTATTATTGCCTCTTCTTGGCATGGCGCCAATGACACAGGAAAGACAATACTGGAAATAAGCGAATTAACCGAACTAAACCCGGAAGAAGTTATTTTGAATTTATTAAAAATTAACGAACTTCACGTTTCCATTTTTAGCGAAGTTATTTCTATGGAGCACATTAAAAAATTGGCGGCAGAAAAATATTCCGTGATTGCTTCTGATGGAGCGGGTTATGATTTTTCCATAAAGACAAAAAATTTACCTCATCCGCGCTCTTTTGGCGCCTTTCCGCGCGCCATGAGGTTATTCGTTAAAGAGAGCGGATTGTTAAAATGGGAAGAGATGATTTATAAAATGTCAGGATTGCCGGCAAGCATAATAAATTTAAAAGACAGAGGTGTTATTGCGAAAAATAATAAAGCGGATATAATTGTATTCAACCCAGAAGAGATTTCTGATTATGCGACTTATAAAAACCCCTTTCAATATTCAAAGGGAGTGGAATATGTTTTGATTAACGGAAAAATCGTCTTGAGTGACAGCCTTTTGATGGGAAAATTCGCCGGGCAAGTTTTATCCCGAATCTCTTAAGGCAGAATATCTGACAAATTTCAAAAAAGAGAGATGATATATAAATCCAATTCTGTTGGGAATGAAATAACATGCATTATGTACGGCATTAAAGATGTCGTTTTGAATGATGTTAAATTTCTCGAAAAATATCTGTTGGGTTGCGCCAAAGAGGAAAATTTTAAGATTTTGGATAAAATTTCCCATAAATTTAAACCACACGGCTTCACCGCAATTCTCTTGGTTCAAGAATCTCACATTGCCATCCATACTTACCCTGAATATAATTGTCTGGTTTTTAATATTTATTCTTGCCGTGACTGGAAAGACGGCAGAAAGGCGGTAGAATTTTTTAAAAAAGCGGTTAATCCCGCTAAAGTTAGTTTTCGTGAAAATAGAGTGGAGATAAATTAAATATACATCATCCCGCCCTATTTATGCTACAATAATGTTTAATGAAGCAGAATGCGAATTATGACAAGCCCTTTTTGTGGATTGTCGGAGTTTTGGTTTTGGCGGGGATTTTTATTCTTGCTTCTGCGTCGCTGGGGCTTTTGACGAGAAAAGGAGCTAATTTTTTTGATGTTATTTTTCGTCAGATTGTCTTGGGTTTTGGGTTGGGCGGGGTTTTACTTTGGGCGGGCAGTAAAATTAATTACAGAAATTGGAAAAAATTCGCTTTACCTCTTTTTCTTTTTTCCTTCCTTCTCACACTTTTGGTTTTTGAACCACATCTTGGCTTTAAGTATGCCGGCGCCAGGCGATGGTTGTCATTGGGGGGTTTTTCTTTCCAACCATCAGAACTTTTGAAATTCGGGCTTGTTATTTATCTTGCATCTTGGATAAGTTCGCGCGGAAAAAATATTGGCTCTTTAAAATTCGGCTTTATTCCTTTTCTTATTATCACCGCTTTCACAGGAATTCTTCTTATTTTGGAGCCTGATTTGGGTACTCTCGGCATTATTGCCGTAACTGCTCTTGCGATGTTTTTCATGGGAGGAGGAAAATTAAGCCAAATCGCCGTCACGATTTTCCTTGGAATTGTTTTATTATACGTTTTGGTTTTGATAAAACCTCACGCGATGTCTCGTGTTCTTGTGTTTTTTAACCCTTCTTTTGACCCTCTCGGAATTGGTTATCAGGTTCACCAGTCATTGATTGCCATCGGTTCGGGAAGGATTTTTGGCAGGGGGTTCGGTATGAGCATTCAAAAATTCAATTATCTTCCGGAACCGATAGGGGATTCCATTTTTGCCGTTTTTGCGGAAGAATTCGGTTTTGTTGGAAGTATATTTTTAATCCTTCTTTTTTTGGCTTTTCTTTATAGGGGGTTTTTGATTGTTTCCCGCTCAGTAGATCCTTTCGCTAGACTACTTGGTGCGGGAATTGTTATACTTGTAGTGGGCCAATCATTCGTTAATATTGCTTCAATGGTGGGCATTACGCCATTAACCGGTTTACCGTTGATTTTTGTAAGCCAAGGCGGGTCTGCTTTGGCAATAACTTTAGCGGAAATTGGAGTATTGCTTAATATTTCAAAATATAGCAGGCATTAATTAATTATTTTTTAAAATTATGAAAATATTATTTACAGGCGGAGGAACAGGCGGGCATTTTTATCCGATAATCGCGGTCATTGATGCTATAAACGCGATTATTGAACGGGAAAAAATCATTAAGGCGGATTTTATTTTTATGTCCGAATTTTCTTACGATTCTCCTCTTTTACTTCAAAAAGGGGTGCGGTTTAAGAAAGTGTCATCAGGGAAAATAAGGAGATACTTTTCATTTTTAAATATAATAGATATATTTAAAATAATTTTAGGGGCAATGAAAGCAATCAGGAATATTTATTTTGATTTTCCGGATGTTGTATTCAGTAAAGGGGGATACTCCAGTTTCCCGGCGGTTTTTGCCGCACGTATTTTTCGAATTCCGCTTATGGTGCATGAATCTGATGTTGTCCCCGGCAAAGTAAATCGGTGGGCGGGGAAGTTCGCGGAAAAAATCGCCATTTCTTTTCCTCAGTCAGTCAAATATTTTTCCGAAAAAAAGACGGCACTGACGGGCAACCCCGTGCGAAGGGAGTTTTTTGTTCCGGCCAAACAAGGCGCAAGGGAATTTTTGGATTTGGAGGAAGGTGCTCCGATAATTTTAATCATCGGCGGTTCACAAGGGGCAAAAAAAATAAATGATACTATTATTGATGTTCTTCCTGAACTGGTAAAAAAATATCAGATTATCCACCAATGCGGGAAAAAGAATTTAGCGGAATCCAAGGGCCGGTCTTCATTAATGCTTGAAGGGTCTAATTTTAAATCACGTTATCACATTTTTGATTATTTGAATTTAAGCGCTTTGCGTATGGCTTACGGAGTGTCCGATTTAGTCATTTCTCGTGCCGGATCAGGTTCAATTTTTGAAATTGCGACATCGGGATTGCCGAGTATTCTTATACCAATTTCTAATTCCGCTCAAGACCATCAGCGCAAAAACGCTTATGCTTACGCCAAGATTGGGGCGGCTGACGTTATAGAAGAAATTAACCTTAGTTCGCATCTTCTACATTCTGAAATAAAGCGTCTGTTTGAAGAAAAAGAAAAAATGTTTGCCATGGCGGAAGCCGCCCGAAAATTCGCGAAACCGGATGCAGCCGAAAAAATCGCCCGGGAAATAATTAATCTCGTATTGGAACATGCCTGATGAAAATAAAAAAATTAGAACGAGGTTTGCACCGTCACCGACCGGTGTTTTGCATGTCGGGGGGGCAAGAACAGCTCTTTTTAATTATTTATTTGCTAGACAAAACAGCGGTAAATTTATTTTGCGCATTGAAGATACGGATACAGAGAGGTCAAAAAAAGAATTTGAAAAAGATATTCTGAAAGGGCTTAAGTGGCTCAAACTGGATTATGATGAAATATATCATCAATCAAAACGCACCGATATTTATAAAAAATATCTGCAGAAAATGGTTGCCGGCGGCTTTGCGTACAAAGCTGAAGAAAACAAAGAGGGGACCGGAAAGATAATCCGTTTTAAAAATCCGAATATAAAAATAAAATTCAACGATGAAATTCGCGGGGAGATTGAATTTAACACGACTGAGCTGGGAGATTTTGTCATTGCCAAAAATGAGGAAATTCCTTTATATCATTTGGCCGTCGTGGTAGATGATTTTGAGATGGGGATTAGCCATATTATCCGCGGAGAAGACGGGATTTCCAATACTCCGAGACAAATCCTGATTCAGGACGCGATTGGCGCTCTTCGTCCGGTATACGTGCATATACCGCTTATATTGGGCGCGGACCGTTCAAAACTCTCCAAACGGCATGGCGCAGTTTCTGTAAACGAATATTGTGAACAGGGATATCTTCCGGAAGCTCTTATTAATTTTATGGCTTTTTTGGGATGGAATCCGGGCGATGAACGGGAAATTTTCAGTATAAACGAATTGATAAAAGAGTTTTCATTGAAGAAAATCCAAAAAAGTGGAGCGATTTTTAATATTGACCGGCTGAATTGGATGAACAGCGAATACATAAAAAAAATGGACGCGGATAATTTGGCGAAATTATGCCTGCCATATTTGAAAGATAAAATCCGGAATTCAAAAATTAAATTCGCAAACCAAGAGGAATACATCAAAAAAATTATAAAAATTGAACAGAAAAGAATAAATAAATTTTCTGAAGTGGGGGAGGGAGTGGATTATTTTTTTGAAAGGCCGAAATATGAAAAAGAAAAACTTCTATGGAAAGATGAAAATGATTTAAGTAAAACAAAATCACATTTGGAAAAAATAACGGAATTATTATCAGTATTGGATGAAAATAATTTTATGTCGCAAAATATTAAAGAAACGGTTTGGGGTTACGCCGAGGAACAGGGGAAGGGAAATGTTTTGTGGCCATTCAGAATGGCGCTTACGGGTATGGAGAGGTCGCCAGACCCATTCACGATTGCTGAAGTTTTAGGAAAGGAGGAAACACTGAGTCGGCTGAAAATCGCCAAATTAAAGATTGAAGCTTAAAAATGCGAAATTACGGCTTAAAATTAAAAATTTCAGGACTTTTGTTTGTAACGTTTTGTTCCTTGTTTTTTGTTTTTAATTTAAGCGGAGCGCACGCTTCGCGCATAGATAAATTAAAAAGCAAAATCAATGAACATAACAGACAAATTGAACAAATTCAAAAGGAAATTTCTGAATACCAAAAACAGATTGATAAAAGCATGGGAGAGGCGGCGAGCTTAAAAAACAAAATAAGACGTTTGGAATACACGAGAAAAAAATTAAATTCCGGCATATATCTTACCCAAAACCAAATTGGTGCGGCAGGGTTGAATATTGAGCGCCTTTCATTGGAGATATCCTTAAAGGAAAAAGAAATTAAGGGGAGCAGGATTTCAATGGCCGAAACAATTCGCAATATCAATGAAACCGAATCGCAATCAATTATTGAAATTACTTTGGCGCATAACAAGTTTTCTGAATTTTTTAATGACTTGGAACGAATGGAAAGTTTCCAAAAAGAAATAAGCGTAAATTTAAACCAACTGAAAAAATTAAAACAAATACTTCAGAAAGAAAGCGATGAGAAAAAAGAGGAAAAAAATAATCTGGAAAATTTAAAATCCCGCCTGGTGGACCAAAGAATTATTGTTGATGCGAATAAAACACGGAAAAGCCAGCTTTTCAGGGAAACAAAGAATCGAGAAAAAAATTACAGGAAACTTTTAGCGGACAGACTTACCAAACAAAAAGCGCTTCAAAAAGAAATAAATGAGTTTGAAGCGCAGCTTCAGATTGAGATTAACCCGAAATCGCTTCCTCCGGCGGGTTCGGGAGTTCTGAAGTGGCCCTTGGACAAGATTAAAATAACCCAATATTTCGGCAACACAAGGTTTGCCACCAAAAATCCGCAGATTTATAATGGAGGCGGGCATAATGGAGTTGATTTTAGGGCGAGTATGGGAACGCCGGTAAAATCAGCAAAGGAAGGGAAGATTGTGGGCGTTGGCAACACCGACAGGGCATGCAAGGGCGTTTCTTACGGTAAATGGGTCTTAATCCAACATTCCAACAACCTTACGACTTTATACGCCCATTTATCCTTGATTAAGGTCTCAAAAGGACAAACTGTAAAAACGGGGCAAATAATCGGCTACAGCGGCGATACCGGCTATACAACCGGGCCTCACCTTCATTTTAGTGTTTTTGCTTCGGCTGGAGTAAAGGTCAGGCAGATAAGAAGCCGTGTTTGCGGGACGATGATGACGTTGCCGGCGGCTCCTCATAACAGTTATCTTAACCCGTTATCTTATTTATAGGTTATTTGCTTGTTTACAGATTATAGGTTTTTGATATAATAAGAATATGCTGCGAATTATTATTTTTATAATTATAATCATAGCGGTCTTAAGTTATTTTAATATCAGCGTGCGTTCCGTCATCCAAAGTGATATCTTTCAAAATAACTTTTCTTATATTTGGGGCCATGTTCAATCGTTATGGAACAATGTTTTTATAGATTTACTTTGGAACCCAATTATCGGGAATATGAATAAAATTAAGGCCAATTGACAAGACAATAAAATAGTATGTCGCAAAAGGAACATTGTGCGACATACTATTTCATTTTTAATTTATCCTCTACTCTTTTTATACGTTTCCATATTTACATTAATACTGAGACAAAAATAGAGATCACCGTTAAAAGGGTGGTCTCTTAAAAAAGCATCGATTCATTTACAATGGGAATTTCCCATTTCTTACGGGGGTTTGGTTAAACACCGCGCCACCCAGCGTCCCCTCCAAATAAGGAGCGAACCGGCCGTTTCCAGCCGCTTGTTTGCGGCACAAGGTCGCTAAGCCGTGAATCAATTATTATTTCCTCTATTATCTACCCTTATTAGATTCTTTAGATATTTTTTGTCAAGGGGTCTGTCAATTAAACTTGTGGATAACTCATTATTTCAGTTAAACTAAAGCCCTTTTTTGCCTTTAATCTGGCAATCCAAGCAATATTTTTTACCATCACCGGTTATAAGTTTTTTACCGCAAACGATACAAAATAAATCTTTATGCCTGGAACTTAAGATTTGATAAACTCTTTGCTTTGATACGCCCAGTATACCCCCTATTTCCTGGAATGTCATACCTGCCTGCCTTAATTTTATAATTTTCTCTTTTCTGCTGTTCATTATTTTGATTATACTTTTGTCAATAATTTAGTCAAGTTATCGTTAAGTATCTGTTAAGTATTTTGTCAATCTTGCCGTAAATTTTACCGTGCAAATTTTAGTAAAATTTATTATTTTATGTTAATCTGACTGTATATGCGCACATCTTATTCAGCACTAGATACATATAAAACTTGCCCGTTAAAATTCAAGTTCCAAAATCTTGATAAAGTTCGCGTTCCTAAGAACATTGAAATGATTTTCGGTTCAGTGGTTCACTCCGCGCTCAAATATATGTTTGAGCGTGTGCCGCTCTATCCGACCATTGACGAAGTCGTTAATTTTTTTAGAAACAAGTGGGACGATAAAATGCAGGTTTTTCAGGGTGAAGGAGTTGAAGAAAAAAAGAAAATATACTATGAGGAAGGGATTTCAATACTTAAAAATTTTTACAAAAAAAATCAAGCGTGGAATTTCAACGTTGTTGACATGGAATCGCGTTTTGAAATTGAATTAGAAGACAAAAAGAACAAGGAAAAACATGTGTTAACCGGAATTATTGACCGCATTGACAAAAATCCCAACGAAGATTTATACGAAATTATTGATTATAAGACATCAAAAAAAATGCCGGCACAGAATATTATTGACCATGACCTGCAAATGTCAATTTACCATATGAGCCTGATTAAACGCTGGCCTCACCTCTCCCCCGACAAAATAAAATTAAGCCTTTATTACCTCAAGCATGGCGAAAAAATTTCAACTTTTCGTTCGGGAGAGCAAATGGAAAACAAAAAAAATGATGTTATCTCCACAATAAGGGAAGTACAAGACAGAATTTCCAACAATTATAATTTCCCTCCCACTCCGTCTCCCCTTTGCGGTTGGTGTGGATACAAGCAGATGTGTCCTATGTGGAAACATCTGTATCAATCTCAAATTTCAAGTGTCAAATCCCAAAAAGATATTGAACCGATAATTCAAAAATATTTTGAATTAAAAAACGAAAATCAAAAAAATAAAGAAAGAATTGATGAGTTAAAAACGATTATCAACGGATTTATGGAAGACCAGAAAATTCAAAGGGTTTTTGGGCAGGAAGGCTATATTACGAGAACCGTGAGAGAAAGCGTTTCGTATGACATGGAAAAAATTCGGGAAATTTTGGAGCCTGCCGGCAAATGGAATGAAATACTCTCACCCGACGAGAAAAAATTGGAAAAACTTCTCTCTTCCCTTCCGGATGGCATCCGGCAAAAAATCAGAGCCCTCAGTACTGTGAAAAATTTCTCCACTCTCACCTCCTCAAAAAGGAAAATAGAGAAATAAATTCAAAAAATAAAACAGAAGTCAAAAAAGTAAAAATTTCTCCACTTTTAAAAATGATACGGAAAATATGCTATCGCTTAATTTTCGTATCATTTTTTATATTTATATTTGCAAAAGAATTAAAATCTATTTCAATCCTTTGCAATTTTTGGCGGGGGTATAGCCGGCGGATTCCGCCTCTTTTTTTGAAGAAAACCAGATTTTATTTGAATCCTTAATGCGCCGCGCGCCCGGGCACCAAGGATAATGGTATTTTGCGCCGTTTTTGGAGGCGACGAACATTTTGTTCCCCAAGATTGAATCTTTTTCTTTGCCAGGCGCAGTGGCGCGAAATACCGCTTCTTGAACGCTTTCAACGGCAGCCGCGCCAAAATTCTCTATTTTAATGGGCGTTTTATTCTCTCTCATTTTGCTTAATCTGCCCAACCCAAAGCCGGTTAAAGCGGTCAACGCAATAATTATTGCCAATATAATATCTTTCTCGTATTCCTTGCAAAATTTTGTTATTTTTGATATCATAATAATGTTAAAGATTTAGAGTAAATTTAAAAAATTATGGCACATAAAAAAGCGGGAGGTTCAACTAAAAATTTAAGGGATTCAAAACCCAAATATCTTGGAATAAAGCTTTACGGCGGACAGCAAGCTAAGTCCGGCTCCATTTTGGTACGTCAGCGCGGAACGAAAATTTTGGCTGGTGAAAATGTCAAAGTTGGCAATGATCATACTCTTTACGCTGTCAAGGCCGGTAAAGTCAAATTTTCTGAAAAAAGAAAAACAAAATTTGACGGTAAAAACAAGCGTTATAAAGTTGTAAGCGTACTCTAGGAAGTATTTTACTTTTTATTTTTTCTCTTAATCGCGGATTTAATGAATTCTTTGAATAGTGGATGTGGTTCAAGCGGACGCGATTTAAACTCCGGATGAAATTGCACACCTACAAAAAATGGGTGGTTTTTTAATTCAACGATTTCCACCAAGTCTCGCTCTCTATTGATTCCCATTGCTTCCAAACCGGCTTCTTTCAGTTTATCGCGAAATTCATTATTAAGTTCATAACGGTGCCGGTGCCGCTCCAACACTGTTTTATCCCCATACGCTTTTCTGCTTATACTCCCCTTTTTGAGTTCACAGGGATAAGCGCCCAGCCTCATTGAACCGCCGTAATGCCGGTTTTTTATGTTAGTCTTTTGGTCTTCAGAAATGCCTATGATTGGGTACGACGTATCAGAATTTATTTCCGTGGAATTAGCGCCTTTTAATTTGGCGAGATTTCTCCCCACCTCAATCACTGCCAATTGCATTCCATAACACAACCCGAAATAAGGAATTTTTTCTTTTCTCGCAAAACCGATGGTTTTGATTTTTCCCTCCACTCCCCGTGAACCAAATCCTCCAGGAACCACGATACCGTCATATTCTTTTAATTCTTTCAGTTTCTTCGGGTCTTTTTCATACTGTTCCGAATCAATCCATTCTATGTTTGGCCAATATCCATTATGCCAAGCGGCGTGCTTTATTGCTTCAATTACCGAAATATACGAATCCACCAAGACAAATTTCCCAGTGGCGAAATATTTGCCGATAATTCCGATATTGACGATTTTTTTATTTGAAAGATTATCCAGTCGCTTTATTTTTTTTACAAAAGTATTCCATTTCAACGCTAACTTTTTATTTTTCATCGGCTTTTTTTCCATACCGCCTCTGCCATTGCGAAACATCTCAAATTTTTTGATAATTTTTTCCGCAAGCCCTTGTTTTTCAAAGTTCACCGGCACCTCGTAAATGGTTTCAATGTCCGGCGCGGAAATAACGTCATCTTGTTTGATATTGCAATTTATTGCGATTTTTTTCTTGCGCGGATCGTCCAGTGGCTTGCGCGAACGGGCAATGATAAAATCGGGCTGAATTCCGGCGGTATTTAACGTTCTTACGGCATATTGAGTAGGTTTTGTTTTCATCTCCCCCACTTTGTCGGGGATTGGGAGATAACTGACCATTACGAACATTACTTGGGCGGGATTGTTCAGTTTCATCATTCTGGCAGCTTCCAAAAAGAGAAGATTTTGATATTCCCCCACCGTCCCTCCCACTTCCACAAGTGTAAAATCGGCATTTGTTTTCTTAGCGGCAAACTCAATCCGCGAAATTACTTCTTTCGGAATATGCGGCACCACTTCAACGCATTTCCCTCCATACTCAAGATTTCTTTCTTTATGGATGACCGATTCATAAACCGCTCCGGTGGTCATATAATTAAAACGGTACATATCTTTATCCAAAAATCTTTCGTAGTTTCCCAAGTCTTGGTCCGATTCAAGTCCATCTTCAGTCACAAAAACCTCACCGTGCTCAACCGGATTCATGGTGCCGGCGTCAACATTGATGTAGGGATCTATTTTTATTGCCGTAACTTTATATCCGTAATGTTGAAGAATCTTTCCGATGGAAGAAGTGGCCACGCCCTTCCCTACTCCTGACATCACTCCACCGACAATAAAAATATATTTAGCCATTATTCTTTTTTTGTTTTGACTTCTAAAATAAATTCTTTGTCTTTTACTTTTACTTTATGCTCCCCTGTTTCTTTTATCGGCTGCTCTAAATTAATCAAGTCTGCCGGAATATCAATATGTTTTTCTTGCTTCAATATCTTACTGATTTCCTCGCGGCGTATTCCGGCAAACAAATGCCCCTTTTCGTTCGCTTTTTCTTCAATGGAAATTTTAATGCCGTTTAATTCCTTAATATTCTTCCTGAGAATGTCTTGGTCTATTTTTTGTAATTGTTCCGTTTGTTTTCTCTTTATTTCAATTTCCTCAATTTTTTTTTCATTCGCTGTTTCCGCCAATTTTCGCGGAAAAAGAAAATTTCGCGCGTATCCGGCACTCACGTTCTTTACATCATATTTATTTCCCAAATTAGGTACATCCTGCAATAAAATCACCTTCATAATTTTTGTATTTTACTCATTTAAATTCATTTCGCGCTTCGGATTTATTTATTTAACAACTCAATTGCTTTTTTCATCTGCGGGTCGTTCCCTTTTTCAATATCTTCTTTTGTAAATTCCACTTTAACATCCGGTTCAAGCCCGTTTTCCGAAATTGATTTTCCTTTAGGCGTAAGCCACTTGGCAATGGTAACTTTCAAAGAAGTATCGGGAGTAATCTGCACCAGCTCCTGTACCGAACCCTTACCGAATGATTTTTCCCCCACGAGTTTGGCGACACCTTGCTCACTTAAAGCACCGGCCAAAATTTCAGAGGCCGAGGCACTCCCCTCGTTTATAAGCACCACCATTGACAGTTTTTTGAAAATGTTATACCCCTTGCTCCTGTAAATATTTTCTTTTCCGTTTCCGAATTTCTCCCGCACGACCACTTTTCCGGCAGGCAGGAACCAACTGGCGATATCAATCGCCGATTCCATATATCCGCCCGGATTTCCTCTTAAGTCTAATATTAACTTATTGTCGCCTGAAAGCACAAACTTACGCAGTCCCTTTCTGAATTCATTCGCGGAATTGGCGGAAAAGCTGTATATTTTGATGACGAAAATTCCACCCGGTTTTGTTTGAGTCTTCAGTACGGGAACTTGTATTACATCCCTTATAATTTTTATCTCTATCGGTTTATCAACGTTTTTTCTTAAAATGGTGAGTTTTACGGATGTACCTCTTTTACCCCGTATAAATTGGGCTGCCTCGCCGGCAGTCATATTCGCCGATATTTTGTCGTCTATTTTTATAATTTTATCGCCTGCTTTTATGCCGGCGCGATACGCCGGAGTATCCTTAAGGGGAGCAATAACAATTAACACATCTTTTCTCACGCCGATTTCCATCCCCACTCCACCAAACTGTCCGCTTATGTCCTCCTTGAACATTTTGGATTGTTTGGGAGGAAAAAATACCGTGTATGGGTCACCAATTGACTTGACCATTCCCTCTATCGCTCCCCACACCCTCTTTTGATTGTCCAGTTTGTCTTTTGAAACAAACTTTGAATTAATGACATTCCACGCGGTCCAAAAGGGAGAAAAATCAACTTTGGCGTCCATATTCAATCCTTTATTAAAAAGACCGGCTGTTTTCTCAACTTCAGGCCTCTGAGAATAACCGAAAAAAGCACCTCCGATAAAAATTCCACCAAGAAGCGCCACGACTACGGAAAAATAAATAATTTTCTTAAACTTATTCACAACCATTTCATTATATACTTAAAAGCGCTATAATACAAATATATGATTTCCACATACAAACGCAAAAAAACAACTTGGATTGATTTGGAATCACCGACGACGGATGAGGTTAAGTTTTTGATGGAAAAATATGATGTTCATCCATTGGTGGCGGAGGAGCTTTTGAGGCCGACTCTTCGGCCAAAAGTTGATAATTATCAAAACAGCGCTTATCTTATTCTTCATTTTCCCACCTTGGGCAGTGATTTCAAGAAGTGTGATAGCTGTGAAGTTGATTTTATAATAGGCAAAAATTTTCTCATTACCGTGCATTATCAGGCAATAAACTCCTTAATTGAATTGGGAAAAATTTTTGAAGCGGATGCTCTTCTCGGCGAAAACAATCTCTCAAAAAATGCCGGCATACTTTTTTTTCATATCGTGCGAAATCTTTATGAACTTTCAATGAAACAAATTGATAATCTTCAAATGCAGATAGAAGAAATTGAGCAGAAAATGTTTGAGAAAAAAGGCAGCCAATATAACTTGGTCAGGAAGATTTCCCATGTGAGGCGGGATATTTTGGATTTTGCCAGAACCATGCAGCCGCACAAGGAAGTGTTTTCCTCTTTTGAATTTATGGCGGCAAAATTCTTTGGTCCTGAATTTTTGCATTATGTCAGCAATCTTACGGGTGAATATTACAAGGTTTGGAATGCCATGGAGAGCAATAAAAGTACTATTGCCTCTTTGCAGGCCACTAATGATTCTTTGCTTTCAAATCGCACCAACGACATTATGACAGTACTCACCATTATGGCATTTGTCACTTTTCCTCTTATGCTTATCACGAGTATATTTGGAATGAACACCATTTATCTTCCGATTGTGGGCTCAAAGTACGATTTTTGGATTATTATAGGAATAATGGCTATGTCAACAATAATAATGTTTACCTTCTTCAAGCGCAAAAAATGGCTGTAAAATAAATGACTAAATTGCAATTCTACAATTCCCTCTCACAAAAGAAAGAAGAGTTTAAAAACATTAAAGAAGATAATGTGGAAATTTACACTTGCGGTCCCACGGTTTATGATTTCGCCCATATCGGGAATTTGCGTGCTTATATTTTTGCCGACACTTTGACGCGCATCCTTCAATATAACGGTTACAAAACGAACTGGACGATGAATGTTACCGACGTGGACGACAAGACCATTGCCGCTTCAAAGGAAAAATTTCCCGAACTTGAGCCAAAAGAAGCCCTCAAGCGATTCACTCAAGAATATGAAAACTATTTCTTGAATGATTTGAAGAAACTTAACATTCGGCGTCCCGACCATATTCCAAAAGCAACCGAGACGATTGCTGAAATGCAAGAATTGATTAAATCCCTTTCAAAAAGCGGGTATGCTTACGAGAAAGAGGGTTCAATTTATTTCAATATCAAAAAATACGCGGAAAAATATTCTTATGGACAACTAGTGGATTTGGATTTGTCGCAAATTAAGCCGGGTGTCAGAGTGAGCACGGATGAATATGAAAAGGAGAATGTGAATGATTTTGTTTTGTGGAAAGCGCAAAAGGCCGGCGAGCCGTCATGGAGCTTTGAAATTGGCGGTAAAAGCTTTCCCGGCAGGCCCGGTTGGCACATTGAATGTTCGGCAATGTCAAAAAAACACCTTGGCGTTCCTTTTGATATCCACACCGGAGGGATTGATCTGAAATTTCCGCATCACGAAGACGAACTGGCGCAAACCTCCGCCGGTTGCGGTTGCGCGAAACCGGTCAACTACTGGATTCATAATGAGCATCTTTTGGTTGATAATAAAAAGATGTCAAAGAGTTTGGGTAATTTTTACACTTTGTTTGATATTGAGAAAAAAAAATACAGCCCTCTAGATTTTCGCTTTTTATGTTTGGGAGCGCACTACCGCTCAAAGATGAATTTCACATGGGAAAGTTTGGAAGCGGCGCGACACGGTCTGGAACACTTAAGGAATCAAATTCGCGCTCTTGACTCCCGTTTGGATACCCGCTTGGACACCGAGTGTTCAAGCGCATTTGAACACCGAGTGTCCAAGTGCGGCGAGAAATTTATATCCGCGATAAACGATGACCTGAACACTCCGCGGGCTTTGGCGGTTGCGCAGGAGTTACTGAAATCAGATTTGCCGGAAGAAGAAAAGATGGCGACTATTTTGGATTTTGATAAAATTTTTGGCTTGGGTTTGTCGCGGCACATGGAAATAACGGTGAGCGAAAAGATAAGTTTAAAAGATGAAATATTTCTCGTGCAAATGCCCAAAGATACCCCTGAAGAAGTTAAAGAGCTGTCTGAAAGGCGCGCGAAGGCGCGGCAAGAGAAAAACTGGAGCGAGTCCGACGTGCTTCGCGAACAAGTCCGCTCTTTGGGCTATGAAATAGAAGATTTTGAAAAAGGATACACCTTAAAGAAAAGGTAGGATTTGGTGTTTTGACGGATTCACTTTGAATATGGTAAGATGAATGCATTATGGCACTGAAACAAATATCTCAAAACGGCTCCGTGAGAATGCCTCCACAAAACCTTGATGCTGAAAAATCAGTGCTGGGCTCCTTAATGCTTGACGTAAATGCCATAAATGTGGTTATTGACATCTTGACACCGGATGATTTTTACAGTCAAAAACATTCCATTATTTACGATGTAATGATTGAACTGTACGGGAAAAAGGACCCCATTGATGTTTTGTCAGTTTCTTCGCGTCTCAAAGAAAAGAAAAAATTGAAGCAGGCCGGAGATAATTCTTATGTTACTGAATTGGTTAATAGTGTTCCAACTGCGTCTAATGTGAAGCATTATGCGGAAATCGTCCACAAAAAAAGAATACTTAGGGACCTGATTGAATCTTCGGGACACATCTCACAACTTGGTTATGACGAAGAAAACGATGTTGATGAACTTCTTGATGAAGCGGAAAAGAAAATTTTCGCGATAGCCCGCAATTCTCTAAAACAAAAATTCCAAAGCGTCAAAAGCGCTCTTGAGGAAGCATGGGAAAGAATTGAACGTCTCCACAAATCAAAGGGTGAATTAAGAGGTGTGTCGACTGGCTTTAAGGATTTAGATGATATGCTCGCGGGATTTCAAAAATCAGATTTGATAATTTTAGCCGCCAGACCTTCTATGGGAAAAACCGCCCTCGCTCTTGATATAGCGCGCAATGTGGCTTTTAAACAAAATATTCCCGTTGGAATTTTCAGCTTGGAAATGTCCGCCCAACAGCTGGTTGACCGTTTGCTGGCGGCGGAAGCGCATGTTGATTCATGGAAGTTGCGTACAGGGAGACTTTCAAGCGATGATGAATTTAAGCGCATCAGTGACGCAATGGGAAAAATTTCACAATCCCCTCTTTTTATTGACGATGAATCCTCAAACAACATTATGCAAATGAGAGCAATGGCAAGACGCCTGCAGGCGGAACACGGCTTGGGACTTTTGATAGTTGATTATCTTCAATTGATGGTTCCGAGACAAAAAACGGATAACCTTGTCCAGCAAATGACGGAAATATCAAGGTCTCTCAAGGGACTCGCGCGCGAACTTGATGTGCCTGTTTTGGCGCTTTCGCAGTTAAATAGATCAGTAGAATCTAGACATCCACCAATCCCAAAACTGCACGACCTGCGAGATTCCGGCTCAATTGAACAAGACGCCGACGTGGTGGCGTTTATTTATCGCGAAGGGCGATACAATGAAGAAACTAATAAGGGTAATATCGCAGAAATTTTGATAGAAAAACACAGAAACGGTCCAACCGGCAAAATTGAACTTTTTTTCAATCCGCAAAAAATCAGTTTTTCCAGTATTGAAAAAGGAGATTTTGGAGAAATTTAATTACCGATGCAATGGCTTTTGAAAAACTTATTGAATATTTTTTAAAATTCCCCGGCATAGGCCCGAGACAAGCAAAAAGATTTGGGTATTTTTTGGCCGGCACGGACAAAAAATTTGCTGAAGAATTGGCGAAGTTGATTTTGGAAATCAAAAAAAATGTAATTCAATGCCAATCTTGCTGGAGTTTCTTTGAATCTGCCGCGGAAAGAACTTCCAATAATTGCTCAATTTGCGCCAATCTTAACCGTGATACCCTGTTATTAATGGTTATTGAAAAAGATGTTGACTTGGAAAATATTGAAAAAAGCGGAGTTTATAACGGTAAATATTTTGTTTTAGGAGGAGCTATTTCGCTGGCGGACGGAGCCAAAAAACAAAATCACTTAAGATTTAAAGAATTGTTTGATAAAGTTCAAAAAGAAATGCCTAAAGAAATCATTTTGGCGACAAGCGCCACGATTGAGGGAGAAAACACGGCGCGTTATATAGAAAAAATTTTGGAGCCGGTAAACAAAAAATTCCACTTAAAAATAACCCGTCTCGGCCGTGGACTTTCCACTGGCACAGAATTGGAATACATAGACAGCGAAACGATGTCCAATGCCCTAAAGAGCAGAAAATAAATATACTGCTCCTTTAAAAATGATACCATTTTTCTGCTATCGCTTAAAAACGGTATCATTTTAGTTTGACGAAAAATAAAAAACCGCGAGATGCGGTTTTTTATTTAATCTCCAAAATAGTGATTTTCGTGTGAATTTGACGATGGCCTCTTTTCTTGAATTGTCTGGTTTTTGATTTATAGCGGATAACTGTTATTTTTTTTGCCCTTACATCGCCTTCAATTTTCGCGACAACTTTCGCGCCCTTAACGTAAGGTGTTCCGATTTTCGCTTCCTTTCCATCAAACACCAAAAGCACTTCTTCAAAACTGATTGTGTCGGTTTTTTTTACACCACTCGGCGGTGTGATTTTTTCTATTTTCAGCGTCTCACCCGGTCTCACTATGTATTGTTTGCCACCGGTTTGAATAACGGCAAACTCTTCCACTGAATCAGATTTCTTTACCGTTGTTTTTTTGACTGAAGTTTTTTTAATCGCGGGCTTTTTATCAGTTTCGGTTTTTTTTGTGTTTTTCTTGCTTATCGTCTTCTTCTCGTCTTTTTTAATTGTCTTTTTAGCAACTGTCATATTTGTATTTTATTCTATTTCCTCCGATTTGTCCAGTGTTTGCGGTTCAATGCCGATTGCTTCGCCGGTGATTCGCAGGACATCCTTGTCTATCTTTTTAAGCTCTTTGTAAGAAGTGTTGTAAGTGTTCACCGTTGTATTAAGGTTAATTCCCAATTTTTTTATAAATTGGTCGTAGTTTCCGAGATGCCGACCGAGTTCTTCCACCCTCTTGCGAATTTCTTTCGCCGATTCCTCAATCTGCAAAGCGCGCAATCCCTGTAAAACGGTTTGCAGATAAGCCATAAAAGAGGTCGGGGACACAATAATGACATGCTTTTGCTGGAAGGCGTACTCAATCAAGTCACGAGTATTGGTTTTCACCGCCCCGACTTGATTTATGAGCAAATCATAGTAAATGGCTTCCGCCGGAATAAACATAAAAGCGAAATCCATCGTCCCCTCTTTGGGCCTTATGTATTTTGAAGTTTCGTCAATACGGTTTTTTAAGTCTTGCTTGAATAATTTTTCCAGCCGTTCGCGCTCAATGGGTTTTTTTTCTTCAAGAATGCGATTGTAATTTTCCAAAGAAAACTTTGAGTCAATCGGAAGAATTTTACCTTTATCCAAAAAAATCACGGCATCCACTATTTCACCATCTTCAAATTTATATTGCATCTTGAATCCTCCGGGAGGAAAAACATTTTTCAGCACTGTTTCCAAATAATATTCTCCCAGCACACCCCGCTGTTTCGGATTTTGAAGCACATCTTGCAAAGATTGCAGTTGGTCGGCAAAATTTACCACTTGCTTGTTTGTTTCATCCAGTTTAACCAATTTTTCCGTAACATCGCGGATAATTTTTGCCGACTGCCCGAACTGTTCTTGCATTGCCTTTGTTGATTGTCCGAGTTTGCTGTCCAGTGTGCTTCTTATTTCTTTCAATTGCTCCTGCATCATCATAACCGCTCTGTTGTTTCCTTCTTCTCTCTTTCTCCCCCGCGCCAAAAACCAAAAAACAAAACCGCCGATAACGGCTCCCGCGAATAAAATCAGTATTTGTAAAAATATAGGCATTGTTGGCTTGATTTTACACTATTTGGAATAAGTACGCAACCACGAGAAAAAAAGCGTAAAGAAACATAAGAATGATGCTTTCGCGACGGGAAATGCCGGAGCGCGTGTAAATAAAAATATTGAACAACAGAAGGGCGGCGAAAAGAAAGGCGGAGCCGACGAAAAAACCCTGCCAATTTTGAAGGCGGATGGGGCTTATCATACTTACTATGCCGATGATAAAAGCGGAATTAAAGGCGATACTGCCAAGCGAGTTCCCGATGCTCATTTTGGCGTGCTTTAACATTGACGCCCGCACTCCGAACGCTAGTTCCGGCAACGCCGTACCGAGCGCCACGAAAATAATCCCGAAAGAAAATATCCCCATATTCATGGCGGACGAAAGCCCTTTTCCGGCCCACACAAGAAGCGCGGAGCTGGCAAGGAGAATTAAAACTCCGGAGAAAAATCGCGCTATCATTCTGAAAACTTGTGATATTGTTTCGGAATTAAATTTAATTTCTTTAAAAATTTTCGTAAAATACTCCTTCTCCCCCGCCAGACGGATTATATAAACGGCAAAGGATATGACAAGAACCAACCCGTCCCATCTTGAAATTACGCCGTCCATCGCCAAAAGCACCGGCATAAAGGCAATGAAAAAAATGAGCCAAAAGTTTTGATGTCTTATCTTGCTTTCAATTCTGATCCCATTGCTGAAAAAAGCGACCAATCCGATAACTAAAGTAATGTTTATGAAGTTGGCGCCGATGATATTCCCCAGCGAGAGCCCCGACACTCCTTCAAATGCCGATGACAGCCCGACAAAAAGTTCCGGGATTGAAGTGGCAAAACTCATTATGATAAAGGCCACAATGTATTCGGAAATTCGGAAAAACCGCGCCAAATGCGTAAGCGATTTCACAAGGGAAGTTCCCGCCCGGGCCATTAAAATGAAAGCGAAAATAAAAGCGAATACGTATAAAAACATAATTATTTTTTATTTATTTTATTCCACCTGCCGGCTTTCTCAAACAAAAAATACTTGGCGGCCTCAATGGTGATAAGGTTGAAAATTCCAACACTAAAAACAAGGAGGAGTTCAAACGCGGAGAGTGGAGCGATTGACAAAAGTTTTTGCAAGGGAGCGAGAAAAAGCGCCGCCGCCAAAAGGGCGATGCTTAATATCAAGGAAAAAACCAGATACATATTTGAAAAAATATGTATTTTCCAAATCGGTTTTTTAAAATTTTTCAAAGAGAAAGCGAAAAAAATGGAGTCTATGGAAATTCCGGCGAACATAATTGTCCGTATTTCTTCAAGCGAATAGCCGGCTTTGGAAATGGAAAAAAACAAGATGAGCAAAAAAACGCTTGTTATGGAGGAAATCACTATAATCAGACGCCGCAAATTTTTTGACAAAAGGTCTTTTGACGACCACCCCTTCGGGTCACGCTTCATCAAATTGTCTTCCTTCGGCTCAAAGGCGAAGGCAAAATTCATAAAACCCTCCTCAATTATATTGGTCCATAAAATTTGGGTGGGGAGAACCGGTAAAGCCATTCCCGCGATAATCGCCGCGCCCACGAGTATTATCTCGCTGAAGCCGGTTGAAAGAAGATAGGCGGTCGTCTTTTTCAGATTATCCAAGATTCTCCTCCCCTCCTCAATCGCCGCCACGATTATGCTGAAGCTGTTGTTTAAAAGAATTATGTCGGATGCTTCCTTCGCCACCTCCGTGGCCGACCCCAGCGCCACGCCCACATCCGCGTGCTTGAGCGAGGGCGCGTCATTGACTCCGTCTCCGGTCATCGCGACCACCGCTCCCCTCGCCTGCCACGCCCTCACGATATCCATTTTTTGGTGCGGGAGAACACGCGCGAAAACATCAACTCTTTCCACTATGTTTTTTAATTCCTCCGCGCTCATTTTTTCAATGTCACCGCCCTCCAAAACAAGCCCGTTTTTGGTCAGCAATCCCGCCTCTTCGGCGATTTTCTTGGCGGTAATGACATTGTCCCCGGTTACCATCACCGTTCTGAGCGACGCATCCTTCACGCTTTTTATCGCCTCCGCGGCATCCGCGCGCAGTGGGTCATGGAAACCGATAAATCCGCCGAATGTCATACCGGAGAAAACTTTTTTATCCTCTTCCCCGCGCGGAAAAGAATCCCACTCGCCGTCCCTGTAAGCGACGGCTATCATTCTTATCCCCCGCGAAGTTTCTTTTTCGCGGGAACGCTCCATTATCTTCCTTTCTTTGTCCGTCATTTTTATTCTCTCCCCGTCCTTGTAAATCTTATCGCAAAAATCCAAAATAAGTTCCGGCGCGCCAAGTGCGTAAACGCGCGTTTTATCCCGCTCGGCGGGACTACCAATTTTATGCATTGAAGCTGAAAATCTTCTCTCGGAATCAAAAGGAATAAAATCAACGCGCGGATATTTTTTGAATATCTCCTTCGGACTCACTCCCGCCTCAATGGAAGCGAGAAGAATGGCCTTATCCATCGGCCGTCCCCGCACCACCCACTCTTTCAATTCATCATCGGGATTTTCTATAAATCCTCCTGAAGCCAGCATCGCCATTTGCAAAACCTGCAGGCGGTCTTTGTGCTCTTTGTCTTTGAATTCCCTGCCCTCTGAAAGAAATGTCATTATTTTAGAAACAACCATCTCGGCCTTTGTGAGAGTTCCGGTTTTGTCGGTAAGGATGACGCTTGTTGAACCGAAAGTTTCCGCCGCGTTCAAATTTTTGACCAACCCCCCCTTGGCAAGAATTTTTTTCATTCCCAACGCCAGAACCACGGTTACCGCCACGGGAAGGCCCTCCGGAATCGCCGCCACCGCGAGAGCGATGGCGACAAGAAACATCTCCGTGAAAGACTGCCCCCTCGCGAGCCCAACTCCGAAAATCACCACCAGCCCAAGAACCGTAAGAATACCCAGAAAACGCGCCACTCGTTTAATTCCGTTTTGGAGAGGGGTCGCGGCCTCCTCCTCCTTTCCCACCATCTCCGCGATTTTGCCTATTTCGGTCCTGAATCCCGTGTTTACGACGATTGCCTTCGCCCATCCTTCCGTCACCAAAGTCCCCATCCAAAGCATATTTTCCCTTTCAATAAGTGGCGCGTCGGGGGGGATTTTTTTCTTCATGTCCTTGGTAACCGCCATCCATTCGCCGGTAAGGGCGGACTCGTTCACCTCAAGCCCCTTCTCCTCAATGAGCCGGGCGTCCGCCGGAACCAAATCCCCCATTTGCAGAATTATAATGTCGCCCGGCGCCACTTCGGATGATTCCACAAGCTTCCGGAGACCTCCCCGCACCACCATGGCGTATTTTTTTTGAAACGATTTTAATTTTTTCAGCGCCTGCGACGCCTTTCCTTCCTGAAAAATTCCAATGGAAGTATTTATGAAAACGGCGAGGAAAATGACAATGGCGTTCATGTGTTCCCGCAGGAAAAAAGCGACAACGCCGGCGATAATCAATATAAAAACAAGCGGACTTTTAATCTGCTTCCAAAAAAGTTTCAGATAATAAAAACGCTCTTCGCGGCTGAAAACATTTTTGCCGAATTTCTTCAACCGTTTTAAGGCCTCCTTCTCCTCCAAGCCCTTTTTAAAATCCGTCTCCAAACGCCTGTTGATTTCCGCCAAACTCAGCGAATGCCACGCAATTTCTTTTGCCATAATTTCCAAAATTTTAATTTTATGAAATTATGAGCATCCGCCGAAATCTTTAGCGAAGGCGGATATTCATATTTCATGCTCTTATTATACCAGCATTCGCGCAAACAAAAAAGGCGGTTTATTTCATCCGCCTTTTTACTTTTATACCAATCTGTCTATCAAGGATAAATCTAACGCCTTTTGCGCGGGGATTATCGCTCCTATCTTGTAGAAATTATCAATAGATTCAATGGGAAGTCCTGTTCTTCTCTGCATCATATCGTAAAGCCGGCTGTTCATTTGAACAAGATAAGAAAGGCAGGAGGTAATTTCTTCAATGTCATACCAAACATTTTCTTCAAATTGGACGGTCGCCCAATGAAATTTCAGACGGGCATTTTTCCTCATTACGCGCTCCGCGGCCCCCTGAAGTATATGAAGAGAGCCTGAGTATGCATAGTCTTCCACAATGCACACGGTATGTGCAAAACAATTTCTTAAAAGTCCGTGAATCATCATGCAGGCAATCGCGCATCCTCCTTTGCCCCGTCTGATTCTGACGGTAATTGGTTCTGAACCGAAATTCTGCATTTTCCAAATGGCTTTTTGGAATGCATTGGATGTCGCTTTATCAACATTTCCACTCAAAACTATGACCCGCCTTTTAATATCAACTATCAGATTGGCACTATGAAAAATTTTGCGTTTTGGCCTTTTTCCTCCATTTTTCCCCATCACTGCCTCCTTTACTAATTTTTAAGATTCTTTTTATCGCTGAAATTCTGCATTCAGAATATCCGAAAATCCAAACATTGTCCACTATCCCACTTCTCCCGCTATAGCGAGAAAAGTGGGATACCCAAGCATCCCAAAAAAATTCTACGAAATCGCAAAATCGACAACTCGCTATTCTTTTGATTTTACCGAATCAATATAACTGCAATAATCGCAATCGGGGCCGGCGCTCGGTATCTTGTCGGTGTTCAGGCATTTATGAATGTCAAAAATCGTTTGCTCAATCCAGTCCGCGTTTCCGGTGTAAGGAATCAGGGTAATATCAAAATCCAGTTTGCCGTCAAACGCCTCCCTGTCAGTTTTTCCGTTGCAATAAACGAAATAACCGGTGTCCGAAACTTTGTAGCCGTTTTGGCGCAAAAGCCACTGGTAAATTTCCATCTGCCTTTTATATCCGTCGTGCCAGTCCTTGTCCAATTCCGTTATTTCCTCGCTTTTCGCGGTCGCCTTGTAATCAACGACAATATATTCGCCTTTTGAATTTTGCCACAAATCGTCAATCGCCCCGAAAATCAAAAGATTGGTCGGCTTATGCAAAAACCGCACTCCGGTAAAATTATGGCGCCATTTGTCCAAATCTTCATGCGGAACAGGCCTGGCGTCAACGCCGTATTTTTCAATCAATGGATGTTTCGTTCCGTTGGCGCGATGAATGTCAAATTCCTGTTTCAATAAAGTGTCAACGGCGCTGTTAAGCGCGAACGGAAATCCGGGAGGCCTTCCGACTCCAAGCCGGCGGTCCAAATAAAAACATCTCGGACACGCCAAAAATAAATCAATTTTTGAGCAGATCGGAAGAGCACACGTCTGAACTCCAGTCACACTGATATATCTCGTATGCCGTCTTCTGCTTGAAAAAAAAAAAAAAACAAAGATAACAC
>CAJVWH010000002.1 GCA_913009575.1 uncultured bacterium
CCCGCCACCTTAAAATCCATATCGCCGTGGTGGTCTTCCGGGCCCTGAATGTCCGTTAGAATTTTATAATTCTTCTCATTCCCCAACATCAAACCAATGGCTATTCCCGCCACGGGATTTTTAATTGGCACGCCGGCATCCATCAACGCCATCGTTGAAGCACACACAGACCCTTGAGAGGTGGACCCGTTTGAAGCCATTGATTCCGAAACGACCCTGATAGTGTAAGGAAAATCGTCTTTTGAAGGAATGACCGCTGAAAGAGCCTTCTCCGCCAATGCGCCGTGCCCTATCTCTCTTCTGCCAGTTCCGCCCATTCTGCCGGTTTCGCCGGTTGAAAATGGCGGAAAATTATAATGGTGCAAAAATCGTTTGGTTGTCTGCACCTCCATCCCTTCAATTAATTGCCCGTCCTTTGGTCCGCCAAGGGTAACAACGGAAAGAATATGCGTCCCGCCCCTGTAAAAAACCCCAGAGCCGTGGACAATCGGCAAAATTCCGGCGTCCGCGAAAACAGGCCGCAGCTCGTCAATCTTCCTGCCGTCCGGCCTTTTTTCTTTTTCTATGATTTCCTTATGGATTATTTCGCTAATTTTCTCTTCAAAAAGGTCGTCCGCCGGCAGATTATTCCCCTCGCCGATGCTTTCTTCAACGGCTTTCAGCCATTCGCTCTTCAAATCATTCAACCCGCCCATTTCACCGCCAAAAATAATTTCATTTATTTTTGACAAAAACTCTTCATTAAAAAGGCTTTTCATTCCTTCCGGGTCTTCCTTAATTTCCACGCCGAGCTTTTCTTTACCGATTTCTTTTATGATGTCTTCCTGAAATTTTTGTATTTTTTTAATTTCGTCAACCGCTTTTCCCATCGCCCCGATAACAATGTCCTCTCCGGCCTCCCCAGCTCCGGCCTCAATCATATTTATTTTTCCATCTCTCCCGCAGACGACAATATTAAGTTTTGATTTTTCCCGCTCCTCAAAATACGGATTGGCAACAAATTCCATGTTTGGAGGTTGAACCTCCAAACATCCGATTCTTGCGGCGCCAACTGGACCTCCCCAAGGAATATCGGAAATGCCGAGCGCCAGCGAAGCGGCGATGACAGCCGGAATATCGGGGTCATTCTTATCGTCAATGGAAAGAGCCAACACAATAACCTGCACTTCGTTTCTTATTTTCTTGTTAAACAGCGGTCTGATGGTGCGGTCAATGAGGCGGCTCGCCAAAATCGCCTCTTCCGAGGGCCTGCCCTCCCGGCGCATAAACCTGCTTCCAAGAATCTGGCCGGCCGCGTAAAACTTCTCTTCATAATCAACGGTCAAGGGAAAATAATCCAAGCCCTCGCGCTTGTGCTTTGACATTACGGCAGCAGCGAAGACCGTGGTTTCGCCATAGCGGACAAGCACCGAGCCGTTTGCCTGCTCCGCCAAGTCGGAGATTTCAACGGAAAGCTTTTTCCCGCCAAAATCAGCGGAATATTTCTTTTTCTTCATAAATTTTTGATATTGTTAATTTTTTACCCTTTTAATAAAAACTTTTTCGGGTTTTCGTCCAAATCAACGAAGTCGTCCGTCACCTCCTTTAGTTTTGAGGAAGTTGAACGGCCGAAAGCCATCACCTCAACCCTTCTTCCTTGATTCTTCAGGTATTCAACAAGGGGAACATAGTCGCCGTCTCCGCTCGCCAAAACAATTACATCCACTATTTCCGAGGTTTTGATGGCGTCCACCGCGATTCCGACATCCCAATCCGCCTTTTTCATTCCTCCGTAATATTCCTGCAAATCTTTAACCCTCATATCAATACCTAAATTTTCCAGCGCCTCAAAAAACGGCTTTTCTTCCCCGGTTTTGGTGCGCACCACATAAGCAAAAGCGCGAATCAACTGCCTTTGACCCACTGATGAATCCAGAAGCTCTTTAAAATTAACTCTTTTTTGGTAAAGAGCCTTGGCGGAATGGTAGAGATTTTGTACATCAATAAAAACGGCCACTCGCTGATTTTTGTATTTATCCGAACTTGTTATAGGAAACATGACAATTTTATTTTTTATTTATTTCTTTGTCTTTTTCAGTCCTATCTTCTTAATCAAAGAGTCATATCTTTTCTCATCTTTTTTTTGAAGATAAGTGAGCAGTCTTCGGCGGTCCGCCACCATTTTCAAAAGACCTCTGCGGGAATGATTATCTTTGTGGTGCTTCTTCAAATGTTTGGCGAGAACGCTAATTTCCTCAGTTAAAATAGCCACCTGTACTTCAGGCGAACCGGTATCCACTTCATGAATCTTATGTTTTTCAATAATAGATTGTTTTTTCTTGGTCGTTAACATTATTTATACTGTACCAAAAACCGCCAAATTTTGCAAATTTATTAAAAAAGGGGCGTGTCCAAAGACCGCCCCTTAAAATTTATTCTTCCACATCCCTGAAAATTCCCGGGTAAATTGTATAATCTCCAAACTCTTCATGGGAAATACTACTTCTTAAGGCATCAGAAAATTCAGGATCGTCAGGCTTTTTAAGAACTATGTATTGAACATGCTCTAAAAGCTCTCCGCTCTTATCTCTCTTTTCCCTGCTTTTTTTAAGATATAATCCTCCCTTATTCGCCAACATTTTGTTAAGTTCTTTCTGCAGTTTGTCTGCGTCTTTTTTATACTTTGACTCCACCACTATCTTGCCGTTTTTGACATAGACATCAGCTACCACTTTCTCTATTTTCCTGCCAAGCCAGCCCTTTTTTATTCCCACTAATTTAATCTTTTTCATTGTTTTTTTCTCCTGTTTTCTCCAAAGTTGAATAAACTTTCTTAATGAAATCATACCTTGCTTCGTCAAACTTCTCAAGCTTTTTTGGTTTAACCTTAAACATGGCAAAACATTCGCAAAAATCATCCGCTCTGCCATACTCAGCTTGAGCTGTGATGAATCTTTTATTCAACATACTTGCTTGATACACCTCACCCCACTTCCAGCGCGATTTATCATCCATGAACTTTTCAAAAACGGTATGCCCCACCTCATGCGCGATTGTCATTTTGAATTCTTCAATCATCTTCTCTTTTGATTTTTCTTCCCGAAAGAGATCTCTAAACATTGTAATCACAGATTTATTAGTTCTGCGATCTTTGTGCGATATGCCAAGCCGCATTTCAAAAGAATTTCCCGAGACATTGTCACTAAACCGGATAGACTCAATTTCCTTGAATATCTTCTGCGGAAATTCATCAAGAAATTCTTCAATCTCTTCATTGTTAATAATTTTACTGGCATTAAATCCCCTGACAGGAGTTGGGCGCAGCGCTTCGGCTTCTTCTCTGTAATTTCCGGATTGAGTTTCTAAGTCCTCGGCTTTCTTATGAAAATTACCAATTTGATTAAGAATGTTCTTGAGCTGCGCGCGCATTGCGTTGGTCTCGGCATTAACGGCTTCGCATTTATCCTGGACGGCATGCCCTTGGATTGAAAGTATTTTTGCCGAAGCTCCGTCACCTTCTGAATACACTTCTTGGGATTCTTTGTACAGGCGTTTAAATTCTGGCGCTAAATTGTTGGCTATGGACTGCAGATTATCAATTCTGGGCTGAAATTCCTCAAGGAGGGTCTTATATTCGCTTTTTAATATCTTAGCCTGAGAAATCAGCGCTTGCCTTTTAGTATGCAATTCTCTTGATTTTCTTAACAATTCAACCTTGCCGAAATTTTCTTTCCCGTCTTGTCTTCCCACTATTCACACCTCCTAATTTATTTGTTTTATTAACTTTTCAAAGGTCATCTCTAGGTTCATACTTACACCAAACCGCCAAATTTTGCAAATTTTTGGTATAATGAGCTTATGCCCGAATTGCCGGAGGTGGAAACAATTGTAAATGATTTGAAAAAGGTTTTGCCTGGATTGAAAATCCGGGATGTTTGGACTGATTTCAAAAAATACATAAAATATCCGAAAAATTTCAATAAGTTCAAAAAAGAAATTATTGGCAAAAAAATCCTGAATATTGAAAGAAAGGGCAAAAATATCTTGGTTCACTTATCAGGAAACGCGACGCTTTTGGTCCACCAAAAGATGACCGGCCATCTGCTGTACGGCAAGTGGCAGTTGGAAAATGGCGGGGCAAGCGCTCCGCCGAGCGGGGTAAGGTGGAAAAGCGCGGTTCCCGGCCCCCTGCGCGACGACCCTGAAAACCGTTTCATTCATTTAATCTTTTTTCTTTCCAACAATAGGCAAATGGCGCTATGCGATATGAGAAAATTCGCCAAGGCGTTATTGTGGCCCACTGACAAACTGGCAGAGCTTAAGGATATTAAGGAATTGGGGCCCGACCCTTTTGGCAAAAATTTTACTTTCAAAAAATTCGCTGAGCGGCTACACGGCTCTCGCGCGATTAAACAGGTCTTGATGGATCCGAAAATAATCGCCGGTATCGGTAATATCTACGCAGATGAAATTTTGTGGCTGGCCGGAGTGCATCCGCTCAAACAAACGAATAAACTATCTAAAAACGAGATTAGAAAAATTTATCAATCAATAAGGCCTATTCTTAAGCGGGCCATTAGTGCGCGAGGCAGTTCTTATATTGACTACCGCGACGCCTTCGGCGCGATGGGGCGTTACCAAAAAATGCATTACGCCTATCAAATGACAGGGACAAAATGCCGAAAAAAAGACGGCGGCGTCATCAAAAAAATCAAAATCGGCTCCCGTAGCGCCCATTTCTGCCCTGTTCATCAAAAATTATAAATGATATAATCGTTTTATGGATGATGCGAAAAAAGATTTGTTTTGGGTAGTAATTATACTTCTTGCGCTTGCGGTTGTTTGGTTTTACACCGGCGGACCGGCACGCCCTTCCGCCACCAACAGCCCTTTTCTAAAAAAACCCCTGCAAAAACACCAAACTGAAATCCAAAAACAAAGCCAGAAAATAATTGGCAACGTTTCCAGCCATGAGAAAAAGCCATCTGAAGCATCTGAGGAATCTGCCTATAAATACAAAGTTATTTTACACGCGGGCTATGCGGCAAGAAAATCAGACCCACAAAAAGAATACGTTGAAATACGCGCCTCATCAAACAATAAAAAGCCGCTACTTGCCACCGGCTGGACGCTGGAAGGTAAAAAAGGGCTTGATATTAAAATCGGGGAAGGCGCCTATCTGCCTTATTCCGCACGCGTCAACCCGCAACAAGCGATTTTTCTACAACCCGGAGCAAAAGCATATATTATTACGGGAGAAAGCCCTATTGGCACAAGTTTCCAATTAAACAAATGCACCGGATATTTTGCGCAATTTCAAAATTTTACACCTTATCTTTCAAAACAATGCCCTTATCCGAAAGACGAAGATTTACCCGAAAACTTAAGTGACAAATGCCTTGATTATATTGATCGGCTGCCGAGATGCGAAATCCCGCTAAAAATTCCGTGGGGGTTGCCTTCTTCTTGTGGAAGTTATATCGCCCAAAAAATAAATTATAACAGCTGCGTTAAACTTCATAAAAACGACCCCGATTTTTACAAACCCGAATGGCGAATTTACTTGGGGAGAGGTGATGAGTTGTGGAAAAAAGAAAGGGAAACAATAGTGCTCAAAGACCAAAACGGAAAAATCATTGACTGGTCCTCATATTAATAATATAATACTCTTAATGCTAAGTATTTTCCCACAACTTTTTAATTATTCTTATTTCGCGCCTTTTATCCTGCGTGTCGCTTTAGCGTTTATTTTGCTGGCGAATGGTTATTCTCAAATGGGAGAGTCGGGAAAATTCCAAAAAGCATTTGGTATAACAAAGATTTTGGGAGCTGTTTTTTTTGTGGCTGGATTTTTAACCCAACCTACTGCAATATTGGTCGGCGTAGCGGTCTTGGCGGAAATTTTGCGATTAAAAATAAAAAAAATCAGCATACCGACAAAAGGTTTAAAATTTTTAATTCTTGCCATTGCCGTATCACTGATACTTTTGGGTCCAGGAATCTTTGCTCTTGATTTGCCGCTTTAATAAAACCATGGAAGATAACATACAATTTTACAATGAAACACTTGGACGTCGCCTCGGATTTGAAGAATTGATTGAGGAACTTATTGGTTACGTCAACGCCGAGCCGAATAAAGACTATAAAATAACAGTTGGAACGGATTCCCAAGGAACGAACGACACTCAATTCGTCACTGCCATTGCCATTTTAAGAACAGGAAACGGAGGGAGATATTTTTGGACAAAGTCGGAAAAAACATATTGTCCCACTCTTCAAGATAGAATTTACAAGGAAACCATGCGCTCCATAACATCTATGCAAGAATTGAAAAGCCGCTTGAAAGACAAATTGGGAGACGAATTTTTCTGGGATCATAAAGTCAGCGTGCACATTGACGTTGGGAAACACGGCTCCACTAGAGATTTGATTGACACCGTGGTGGGAATGGTGAGAGGATATGGATTTGAGGCAGTCATAAAACCGGACGCTTTCAGCGCGTTTTGTTTGGCCGACCGCCACACATAAATTTTAATATCCGCCCATAGCTCAGTTGGTAGAGCAGCGGCCTTTTAAGCCGAGTGTCCCAGGTTCGAGTCCTGGTGGGCGGACACGAACGAAGTGAATGAAGGAACTAAAAATTTATCAAAAACTTTTCAAGGCCGATTTCAAACTCGGCTCTTCCCTTTCTAATATCGTGGTATAGATTGACTAATTGCGACGAGTAACCGTTCAGTTCTTTGCCCGTAAAATTTTTCAAGGCGGTTAAAGTCTTTTTAACAACAAAGGGATGTAAACCGCTTTCTTTCCGTAAGTTTTTCACATTGGATTCAGACAATTTTTTAATCAAAAGCAAATTTTTTACCTGCCACCAGATTTTCCAAAAAACATCTTCCGCCGCCACGCCCCGCAAAAGTGCCTGCTGAAAAAGCACCCATGTTTTGTTTTTGTTTTTGGCAACAAAAGCATCACATATATGAAAAGGGTTATAATCATTCTTGGTTCCCCAAAATTCAATTTTTCCGCCCAAGACATATTTTTCAATTTCTCTTGAGGCACACCACAAGTCAAAACCGCAAATGTTTATGATATTTTCCTGTTCTTCTTGCGACACACTTTTCACTCCTGATTTCCGTATTTCCTCCATAATCCATTTTCTCATTTCATGCCCCGAAAGCACGTTAAAAGACTGTATTTTTTCCGCTTTTTCTTCAAATAATTTTAAGTCCTCACTATTAATTTCTTTTTCCCAAAAAATAAAAACATTGTGTGAAAGAAAAAACTTGGTGATGTTTTCAGAAACAAATTTTGAAGAATTTTTATTCTCCATCATTGCCTCGCAAACCACCAAATGTTTTTTCCTAAATAATATTTGCGACTGCAGCAACTCTTCAAGTTCAAACGAATTAAAATCCTCCCCGCTAATTCTAAAAACCCCCATTCTGTCTGTTTTAGAAGAAAAAAAATCAAGGAGGGTTTTTAACTTCCTTTTACTTCTAAACGTATCTTTGCCATAAAGTAAATAAAACATCCCAATTTTATAAATAATGATTTTTAAGGGTCTTTTTCACTTTTTCTACGATTTCTCCGGGAGTGAAATTAACCTTAATCATAAAATCAACAACTCCCAAAAATTTAGCCTTGGCAATATCTTCCTCTTGCCCCAAATTGCTCAAAATTATCACCGGTATAGCACTTGTTTTTTTATCCTTCTTTATCATTGAAAGAATTTCAAAACCGTCCAAACCCGGTAAAATTAGGTCTAAAATTATCAATGACGGTTTTTTTTCTTCTAAAAGCTTGAACGCCTCTCCGCTACCGGAAGCCGCCCAAACTTCATAGCCCTCTTTCTCCAGTTTCTTGGAAACAAGGTCTCTGAAAAATTTATCGTCTTCAATTACTAAAATACCTTGCATTGCCATATAATTATAATGTTAATTGTTAATTATTTATATAATATCATATCTTCCCAGTTTTTACCTACTGCGACATTAACTTTGATAGGTACGTCGTTTTTATAAACTTCCTCCATTTCCCTGATTATGAGGGGGATGCATTGGCCTATAATTTTTTCATCTATCTCAAAAAGTAATTCGTCGTGAATTTGAAGCAGTAATCGCGCTTTACTTTTCAATTTTTTGTCTCCAAGCGCTTTATCCGCCCTCACCATTGCCAATTTTATAAAATCAGCGGCAGTACCCTGAATTGGCGCATTTACCGCCATCCGCTCCGTCTCCTTTCTCACATATTCAATCGGGGAATTAATCTCCGGAAAAAATCTTTTTCTGCCGAACAGAGTTTCGGTATAGCCGTTTTTGCGGGCAAACTCTTTTATATGTTCAACATATTCAGCCATTCCGTTAAAATTTTTGAAATATTCTTTATAAAAAATCATGGCCTCTTCCCGCGAACATCCAAGATTCGCCTTCAGTGCGTTAATTCCCATCCCATAAATAATTCCAAAATTAATGACCTTGGCCCTTCTGCGCATCTCGGCGGTAATTTTATCCGGCGTCACATTAAAAACTTTTGAAGCCACTGCGCTGTGAATATCCTCCCCTTTCTTAAAAATTTCCGACATTTTGGAGTCCTTGCTGAGAATCGCCGCCACTCTCAGCTCAATCTGCGAATAATCAAAGGCGGCTAACTTGAAACCTTTGCCGGCAATGAAAGCGCGGCGAATATTCCTTCCTAATTCGGTTCTCTTGGGAATATTTTGAAGATTGGGGTCTTTTGAAGAAATTCTGCCCGTGGCCGTGCCGGCCTGGTCAAAAGTCGTATGAAGCCTGTTGTTTTCATCAACCAATTTCGGCAGAGCATCAATGTAAGTTGAAACCAGTTTCGCGAATTCACGATAAGAAATAATTTCGTTTATAATCGGATGCTCGTTTTTTAATTTTATCAATTCGGAAATATTGGTTGAATAAGAACCGTTTTTTGTTTTTTTTTGCCTTTTCACCCTTAACCCAAGCTTATCAAAAAGAATTTCACCTACTTGTTTCGGAGAATTAATATTAAATTCTTCTCCGGCCATAACCCATATTTTTTTCTCAAGTTTTTTAAGTTTAGAATGGTACTCTTCTGACAATTTTTTTAAATGTTCAATATCCAGCAAAATACCTCTTTCCTGCATCCCGGAAAGTACTCTTGAAAGCGGAATTTCAATTTCCCTAAATAATTTTTCCGGAACCGCGCCCTGAAATCTTTCATGAAGAAGCTCTTCTTCGCTTCCAAGGACAGTCCTTGGAAGCATCCAAGGACTGTCCTTGGAAGCATCGCCCAATCTTTCAATCAAGCTCCTGAAACCTAATTCGTTAAAAAGGATTTTTACTTTTTCAATATCAAATTGTTTTTTCCATTCAGTTTCTTCAAGAGAAAATTTTATGCGCGCGTCACGTCTGATTTCCGCCAATGTCTTGGAAAACAGTGATTCTTCTTCGTTCTCCTCCAAAAGTTTTATTATTCGCGGTTTAACGCCGGCTTTTTCCAGCGCCGATTTATTTTTTTTAATGGTTTTGTATAAATTTTCAATGGTGTTGAATTTTTGTATCAACAAACTTGCTGTCTTGTCCCCTATGCCGGGTACGCCGGGAATATTATCTGAGGGGTCTCCCTTCAGCCCTTTAAAATCCGGCAAGAGTTTCGGTTCAAAACCATATCTCTTTTTTACCTTGTCTTCATTATAGATAACTGTGTCCTTTATACCCTTACTTAGAGTGTAAACAACAATATCATCATCTTTTACGAGTTGAAGGGTATCTAAATCTCCAGAAGCAATAATAGTTTTTAGTTTGTAGTTTTTAGTTTGTAGTTTCTCAACGATTGTACCCAGCATGTCGTCCGCCTCAAACCCGGGCAAACTGTAAATCGGAATTTTAAAAACATCAAGAATGTCCCGCGAACGGTTAATTTGTTTTGCTAAAGCATCTTCCATTTTTGGCCGCTGGGCTTTGTATTTCTCGTAAGCGATGTGACGAAAGGTCGGTTCCGGCAAATCATAACAGGCAGCGATATAATCCGGCTCAAGTTCGCGGATTACCTTTAAGAGAAAGGCGGTAAAACCGTACAGAGCGCCAGTCGGTTCGCCCTTCGGGGATGTGAAATCCGGCAGGGCGTGATAGGCGCGATGCAAAATCGCGTGCGCATCCAAAAGTACCAATTTTTTTTTCTCACATTTTCCCATTCTTTAATTATAACATTCTCTCGCCTCAGGCATAATGAAATAAAAAAACCTGATTTGACAATGATTTTTATTTATATATACTATGAATATAGATAGATGATAGTCCGTTTTTTGAAACGGACTTTTATTAAATAAAAAAAGAAAAATATGGATTTAAAATCACTAAAATCAGCGCTTGAACAAATGGAAAACGATAAGGGAGTTGCAAAAGAAAAAATCATTGAGGCGATTGAAATGGCCTTGGCGGCCGCCTATAAAAAAGATTTTGGGAAAAAAGGGCAGATTATTCGGGCCAAGTTTAATATTGAAACAGGAGAAACCGAATTTTCCCAAATTAAAATCGTTGTTGACGAATCAATACTGAAGCCGGAGGAAGAAGGAGAGGAATTAAAATCCGAGCAGCAGAAAGAACAAAAGAGCGAAAATGAGGATAAAAACGAGGGAGAAGAAGGAGAGGAGCAGAAAGTCCGTTTCAGTCCTGAACATCACATAATGATAGAAGAAGCGAAAAAAATCAAAAAAGATATTCTTCCCGGGGAAGAAATCGTTTTCCCTTTGGAGTCCAAAAAAGACTACGGCAGAATTGCCGCCCAAACTGCCAAACAAGTTATTATTCAAAAAATCAGAGAGGCGGAAAGAGTTTCCATATTTAAAGAATTCAAAGACAGGGAAGAGGAAATAATAACGGGAATTGTACAACGCGTTGACAATGGCAATGTTTTTATTGATCTTGGACGCATTACCGCAATTTTGCCAAGAGACGAACAAATTAGGGGCGAAAGATATCGCATTGGCGAAAGAGTTAAATCATTGCTTTTTCTTGTTGAAGAAACACGAAAAGGAATAAATTTATATCTTTCCCGCTCCCATCCTAAATTTATCGCCAAACTTTTTGAACTGGAAGTTCCTGAAATAGCCAATGGAATTGTGAAAATTAAGAATATCGCGAGAGAATCGGGTTCAAGAACAAAAATTTCCGTTGATTCCAATGAAGATGGTGTTGACCCGGTCGGCTCCTGTGTTGGACAAAAAGGGACTAGAATCAATATTATTATTTCAGAATTAGGGGGAGAAAAGATTGATATAATAGAATGGTCTGAAGACACGGAAAAATTTATCGCAAACGCGCTCTCACCCGCGAAAGTCATTGATGTTGAAATCAATGAAAAAAACAGGGAAGCGAAAGTTATGGTTGATGAAGACCAGCTTTCTTTAGCAATTGGCAAAAGCGGGCAAAACGTGCGTTTGGCGGCCAAACTTACTGGTTGGAAAATAGACATACGCTCACGCGAAGGCAAATCAGTGGCAAAAGCAACGGAAGAAGGGGATATGATGGAAAAAGAAACCTCCAATGGAGACGCCTAGGGGAAAAATTATCTGATTCTCAAGCTCCATAAAGTATTGTCCTTTTTATTCATAAAAACAAGATAATGTCCGCCATCAACCCAGAAAGGATTTGTAACGTCAGTGCCCGTGTTTTTCAAAATCATTTTTGTTTCACCCGTTGAAATGTTTATGCTCCAAATTGAATCATTGAAAGAAATTAAACCTTGATACCAAGTGTCAGGATATTTTGACGAGGGAAGTTTGTTTGGTACTCCGCAATAAATCACATCGGGGCGCGATTCACCCCACACGCATTTTTCAGGAATGGTTTTTAATCCAATATCTCTTGAACTTTTTTTATTTACGTCAAATACTTTCGTATTAAATATTCCGCCAACACTTTGACTGTAAATCACATTTTCTCCGCTTGGCGACACCAAAGCGGTAAGTCCCTTAATTTTACCCAATATTTTCTCCATTTTTGCCGTTTTGGGGTTTAAAAAATATAGGAAACCATCTGCCAAGCCAGATGGTTTCGTAAGCAAAGAAATAATATTCTTATTTGGCCAATTCACGTTAAATCCTCCGAAAGGCATTGAAAATACTACTTTTTGTTTTTCATTATCAAAATTGGCAATTATTCCCGTGGTTTCCGCGCCGGAATTATTTAAATAAAAAACTTTGTCTTCCGCCGGAGAAACAGCTACAGCAGTTGTGTTTTTGGGCAGAAAAACACCCGCCAAAGAAGAAAAAGGCGTGGTCGTTCCGCCGGATGATTCACCGCCTTCCCCGCCATCCTTCTTAATTGAAACGGAAAAAGTTTTTGCCAAGGAGATAATGTTATCGTCATCAAGGTAGCGAATCACAACCTTATCCGCGCCGGGAGACCAGAAAGATTCAAAAATTTTAAGAATGGTGGTGTTGGTAATACGCGTTCTGTCTTTGCCGTGTGGGCCAACTTCATAAATATTTCCCGTTGATTTCTCAATATAGCGGATAGTAGTACTCGCGGACTGTTCTCCGTTTCCGGAAAAAACGGCGGCCCCCGCAACAGCTTGCGGGACTATTTGAATAAAATCAGCAGTCTTGGCATTTTCACCCGGTAAAAGTTTTCCGCCTGGCAGCAAGCCGTTTATATTCCTTTCTCCACTTGAAGGAAAAGAACCGCCACCTGTATCCGAACCGTTTCCTCCAGACTTTTGGGAGGAAAACCAAAAAACTCCGCCCGCTGCCGCCAGAAGCAAAATCAAAACTGTTGATAAAATTATAATTGTTTTTTTATTCATATTATTTATCAAGAACCTCCAGTTCCTCCACCATTTTTCTTGCAATTGGCAGTTTCATCTAGGCAGCAATCTTCTCTTGTCTTGTATTGGCTGCCAGATGTACTGCAATAGCCCGTATCCACACTTCTCTGAATACATTCACGGTCTCCATTTTGCACCACCCAACAATTTACTGAACTATTTCCATTTCCACTATCATTTCCACTATTTTCATTTTCAATGTTAATTCCCGGTATTGTAAGCCCTTTTTTCACCAAATCGGGATTAATAGTACTGAGAATAAGCACAGACGATATCGCCAGCAATAATCCCCAAAGTGCCATTTCAATCATTTCTTTGCCTTTTTTCCGCGCGGTTTCGCTGGCACCCCCAACAACAATATTCATTGCTCCGATAATAATCTTCAGAACAGCAAGAAAAGCGGCCGCTGCCAAGGCAAAATGAAAAATCCAACTTAAATACTGCGATAAATTTGGACTGTCTCCGCCTTGAATGCCCGGCAATGGCTGTAAAAGGCTGTAGGCGGAAACAAATGAAAAACTAAGGGCAAAGAAAATGAAACAGAAAAACAGAATAGAAAAAATTTTGAATTTCATGCCGCTATTTTTATTTTCACGTTCTATAATTCGCATTTTATTGTCCAAAATTTACCATAAAATTATTATTGGCGAATTGGAATTCCCTAAAAAGATTTTTGGCATTGAGGGTGATGGTTGACTGCCCGGATTCCCTGTTTTTGTTCACACGTAAATTGACCACGTTTGGTTTTTCAGTTTTGATTTTTTTTCCGTTTATTGCCCAATTAAAAGAAAACTCTTTTCCTTTTTTCGGGAAGGAAAAGAAGAACGGTTCGGCTCTGACTGAAACTTCATCTCCTTTTAATTGGAACATTTTTCCGATTGCCGTGTTATAAGACGGACCCTCCAGCGGATAATCTTCGTAAAAGATTAATTTCGGTTCCAAATTTTTAATTTTCACTGAATTCTCGGCAGTAATTTTTTTATTGTAATTTGAAACTTTCACGCCGACCGTGCTTTCATTGAAAGGCCCTGCCGTTCTGAATGTGAAAGAATTTTTCCCGGTCCCGGAATAATCCGGCTGATTTTTATGGCTCAACTTCCAATAATAAACAAAATTTGACGGGTTGGTAATGGAATATTTTCCAAAACGCGGAATGGCCGTGACGGTTATCAAAGAACCGGGGACGGGCATTGCCTTGCCTTTGTAGGGAGCGGGGGTGTAAGTTTTCACCTCCCACAGCAAATCAACTTCTGCCGGAATAACCTTCAAAGTTTTGTTCAATTTTAATCCTTTTTCCGTTTTTAAAGAAACAAAAATATCCGTTTCTTTGCCGGCATCCCCTGTCTTAAAATTAAACGCTTTTTCTCCCCTGCCGGATAATTTTACCGTTCCGTTAACGGACCATGTGATATACGACCTATCCACATCAATGCTGTAACTTTTCATGCTGACGTTAACCGGCATATTCGGACCCGGAAATTTCGGTGACACTTCTGCAAAAAAATCCTCGCCAATCGCCAGCGCCCTGCCGAAAAAAGCCGTTGCCGACACAATCGCGACCAGAAATAAAATTTTTATGATTTTTTTTCTCATATTGCTTTCGCTTCCAAACCTGCCATTGCTTTAGGCAAAATTTCTTTGGTTTTATTTTTAATCATTATAACAATAATCACGCCTGTCCAAAAGGGCAAGGCGGCGATGACAGGAATAATCTCAGCAATTCCTCCTATAGCAAGCCACCCTCTAAAATTCTTTACTCCTTTTATTTTCAACCAAAGATAAAAAGTAAGCCACGCCCAAATACTTATAAGTCTGTTTACAATCAACCCGATTAGAACTACGTCAAGAAAAAACTGGACTCCGTCAAAAAGCAAAGCGACGCCTATCATTAATCCCCATTCAATATTTGAAATTTTACTTTTCTCATTACTCATTGCTTTGCTCAAATTCTTCCTTTGATTTTTTAATCGCCAATAATTGCGCCGGGTCGGAAGTTATAATTTGGTCTTCGGTATAAGACGCTAAAACCTTTATCGCCACATGTTTCATTCCCGCGAAGAAAATCCCCTCACCCACATCGGATTCCAAAAGCAAAAATTTCTCTTCCTCGGTAAGATTAAAAGTCTTTTGAACCATATCTATTGATGCCGGCGACTGTTTCAAGAGAAGCTGCATAGAAGAGTTCGTTATGATGGGAAGCCCATAAGGCGAAGATAGAAAATCATTGACATTTTGAGTAATGGTAGCCAATCCCAAATAATATTTCCTGCATCTTTTGGCTATGCCAAACAGAAAAGAAGCGGTGTCTTTTGACTTCATCATCCACCAAGCTTCATCAATTACGAGAAGCCTTTTTCTTATATTTTTTCTAACGGTATTCCAAATAAAATGAGTGATAATATACATTGCCACCGGCCGAAGTTCATCCTCCATGTCCCTCACGGAAAAAACCACAAGCTTTTTATTTATGTCAACATTGCTCGGCTGATTTAAAAAACCCGACCATGTTCCCTTTGTATATTTACTAAGGCGTTGCGCCAAAGATTCTCCACCCTCCATACCCGCTAAAACAAGCTCTAAATCGGACAGTGTCGGAGGGGGAATGTTGGAAAAATCCGCCTCTGGAGTTATATCTCTAGCGGCATAAGTTTCAGTAATTGCTTTATCCATTATTGAATCCTCCTCGGGGGTCAAACCGCCAAGCATCAAACGGAACAAACCAACCAAAGTAATAATATTAGAGCGCAAAACATCGGAAGGGGATTCATCTTCGCCCACGGGAGGGAGGTCAAAGGGATTAATGTGGTGTTTGGATGAAAGAGAGATGTCAAAATATCTTCCGTCAACCGCTTCGGCCAAATATCCATATTCGCGTTCTGGGTCAATAACGATCACTTCAGTATCAAACATTAAAGTTCTAAGTATTTGCAGTTTGGTTGTGTAGCTTTTTCCCGAACCGGATTTGGCGAAAATAACCGAATTATAATTTTCCAGTGAGAAGCGGTCAAACAAAACAAGGCTGTTGTTATGGCGGTTGATTCCGTAAAGAATACCGCTATCCGAAGAAAGATCAAAAGAAACAAAGGGGAATATACTGGAAAGAGGAGAAGAATTCAGGCGGCTGTGGACTTCAATCTTGTCAGTACCGAAAGGGAAGACACTTTCAATCGCTTCTTTTTGCTGAAAAAGCGCCGGCTTAACATAAACAAGTTTTGATTCAAGAATTGATCTAATTTCCGATTCAATTTCGTTGAGTCCTTCCAAATTATTGGAATAAAGCGTAATGTACAGCCCGACGGAAAAAAGCTTTTCCTGCGCCTGCTGAAGCTGGTCCCTAAGCATCTCAAGGTCCTGATAAGCGGTATCTAAAATGGGGTCGCGTACCAATCCTTTCTCTTCCCGCATATGTATCTGCGATTGAACTTCGGCAACTTTCTTCTGCAGCTGACGCAACACCGTAGAAGTGTCAATGGGGTGGATAAAAATGGAAATATCAAAAATTTTATCTAAATTAATAATGGGAGAAAACCAATTTGAAGCAAGAAAACGCGGATAAGACATCACAAAAATAGTTCTGGCGACTTTGTCACCCAAACGGATAAAATTAGAATTTATCTGCATCGCGGAGGGAGCGATAACATCCTGTAATTCCAAAACCCCGCTCTCATAGATTTGCTGCGGAATAATCGGGGAAATTTCTTCACCCATTTCTTTATCTTTTGCTTTTTTAAGTTTTAATGCGTCTAATAAACTCATGTTATATTAAGATTTTTCCCCGCCGCTTATTTGTAATTCCTGAACACTGTTTTTTTCAATCTCTCCGGGATTAAATAATTTATAAAATAATTCTATCAATTCTTCCGTATTTAACGAAACCGCCCTGATGCCGGCACTGCGTAAACCTTGGCGAACAACATCGGCTCTTTGCTGCAATTGGAGCCGCGATTCTTCAAAACTTACATCTTTACCGGAATCATTCTTCTTTCCACCTCTAAATATCTTCATGATGGCGCCGAAAGGATTTTTTTTAATACTGGATACCGCGCTTGAAACCGGATTATAAGCGACAACTACATAAAAAGTTTTTGACATAATATTCGTTGATTTCACGAAATTTTTTATAAAATCAATATATTCTTTTGTCTGAATTTTAAGAAGTTCGTTTGTCTGCTCCGCTTTTGCGTCCTCAAGCGTCTTTATATAATTTCCTATATCAAGTTTCCTGGACTCAATAAAAAATTGAATGGGAAAATCAAGCGAATTAAGAAAATTTTGATATTGCATAATAATCGCACTCTGTTCATCTTCTGATTTCAAAGCAAAATTCAAGGTGGATGTCATTAAAATCATTTTCAAAGAACCATCCTTGAAAACGGCGACGCCTTCGCGAATTTCATTGATTGGAACAATTTCCTGCGTTGATTTTGATGATATTGCCATATTATTCTATTTTACTTCTTCTTTTATATTTAAACTCCATGCCAAATCTTTTAATTTGCTTTTAGTTAATTTTGGGGCATAAATTTGCGCAGGAGATGTAATTTGCCTTTTTTTTATCAAATTGTCTTTCTTCTCTTTTTTCTTCCATATATAAATTTTAGCATCTGACGCATAATGCAAGGCATTCTCAACCATTTTTATGAACGGTCGGTTGTTGGGTTTGTAAAAAGCAAGAGCCAAAGCAAGTGCTCCGACGGGAATGGTAAACAAAAACATCAAGAAAAAAGGCAGTATCACATACAGCAGAAAAATTATTCCCGCCCCTCCCGCCAAATAAATAAACTGTTTGAGCGTTAGAGGCCCGAATATCTTGCTTTCTACTTCAATAAATTGTGGAACTTGAAATCTCATTATTTTATCGGCTCTTGATAAGGATCGCCTTCCAGATAGTGTTCTGAAACCTGAAGCGGTTTTCTGTGAATTTCTTCGCTTGTCTTCGCTTCAAACGGACCTTTTTCCGGTTCGGGAATATTTAACCCTTTCAATATCTCCGGAACATTTGACTTTTCATCTTTATTAATTTCTTCGCTTTCAATTTCTTTAAGCATATCTTTTTTAATTTCAGTTTTTGCGCCTCCTAATTCGTAATTCCCGGTTTCCACCTGTCCGGCAGCAAAATCATTTTGCTCCGAAGTCCCTGTTATATTATGTATTTTTTTTAATGACTCTCTTACCTTGGCAAAAATCTGCTTATTTATATCTTCGGCAATCTTGCGCGCAGTTTCCCTGTCACCTCCGAGTCTACGGGAAAGGTTGGAAATAAAATCTTTGGGAGGAGTCACGCCAAACATTACCATTCCGGTCTCATCAGCCAACTCGCCGATTTTATCAATCATTAAGTTATATTTTTTCCCTACCTGCTGAATAACATTCGCTGAATCAACGCTTAAAATCGCATCTTTCAGATCTTCAGGAAGTTTTTGGTAAATTTCTCTTGTTTGTTGCGGTGTTAATTTTGACATAATTTTTATAACGACAAATTGTCTATTTTTCTTGGATTAATATTCTCCCCGGTAGAGCATTGAGATGTGACGCCATCTCCGGGTCTTTATATTTTTCAACTGCCGACATTATGGAGAGTGCCCCGCGAATTTTCGCGAAAATCCCCTCGTCAATTTCGCGCTGAATTTGGGCGGCAATGTCCCCGCTAACTCCGGCTGATTCTGAAATATGTTTTGCGAAATCTTTGAAGCGAATCATTCCGAACATAACCATTCTCGCGGCTGACTCAATTTCATAAATTCCGTCCTCATCAATCTTGTGTTTGTCGGCAATTTTTCTCATAGCGTTTTCCATATCATCGCCAAACATCGCTTCCTTTATTTCTTCGGGAAGCTGCTGATATTTTTCTTTTAATTCTTGTTCCGTATAATTTTTCATAATACTATTTTACGCCTTTTCCGTTTTGGGTGCGAGTTTCGGCGCTTCTCCTCCGCCGCCGGATTGCGCTTTCTTTATAAGTTTTTGCGCCTCTCCTATAATAGCATTTTCTTTTTTCTTATTTAACTTACTGTTAATTCCATTAATCTTATCATACGTGGATTTCATAAATTCCGCCATTTCATTGTCTAATTTTTCCATTTCACGCTCCCAACTCCCGGGACTCCCATATTCAAGTTTGTTTGTTTTTTTATGTACTTCAATCTTGTCTTGAATCTTTTTCCTCCCTTCATCCCAATTTTCGGATTTTTCCCTTAGTTTTAACCCTTTCCTTTCATTCTTAAGTTTTTTAATCTCTACTTTTTCCTTGTCTGCCTTCTGTTTACCTTCAAGTTTTTCCTCTATAACCTCGCGCCTTGACGGCATAATCATTCGTTGCGCCTGCAAAGCCGCCAATCCCGCCGTGCTGTAAGACCCGTAAACTTTCTCGCGCCTTTTTTTCGTTTCCGCTTTTTGTTTCTCTCTCCAAGAAGACGCCCTAGCCGCGCCCTGAGCCGCGCCCGGAATCTTCAAGGCGGCCCTGAGCGCGACTGCCGTTTTACCCTTATTCTTGAAATTACCCTTTTCATCGGTGCCATAGGCATGGTTCAACGCCTTTTCAGAAGCAAAACCGACCCCCCTTCTTCCAATCCTTCCCGCATAACTTTGGCCCCACTTGCGGGCGTTAGTCCCCAATTTCTGCATTGCACCCGCGCCGTGAGCACCCATTTTACCGGCTATTATCAAACAAGCAACTAATAAAACCGCCAGTATTGAAAATTGCATAATCACAACGGCAATACTCTTGAAAAAACTCACAATGCCGCCGGCAACACCCCCGCTAGAAGATGCTGACGTTGATAAAGTAGCTGCCAAGGAAGCCAAAAACCCTTCCCCTCCGGAAGGACCGACAATAAGCATCGCCACAAGATAAAATAAAAACAAAAATATGGGGGCGAAAAAGGATTGGCTGAACAATTTACCCCACCATTCTTTCGCGTATCTTCCGGTGCTTGGCAAAATCATCGCTAAAAAGGCCAGAGGCGCCAAAATCATAATCAGCCAAAGTGCAACGATACGAACTATAAACAAAATAGCCGCGGCAAAAAGCACAAAAGCGGCAATCACGTTTATTATGGATGCGACGAGAAATATTATAAATATAACCAAAAGAGAGCCGTTGCCTCCAACCACCCATTTTTGAAAAGAATCTTGGCTTAACAGGCGCTGCGGGTTAAAGCCGCTGATAAATACGGCGGAAACTCCCTTTACCTGCACTCCTCCAACTGTCACGGCGCTTTCCTGCGGCGCGGATATTTTGCTGTAAAATTCCATCGCTAAGACATTTGACGCGTCAATGACCACTCTTGTAAACACCAAACTAAAATTCACCAATAAAGCAACAATAATAACTTTTACCAATAAATCTTTCATACCGTATCCGCCAATTTGCAGAATGGTGGCAATGGATATGTAAAGCAATATAAAAATAAAAAACAGATTTACCAGATTACGTGTGATTTTCCACCCTTCTTTCACCATATTTGTGTTGAGGGTTTTTGAATCCAGGGCAAAAGAAACGGAAACATCCAATATTTGCCCTGAAAACCACAGAAGCGCTGATGTTGGGACAAAGAAAATATAATAAGAAAGCGTAGCGGCACAAGCTGGGAGGTGTATTCTACCGGGAAAAGAGAGGCAATTGGTCTTGTCAAGCTGGCTTTCAATACTGCCTGAAGAGACGGCTGTGGGGGTAGAGGCGGCAAAAGTGCCCAAAGGAGCCAGCACGTTTACGGCAAAAATCACAGTTATTAAAATATAAGGTAAAAATTTCCGCATAAAAACAACTTAATCACTGTTTTGTAAATTGCTCAAATCAGTATTGCATTGCCCGATCTGCTCTTCTATCCCGCCTGTTCCATTAATTTTATCTTCAAGATTTTGTTTAACCACAAAATATTCGTCCAGTGCGTTGTTTGCATCTTGCGGACTATGTAGGGATGACCCGCTACCGTTGGTAAAGTCTGTCATAGCTTTTTGTAGATCTACCAACGTAACAGCGCTTGATATAATGTTCTTATCCTCTTCACCTTTATTTATCATTAAAGTGGAAATTGCAACAGCGGCGACAAATGGAGCTTTTTCAGATTCAAGAGAATCTATTAAGGGTTGCGTTTCATTGTCTATTTTTGTCCGGAGAGCATCCGCCTGCAGGGCTTCGTTTTGGCAAGATAAAGAATCCGCGGGCGTGCAACTTTTAAGAATTGTAATTTGGTCCTCATAACATTGCTTTAATTCGTTTACTTTTCCTATGGCCCAATCATATTTATCAACAGATTTTTGTTCGGCATCCCTAAAATTAATTTCTGGCGTGAGTTTGCGGTCAATTATATTTTTTGCACTCTGTTTCATCTCTGATGTAACTTCCGGAACTGAAGCAACTGAATCGTAACTTGATCCACCATCCCTAAGATTAGACATATAATGATTAATTAAAGCGACAATAATCTCGTCAAGTTCATCGGCAACACCGAGAGTCTTCACATCCTGACCTAAAACCGATTCAAGGCGACCCTCTATTACCTTGCCGGGTGTCGTATTTTGCATCTGCCCGCCGGTCCCTTCGCAAATTGTTTCCGCGGGAATATTCGTCGCGTTACAATTAGAGACACAACTGTCATGGTCGGCAGAGGATGCATTACTGCATTGCAATTGGCAAAAATCATTTTTGTCCGCCGAAGAATCATAACATTTTTTCATGCTTAAAAATCCCTGACCTGAAAGAATTTCCTGCTTGCCCAAACTGACCTTGGTACTCACTCTGGCGCTCATTTCATCTGTCGCCATAAAATAAGCGCCATAAGGATTGTTTTGCGGTTCCAGAGTCGCTGACAGCCAATTGTTCCATCCGCCATTGTTAAAATTCCCCATAAAATTATCCCAATTGGCAACAGCATCTTTAAAGGTGCAGCTGAATTTTTTCAATGCGGGGGCGGCAAAATTATATCTTAAACTGAACAAAATTTGTGCCTTAAAAGGCGAGCAAATATCTTCAAGTCCCAACTGTTGCATAAAAAGGCCTGATGTTTGATTCGCTAAACCCTCAAAATAAGTTTTCGGATTGGTAACAAACGCAGGATTTCCGTTAAATCCTGAATTTATCCAATTAACCAAATCATCCGTTATGCTCTGAATCATCGCCTTGGCGAAATACCAGGCAAGAGGGTCAAGGATATTCTCCTTTGTCCATGAATCCCCTTGCATATAAGAATTATAAACATTTTCAACCCAGTTTGTCGGATCAAAACTTATATCCTCAACCCCCCACCATGCATCGGCACGCTTTGCCGGCAAAAAGAAAAAACTGGAAGATAATGCTAACGTTATAAAAATTACAATTATGTATTTTTTATAAAAATTACCCATTTACTTTTGTTTAAATATTTTATTTATAATGCCCCCCGGCTCATTTTCTTTGAAGAAAACTCCCTTATTCCTTAAATTATCAAATATGAAAGTTACCGAATTTACAAACTTTCTCTGATTACCGTAATACTGTTTTAAGGACATCAAGGCACCTATTGAATCCTGAGGATAATTCTTCAAATATTTGGTAATTTCCATAAATTTAGAAAGGGCGTTTATAAGGACAAGATGTTGGCTTGCCAAGTCAGAAGGGACTTTAATCGCTAAAAAATCTTTTATAATATTTTTATAAGTACTTATATTTTTATCAAGTTTGGCAAACCCATTTTTGTCGTTTTTTTCAATGGCTTCTTTAAAATATATAATTTCTGTCTCTGGAGAATACGGTCCGTTATATTTTTCCATAGTGGCACCAAGCTGATTCCCATAAATTTTTAATGCTTTCTTGCTGTTGTTTTGCGATATTTTAATATCAGAAATTTTATAAATCTTGCCGGAGATATCACTATTTGCATCGGATAGAATGGAATCTATTAATCTTTTTTTTGTTAATTCGTCAATCTTTCCGCCGCTTGACCGTTTCGCCATAAGATATCTTGAAAGAAGGTCTTTGGAAATGCTTCCTGTCAGAGAAGTCTGTCCGGAATTTGAACTGGAAGAGGCCACGTTTTTGCCCGGAAAAGCCACTTCCAATTTATCATCCGGGCCGGGTTTTGTCGGATCCCTGCCCTCTTTAACTTCTTCGCCGTCTTTTGTTCCGTCTCCGTCGGTATCAGGATTATTAGGGTCTGTTTTCCAAAGCGCCTCTTCCCAGTCCGCCAAACCATCGTTATCGGAATCTTTTTGCACATTTTGGAACATTTTTGAAGCAATTCCGTTTTTTTCATAAATATTAAAAATTTTTTTTTGGGCTCCTTTGTTGTTGGAAACCAAAAACCATCCTCCCAATACTACAAGGATTGCAATAAATATAATCGTAAATTTTTTGTTGGGCAGATAAGAAAAAACCATGGCTTTTGCACCGCCTTTATTATAGCATTTTTAAAATTAAATTTTGTACTTTTGTGGATAAATAAGTAAATACAAGATAATATTAGAATATGGCAAAAAATTTTAAAGAAAAGCACGCATTCATTGCCTATTTTTTTCTTGCGATTGTTTTTACTTTGGCGATTTTTTTTTCCAGTTCCGCTCTCAATGCCCTTAAAAAGGAATCCGTGCTCTCAGCTCAAAATGGATGGAAATGGCTTTACAATTATCAAGGCAAATTTTTAGACCCGGGAATTCTTCACATTATAAGAATAATCAACGATGATTATTGCGATTCTTCACCCAAAATAGAAAATTTTTGGAAAAACAAACTGAAAGAATTTGAAAAAAAACCTTATCTGCCTGTTTTTGAAAGGTTGTTTGCGGGACCAAATTATAAAATCAGTCCCCGGGTAAAAAAAATACTGCGGACACCGCAGGAAAAATACAACGATATTCTCCCCCAAGCGCTTTATTGCGATCTATTCCCCGTAAAGAAAGATTTCGCGAAAAACACTTTTGGAAACATAGAAAAAGAAACCGGCTACAATCTTACCCACAAATTTTGGTCCGCCGTTCTTTTTAAGAAAAACGGGTGTTCCGCAAAGGGCTACGATATTGATAGAATAATTTTATCCGGAGCGAAAAAAATTTCCGAAGAAGAAGAGAAAAGCAAAGGCAAATTCAATGATTTATACGCCGAAAGAGCCGCGTTTCTTTTTTACTATGGTTTTAAAGATATGGCAAAGAATGAATGGATAAAAAATATTTTGAAAAACCAGATGCCTTCCGGCGCGTGGGCGACACCGGTTTACTTTAATCAAAAATATGAGAATCCGCACACGACCGCCTTGGCAATATGGGTGCTCACCCAATATTCAAAAACTTGCCCCTTCAACTAGACACTTCCATTGTTCTACATTCAACTCTTCCGCTCTTGCTTTTTCTCCAATCCCGCACTTTGTTAGGCATTGAGTGTCTGATATTTGTAAATTATTTTTTATCAGTTTGCGCTTGCTTGAAAAACCTTTTTTGACGGCCGTAAAAAATTTTTCTTCATTAATTTTTTTCGCGCCGCAAAGGGAGAAGAAATCTTTTGAAATATTGTCAATCAGTAAAATAGCGGAATCAACTTTCGGTTTTGGCGAAAAATATTTTGCCGGAACCCTCTTGATAATCCGAGGGCTGCCATATGCTTTGACACTGATTGAAAGAATACTTTCTTTGCCGTTTCGCGCCACAATCCTTTCGGCCACTTCTTTCTGAACCATCAAAACCATCCTACTCGGCCGGCAGTCACTTTCTAAAAACTTACGCAAAAGGTGCGAAGTAATGTAATAAGGGATATTTGCGATAATTTTATAACTTTTAGTTTTTAGTTCGCAGTTTCTAGGATTAAATTTTAAAATATCCGCGCGGACAACTTCCAATTTTTCCCGGTCAGCGAATTTTTTCTGCAAAAACTCCGTCAAATGTTCATCTTTTTCAACCGCAATCACACGCCCCGCCTTTTCCAACAGCGCCTTGGTCAAAATTCCCTTTCCGGGACCCACCTCCAAAATGACATCATCAGACTCAACAGCCCCGGCTTGGATAATTTCATTGACTATTGCTTTTGATGTTAAAAAATTTTGCCCCAATGATTTTTTTGCTCTCATATTTTAAAGCTTAAAACAAAAATTTTATGGCGAGAAAAACGGCAATCAACAAAATAACAAATACGATTGAAAGAATATTAAAATATTTGTAAATCAGCCGGCTGACGCGTACGCCGAAAACTTTGACAAAATAGGCAATGGCAAAATAACGCATACCCCTTCCGATGACGGCAGCAAAAACAACCTTCCAGAATGAAACCTTGAAAAGACCTGCCGCAATAGTGATAACCTTAAAGGGAATCGGCGTAAAAGCGGCCGTGAAAACAGTGAGAAAAACATTGGCCCCGAACTTTGTTCCGATAAAACTGATTGTTTGCTGAAGATGGTAAATTTCAACTATACGCGCACCAATCATATGATAAAAACCCCATCCGATGGCATATCCCAACATCGCCCCCAGAACGGAACCAAGAGAGGTAATACCGGCATACCACCACCAGCGTTCCGCACCTACCATAAGAATGGCTATCATTAAAATGTCCGGCGGAATGGGAAAAACAGAGGCCTCAAAAAAAGCAATCAAAAAAAGCGCTACAGCCATGTGGGGAGTGTGCGCCCAATGCAAAGTCCAAACGCGCACCCGTTCAAAAATTTTCAGGACAAAAAATTTCACTATAAATAATCATAGCAGAAAAAACCGGAAAGGATTAGAGGGAATTCCGTAAATTCTCCGCCGCCCGCTCGGGCGAAACCGCAACCACTTCAATGCCGGTCCCGAGTTCAAGCCCAGCCCACTTATCGGTACGAGGCAAAATCTCAATATGCCAATGGTAATAAGGAACATTTTTCACTTTTGCCGAGGCGGTGTGAATGAAAAAATTGTAATCAGGGTTGTTCAATGTTTTGCCAATGCGGCTGAGGGCGTCTTTGAGGGATTCAGCGAGATACGGTATTGCCTCGCGGGAAATCTCTTCAAAATCAGATGAGTGCTCACGGGGGAAAATTCTGACTTCATATGAAACCCGCGAGGCATAGGGAGTGAAAGTGGTAAAATGTTTATTTTCAAAAACAATTCTTTTTTTCTCTTTTCTCTCCCAATCAAGCATCACGCAATGGACGCATTTCTTGTTTTTCTCAAAAAAATTGATGCCTCCGTTTATACTCCTGGAAACATCGGGCGGGACAATAGGAAGGGCAACCAACTGAGAATGAGGATGAGCAATTGAAGCGCCCGCCAACTCACCCTTATTGTGGAAAATCAAAATGTATTCAATACATTGTTCTTTCTCAAGCATTTTATAGCGTTCCTTGTACGCTTTCAATACCAAACCGATCTCATCAATGGACATTTTTTTAAAATCTCGGCCGTGATCGCGAAAAACAATCACCTCATGGAAACCCATCCCATCAATTTTTTCATAAGGGCCGAGAGCACTGGTCGTCGGGCAAACACTTCCCTGAGGAAAAACGGGGTATCTATTGGGAATAATTTGGATAAACCAATCTTTAATTTCTTGCGAGGCTGATTTCGGAGATGGGTACCACAATATTGGAGAAGAATTTCCGCTTTTTTGAGGATTTTCAAAAGGGCAGTCTTTCTTTAATTTTTGGTTCTGGCGCTGAGATTCGGCGCCATGCCTCACATTTGCGGACTTCAAAAAATGCGGTCTCATTCGACGCATTGAAGAAATAAGAACCCATTCCCCGCTCACCGTGTCTTTTCTGAACTCCGATATGAAATTTTGCTTTTTGTTTTTCGCCATTGTTGCATTTACCCTTCCTTAAACTTCAACGGATTTTACTTACGTCTTATTCTACCACTTTTTGTTTTTCAATAAAACTTCGCAGGATGATGGCAGCTGCCGATGCGTCAATTTTTTTCATTTTCCCCTGCCATCCTTTTCTTTTTTTATTTGACAAAGAATAGCGCTCTTTGCCGATAACCGGCACCTCTTTCGCTTCATAAGTAGTCAATGTCTCCTCTTCATATTCCACAGCCAGACCGGTTTCTTTTTCCAAAAGTGTCTTGAAAGGTTCTATTTTTTTCATAACGGGATTAGGATAACCATGATAGTCAACTGACTTTCCAAGAATTATTTTTCCAACCTCATTCTCCTCACAAATTTTCTTAATTTGTGCAAGGCTGAGCCTTGCACATTTTTGAGTGGGACAATTTTGAATCACGGAATGCGGAAAGGCAAACTTACCCCTTTCATCCGAAAGGGCAACTCCAATCCTTTTTATCCCGTAATCAATGCCAAGCAGTCTCATAATAAATTCTGTTTCGCAACGAACTTGCCTTACTTCATGGTCAGCACTTCCGCACCTGATTTGGTGACAGCGACCGTATGCTCAAAATGAACTGAAAGAGAGCCGTCTTTTGTCTCCCAAGTCCAGCCGTCTCCGGATAAAATAATATCATCGCCCCCTTTGTTTATCATCGGCTCCAAGGCCAAAACCATTCCTTCTTTCAATCGCGGTCCGGTGCCCAGTTTCCCGTAATTTGGGATTTCCGGCTCTTCGTGCACTCCATAGCCGACTCCGTGACCGACCAATTTTTTCACCACGCTGAAGCCTTGTAATTCGGCATACTGTTGAACTGCAAAACCGATATCGCCAATATGCGCGCCATCTTTGACGGCGCTTATGCCGGCATCCAAAGATTTTTTCGCCGCCTCAACGAGGCACCGGACTTCTTCGCTTACAGCGCCGACCGGAACCGTTATCGCCATATCGGTATAAAGACCTTTGTGTCTCAAACCCAAGTCAAGGCCGGCGATATCGCCTTCTTTCAGAATTTTATCTTTGGACGGAATGCCGTGAACGATTTCGCTGTTTACGGAAACGCAAAGCGACGCCGGAAAAGGTTTATCGCCGCCTGTCTTGTAATTTTTGAATGACGGCTCGCCCCCGGCGCGTCTTATCAATTTTTCCGCCAAAGCGTCAAGTTCAATTGCCGTAATGCCTGGCTTTGCCGCTGCGGAAACCTCATTCAAAACCAAAGCGAGAATGTTGCCCCCTTCGCGCAAAATTTTTATTTCTTCTTTTGACTTAATTGTTATCATTAAAAATCTTCTGGATTATTTCTCTGTGCACTTCTCCTATTGCCTGCTCGCCGTTTATCGCGATTAATTTATTCTTGCTTTCTTTTTCGTAATAGGCCACCACCGGCTGAACATACTTTTCAAAATACTTAAGTCGGTTTTTGATTCTTTCTTCCGTATCGTCAAATCTTCCTCTCGCTTTCAGTTTTTCCGCAGACCATTCATAGCTCACATCAAGTAAAACCGGAAAAATTTCGTCTCTTTTATAAAACTCAAGCGCCTCATCCAAAATTTTTGCCTCCAGTTCCGTTCGCGGAGAACCGTCAACAGCTAAATGTACATCCTTTTCCAACTTCTCAACTAATTCCTGAGACCAAGCCCAAATCGCCAAAAAATTCGGCTGTTTTCCTCCCAAAAGCATAATTTCTTTCGTTAATTTGGCAGTTAAATTTTTTTTATTTTCAATCAGTTCACGCATTTTTTTGCCGGCATAAACATGTAGAATCAACCTACTATCGTTTTTCTCCAAATATTCGCGTAATAATTTAATTTGCGTGCCCTTTCCGCATCCGGAGCGGCCGATAAAAAGAAAAGTTAACGGATTTTGTATCATATAGATTGATTATAAGACATATCGTCACAAAAACAAAAGGGTGGTTTTCGCATTATGGCAAAAAAGTGGGGTAATTAAAAATATCCGCGGTTAACGGATATCAAAATTTTTATTTTTGGGATCTGATTTTTTTATTTTAACCAAGCAAAGCAAGTGAAATGTGGACTTACTCGTATTCTCTCATCACCACCTGGGATTCAATTTGTTTGATTGTCTCTAGAATCACAGAAACAGCAATTAAAAGAGCAGTTCCGCCGATTGCCAAAGACCTCATACCTGTAACCACCTGCATCCCCAAAGGCAAAACGGCGATTGCTCCCAAAAAAAGCGCACCCACCAAAGTAATTCTGTTCAAAATCTTCCCGATATATTCGGCGGTTGGCCGGCCCGGTCTGATGCCCGGAACAAACGCTCCGCTTTTCTGTAAATTAGTGGAAATGGCCTCCGGATCAAAAGTAACGGCAGTGTAAAAATATGTAAAGAGAAAAACAAGGATAAAATAAAACGAACCGTAAAGCCAAAGATTATTCATAAAAACTGAAAGAGCTTTTGATATCGCTTGAACAACTGAAGAATTCACATTTGCCAAAACATTAGCAATCATTTGCGGAAACAAAAGGATGGAAAGGGCGAAAATAATGGGGATTACCCCGGCCTGATTAACCCTTAGGGGCAGATGTGTTGAAACTCCGCCATACATCTTCATCCCTCTCACTTGTTTTGCATAAGAAACGGGAATAAGTCTTTCGGCCTCTGTTATTGCCACAACCCCGGCCACAATTAAAACCGCAACTATGGTGAAAGCGAAATACAAGGGGATTTGAGAGGGCTCAAAAGTAAAAAGAAGATGTGTTATCGTGGTTGGCAAACTCGCCACGATGCCGGCAAAAATTAAAAGAGAGATGCCATTGCCAATTCCATATTCTGAAATCAGCTCTCCCAGCCACATCAAAAGAACCGAGCCGGCGATAACAATTACAATATTTGTAATTCGGTCAAAAATTCCTAAATTTATCAAAACATGCTGGCGTTCCAATAATACCAAAAGCCCAAATCCCTGTAATGCGGCCAAGGGAACGGTGAAAAGCCGAGAATATTGGTTAAATTTTTGTCTGCCAGCTTCGCCTTCTTCATGGTAAAGCTCTTTCAGTTTCGGAAAAATCATCGTCAATAATTGCATTATAATGGTAGCCGTAATGTAAGGAGCCACACCAAGCATCATAATGGAAAGTTTGGATAATCCCCCGCCAGAAAAAATATTTAAAAAACCAAAAAACTGGTTGCCGGCCAAAAATGACTGCAGGCGCAATTGGTCAATTCCGGGAATAGGGATATTTGCTCCCAATCGAAAAAGCGCAAGCATAAAAAGCACAAAGAGAATCTTTTTGCGTAAATCCGGGTCTTTAAAAACAAGTTTTAATCTTCTTAAAAAATTATTCATACTTACTCAACTTTTCCCCCCGCTTTTTCTATTTTTCCTTTGGCAACAATGGAAACCTGACATTCGGACACTAAAAGTTTTTTAGTGATATTCCCGCTTGCTAAAAGTTTAACCGCAGGCATTCTTCCTTTTTTCTTTTCAATAACCTTTTTTTTCAAAAGGGTTGTCGGCGTAACTTTTTCATTGTCGCTAAATATTTTATCTAAAACAGCGAGATTAACCGGTTTCGCTTTTTCTCTGAAAGATTTAAAGCGGTATCCGCGTTTTTTTGGCAACTTCTTTATCGTATCCCTCATTTCCGGGCGCATTTTTCTGCCGGCGCGCGACTTCTGCCCCTTAATTCCGCGACCCGAATAAGTTCCGCGCTTGCCTCCTCGACCAATGCGTTTCTTCCCCTTCTTTTTAGTCTTCGGTTTTATATCATGAATTTGAACCATAACTCTCACATCTTACCAATTTTAGCCCAAAAATGCAAATCCTGTATTATTCAAGTTTTTTGAATTTGTAGTGCCGAGTAAATAGAGGTAGAATAAAATCAATGATATCTCATTTGACCGGAAAAATATTGATGCGAGGAAATAAGTTTATAGCGCTTGATGTCAACGGAGTAGGATACAAAATTTTTGTGCTGCCGGACACTCTTAAGGAAGCGCGCAAGAAACCTGAAGATTTCTCCTTGTGGACACACCTTCACGTGCGGGAGAACGCGTTGGAACTTTACGGATTTATGGAATACGCCGAAGTGGAATTTTTTGAAATGCTCATCCAGATTTCGGGCATCGGACCAAAATCTGGGCTGGGTGTTTTGGCTGTCGCTCCCTTGGATACAATAAAGCGCGCGGTTTCAATCGGTGATACCTCTTATCTCACAAAAGTTTCCGGAATTGGCAGAAAAATCGCCGAGAAAATAGTTTTGGAGCTGAAGGAAAAAATGGGGGGGCTTGACCTTGGTGAAATTGGGAATGCCGCGCTTAAAGAGGATGGCGATGTTCTTGAGGCGCTGCAGTCCCTCGGATATTCATTGGGAGAGGCGCGCGAGGCGCTCAAAAAAGTGCCGGCGGAAATTGACGGCGCCAACGCCCGTATAAAAGAGGTGCTGAAAAACTTGGGTAAATAATTAAAGGCCGCGTTAAAAACTCCAAACGACATCGTAAGTCGTTTGATACCATGACAAAAATCAACTTGGAAACATTTTTGAGTTTTGGAAGGAAGGTTATTCCGAAAAAACTTTTTAGGATGGGGCAGCCGGTTTACCATTGGCTGTTGGCTTTTGCGGCCGCTTTGATTTATCGCTTCCCGTCGCGGAAAATATTCGTGCTTGGCATTACCGGCACCAAGGGAAAAACCAGCGTCATAGAAATCATCAGCGCCATTCTTGAGGAAGCCGGATACAAGACCGCCCTCGCCTCTTCCCTGCGCTTCAAAATCGGCAGGGAATCGGAAAAAAACGAGAAAAAGATGACCATGCCGGGCAGATTTTTCATGCAAAGATTCTTGCGCAAAGCGGTGAGGGGAAAATGCCAATACGCTATTTTGGAGCTCACTTCCGAGGGCGCCGCCCAAAGCCGTCACAGATTCGTCAATTTCAACGCGCTCATTTTCACCAATCTGGCGCCTGAGCACATTGAATCGCACGGCTCTTTTGAAAAATACCGCGACGCCAAATTAAAGCTTTTTAAGTCGCTGGAAAATCCCCCAAAAAAGGAAAAATTATAATTGTGAACGAAGATGACCCCAACGCCGAACTCTTTTTAAATTTTAACGTTGAAGAAAAAATAAAATACGGACTGAAAGATGTTTCTTCCCGCAGTCTTACTGAAGACGGCATGGATTTTATAATTGACAATGTTTCCATTCATTCAAAAGTCGCCGGCGAATTTAATTTATATAATATTCTTGCCGCGATTGTTTTTGCCAAATCGCAGGGAGTGGAAATGGGAGCGATAAAATCCGCCATTGAAAAATTCAGAGGAGTTGAAGGAAGGGTGGAAAAAATAGACGAAGGCCAAGATTTTAAAGTGGTAGTTGATTACGCCCACACGCCGGATTCATTGGAGAAAGTTTATGAAACTTTTCGGGGTTCGCGGAAAATCTGCGTGCTCGGTTCGGCGGGCGGCGGGCGGGACAAATGGAAGCGGCTGGAAATGGGAAAAATTGCCTCTAAACATTGCGACAAAATTATTCTCACCAATGAAGACCCTTATGATGAAAATCCCCGCGCCATTGTGGAAGATGTCGCCAAGGGGATCGACCAGCCGATTTGTGAAACAATAATGGACAGGCGCGAGGCGATCGCAAAAGCCGTATCGCTCGCAAAAACCGGCGACACGGTCATCATCACCGGCAAGGGCGCCGAGCCATGGATGATGGGTCCGAAGGGAACAAAAATAAAATGGGATGACCGCGAAGTAGCGCGAGGAGAGTTAAAAAATTTTAGAGAAAAAATAATCTCTACGAAATCTCATATTTTGTTGGAGCGATAAGGGGAGTTGGGTATGAAACTAAAGGGAAAATATGATATTCTATAGATAATGAAAGTGGAAATTATTGTTGGAGTTCCTTCGTATAACGAGGAAAAAAATATTTCTTTTGTGACAAGCCAAATTGACAAAGGGCTTGTTAAATATTTCCCGAATAAAAAATGTGTTATCGTAAACGCCGATAATTTTTCAACCGACAACACTAAGAATAATTTTTTAACGACAAAAACAAAAACGCCGAAGCTTTACCTCTCCACCCCGAAAGGAATCAAGGGAAAAGGAAACAATCTGCGAAATCTTTTCAGGCTGGCCATTAAGCTCAACGCCAAGGCGGTGATGACGGCCGACGCCGACCTTAAAAGCATCACTCCCGAATGGATGAAGGCGATGCTCAAACCTCTTTTGGATAAAAAGTTTGATTTTATTCTCCCCCTCTACGAACGCCATCCCTATGACGCCACAATTACCAACCATATTTGCTACCCCTTAATTTACGGTCTCTTGGGAACGGATATTCGCCAGCCAATTGGCGGAGAATTCGCCTTTAATCAAAAAATGATAAAATACTGGCTGGGCAAAAAATGGGACAGCCACATAAAAGACTTTGGGGTGGATATTTTTATGACTCTCAACGCCCTGTTTGGAAACTTTAAAATTGGGCAGGTATTCTTGGGCGCGAAAATCCACCGCTCAAGCGGGCCGAAACTGGACAATATGTTCAAGCAAGTTGTTCTAAGCGCGTTCAAAATAATTTGGGAAAATAAAAACAAGTGGCGCAGAAAAATAAACAAGGTTAAAACAATTCCGACAGTTTCCAAAACGAAACCGCGCAAAAAGAAAATTCCTCCGCCTTCCGGACTTGAAAAAATAATGCGCAGAAAAAATTTTATAGGAGCCGAACAATGGATGGAAATTCTTTACGGCTTGCTGGCCGAGTACGGCGAAACAAAATCAGCCACCAAAATAATCGCCAAACTTGAACCGTTATATCTTGACCGCGCCGCCTCTTTCATAAAGGAAACAAAAAAACTGCGACTCAAAGGGGCGGATGAATTGATAAAAAAACAAGCGAAAATTTTTTTCAAAAAAAGAGATAAAATGATATGAAATCAAAATTTATAATCTGCCACTACGACGAGATTGGGCTTAAGGGGAAAAACCGAAAATTTTTTGAGGAAAAATTACGCGACAACATAAGACAAAACTTAAAAAAGATTATGTCTGATAAGGTTGAAGGCTTTGAATATATCAAAAGAATCTCCGGGAGGATTATCGTCAAACTGACGGAAGACGGAGAAAAAAAAGAGGAAGAAATCAGCCGCGCCCTGCAGAATGTTTTCGGCATCGCTTACTTCGCTTTTGCCGTTAGCTGCGGGCAAAAAATGAATGAGATAAAAAAAACGGCGTTGGAAATTTTATCCGAGAAAAAATTCAAGACATTCAGAATTTCTTGCCAGCGCTCAAAAAAAGAATTTCCGCTGACTTCGCAAGAAATAAATGAGCAAGTGGGAGCGCATATAGTTGAAAGACTGAACGGCAAAGTGAAACTGGAAAACCCTAATGTTGATTGCTTTATTGAAATAGTGGACAGTTTTACTTTTCTTTATCTTGAAAAAATCAGGGGCGCGGGCGGATTGCCGAGCGGAACAAGCGGAAAAGTCATTGTCCTGCTCTCCGGAGGAATTGATTCACCGGTATCAACTTATTACATTTTAAAAAGAGGCGCGACAGCGATTTTTTTGCATTTCCATTCACTTCCATATACTTCACCAGCCTCCCTGGATAAAACAAAAGAGCTTGCCACGGCGCTCAATAAATTTCAATTAAACTCAAAACTTTACCTCGTCCCCTTCATTGAAATTCAAAAACAAATTATGACAAAAGCTCCCGCCAAAATGAGAGTTATCCTCTATCGGAGATTTATGATGAGGATTGCGGAAAAAATTTCAAAAAAAGAAGGTGCGCTTGCCATAGTCACTGGCGAATCATTGGGACAAGTGGCGTCCCAAACCATGGAAAATATGGCCGCCATTGAGGAATGCGTAAAAATCCCAATTTTAAGGCCTCTCATCGGCTTTGATAAAAAAGAAATTATCGTAAAGGCGGAGGAAATAGAAACTTACGAAATTTCAATTCTCCCGCATGAAGATTGTTGTTCGCTCTTTGTGCCCAAACACCCAGAAACCAAAGCAAAAATTCAAGAAGTAATAAAAGCGGAAAAAGATTTGGATATAAAAAAACTGGTGGAGGAGGCGGTAAAAACTTTGGCTATTTCGGAGTAGGCAGAATCGAACTGCCGCTACGGACTCCCGAAGCCCGCGTACTGCCGCTATACTATACTCCGGCAATTTTTATCCTTATGGATAAATTTCCAATCGACTTTTTAATTTTTTTTTGCCGCTTTTTATTATAACCGATTTTGCTGATTTATAAAGAACAAACGCGACAATCGCGGCAATAACCATACTCCCCAAAACATCAATCGGATGGTGAACGCCGACATATATTCTTGATACTCCAACCATGGCTGTAATAAACCATAGTAAAACGCTCAACCTCTTATTAAATGGGTAAATTACGGCGGAAACGGCGGCGCTTATTAATGTATGGTCCGAAGGGAAACCATTGTCCCCTTTGTGGGATATAAGCGGAGCGAAATGGCTTTGTATAAATGGCCGCGGGTCGTAATAAAATAAACTTATGAGTTTTGCCGTTATGTATATGGTCGGCAGGGCGAATAACCCAAAAATTAAAATTTCTTTTTTCTTATCTTTCGGCTGTTTCAAGAACCAGAAAAAAGCGAGCGCCAAAACAAGCAGATAAAAATATTTCGCCCCAAAAATAAAAAAGTAGTCCATAAAATTCCGCATAAATTTAAATAGTCGGGATACCCAGACTCGAACTGGGACTAAATCCTCCCAAAGGATTCGTGCTACCATTACACTATATCCCGATTTATAAAATTACATTCTCCGTGATTCTTATTTTAGCTTTTCTAGTTTTAAAATCAAGGAAAACCGCCATTACATCCAATTGCCACTCTGTTTCATCGGAAACTTTATTTTCCAAAAGATATGTTTGAATCGCCCTCCCCAATCTTTTTAATTTCCACGAATGCACATTTTCTTCGGGCAAATATCCCGTTTCATGAGAAACGGCCTTTACTTCAATAAAATGTATTTTTTGAGCTTTCTTGGAAACAATATCAATTTCTCCCCATTTCTTGCGATAATTCCTATCCAAAATTTCATATTCCTGTTTCACTAGAAACTTACACGCAACACCTTCGCCAATTTGCCCGATTTTCTGTTTTTGTGTTTGAGGCATAAATTATCTTTTAGTCATTTTTTTGTTATTTGTTTAATTTCAATTTTATCCACATTTGCCAAAGCGGGACCTGTTTTACACCATTCAGTTACACAAGAAACATTCTTCTCTTCCCCCGCAAGCATAACTTCCACGGTTCCATCAGGTATGTTTATCGCTTCACATGAAACATTTAATTCTTTTGCCTTTCTTTTAACAGATTCTCTGAAGAATACCCCTTGTACCTTTCCGTAAACCTTGATTTTAGTCTTAATACCCATAAATTTCTAATGGACATAACGGACAAATTTTCTAACGGACATCCCAACGAACAATGTCCGTTAGGGTGTCCGTTATACACATAATCCACAAGTTATTCACATTTTTAAATATGCCCCTGCCAGGATTTGAACCTGGAACAACAGATCCGAAGTCTGTTGTGATATCCGTTTCACCACAGGGACTGAATTTCAAACATTTTTATTTTACCATAAAAATGCTATAATTCAATGATATTTGAAAATAATTCTGTCCCTATAGCTTAACGGATAAAGCGTAGCCCTCCGGAGGCTAAAATCGAGGTTCAATTCCTCGTAGGGACATATTAAAATATGCCATACAAAATTCCTCAAATTGTTCTCAAAACAACAAAATCCCTTATTGACGCCAGTTTTGACGCCTATTTGGTTGGCGGATGCGTTCGCGACTTATTGTTACACAAGAAACCAAAAGATTGGGATATCACCACTAACGCCAATCCGGAACAAATTCAAAAACTTTTTTCAAAAACCGTTTATGAAAACAAATTTGGTACGGTTGCTGTAATAAATGAATCGGTTTCTGATGAAACACTAAAAGTTATTGAAATAACACCTTATCGTCTTGAATCTAAATATTCTGACAAAAGACACCCTGATGAAGTGCGTTTCACAAGTAACCTAAAAGATGACCTAAAAAGAAGAGATTTTACCATCAATGCTATTGCCTTAAATCCGGTTTCCGGTGAAATTATTGATCTTTTTAGTGGCCAAAAAGACCTTGAAAAGCAAATGATTAAGGCGGTAGGAAACCCTGAAGAACGCTTTAATGAAGATGCTTTGCGGGTTTTAAGGGCAATTCGCCTGGCAACGGAACTTGATTTCATTGTTTCCGGTGAAACAATGAAAGCTATTAAAAAATATTGCAATTTACTAAAAACAATCGCAAAAGAGCGAATAAGAGACGAATTTATAAAAATTTTGATGTCTAAAAAACCAAGCAAGGGCATAGAAATGATGCGTGAGTTGGAAATTTTAAAGTATATTGCTCCGGAACTGGAAGAGGGCATTGAAATAAAGCAAAATAAAGCCCATAAATTCACGGTCTGGGAACATAACCTTAGAAGTTTGGACCATGCTGCAATGAAAAATTGGCCTTTTGAAATCCGTATGGCGGCTCTTTTACATGATGTCGGCAAACCGGCTACCAGGCGTTGGAGCAAGGAAAAAAACGATTGGACATTTTATGGACATGATGTAGTGGGCGCCAAAATGACGGCAAAAATTCTTTCTCGCCTAAAATTTTCCAAAAAAATGATTAACTTAATAACCAAACTTGTTCGTTGGCATTTATTTTTTTCGGAAACAGAAACAATCACCTTGTCGGCAGTGCGTAGAACCGTCCGAAATGTGGGACCGGAAAATGTTTGGGATTTGATGAAAGTGAGATTTTGCGACCGAATAGGCATGGGCAGACCGAAAGAAACTCCTTACCGACTTCGTAAATATGAATCAATGATTGACGAGGCGATGCGAGCGCCTTTGTCTGTAAAAATGCTTAAAATCAACGGGAAAAAAGTGATGGAAATAACAAACGAAAAAACTGGTCCTAAAATAGGTCATATTTTACACGTTCTTTTGGAAGAAACCCTTGATAACCCTGAGTTAAACAACGCTGAATATCTCAAAAAAAGGGTAAAAGAATTGGCCAAATTACCTGAAAAACAATTGGAAGACATGGGTAAAAAGGGAAAACTTACCAGAGAAAAAAAAGAGGGAAGAGAAATAGAGAGTATACGTAAAAAATGGTATGTGAAATAACTAAAAAACTAAAACAGCCGCGCATTTAAACGCGCGGCTGTTTTAGTTTTTACCTCATCTCACGGTTTTATATCTTCCTATTTATCTTTTTTCCCAATCGTAAATTTAGATCTGATGGATTTAATTCTTTTGATAAAACCTGATACGAGATAGATACTATTATTCTTTTTGCGTCTTTGCCATATTGAGATTTGAATAATCCACGACGCCACAAGGAGAAATAATAATACCAAAGAAAATGTGGATGTTATCTTGTTGTCGGCAAAAAAAGCCAGCGCGGCAGACAAAATTTTTCCCTTGCCATTCCCGGTTTTACTTCCAGGTATATTTGGTGGCGTTAAATTCGCTGATCCGGCAATTGCCGCGACTGTACTGGTAGAAATGCCTTCTGCACCGGCAGTAACAACATTTTCTTTTTCAGATTTTCCTATTTCTTTCCTGATTTTTTTAATCTCTTCGCCGGCAGGAATACTTCCCGCCTCGTGTTCCGCTCTCAGTCTTCTAATAAGGCCGTTATATCTTTCTATTTCCACCAAATCACTTTTTGTAAGAGGGAATTGCTTTTGGCAATAAATCTCATTAACTTCTTTTTTGGTGGTGATATAAACATACCCCGTAGAATCTTTAAGCGCCCACGGATCCAGAATATCTTTTCTATGTTTTTTCTGAAACTCGGAAACAGCGTCAAAGCTTGCCTTGTCATAAATTCCTGTAACGGCAAGACTGGAAAAACCTTCAAAATCCCTTAAAAATACCTGCAATTTGCGTACCTCATCAGGATTATTGTTTCCGCCAAGCTTGATGTATTCAAGAAGGTAGTTGCATGTTGAAGGAATAGGCGTCTCTTCAGGTAATTTTGGCAAAGTAATGGACAATTCTATTCCGCCAACTTCTTCGTCTGTTCTGCCGGCAAGTGGACGGAAATAATATGGGACGCCACTTTTAAGGCCAGAAATAGTCACGGAATGGCTTGTTGCGTAAACTGAAGTTGTGGCCGTGGAAAACTCATATTCGTTGAACGGCTTAGTGCTTGAAGCGTATGATTTTAATCCATAAAGGACAGAGCTTGTCGCTTGCAGATTTGTGTCCCATGTGACCAAAACCGTGCTGGTTGCGGCATATTCAACTTTTTCATTTGTAATTTCCAAGTGGATTGGAGTTCCGCCCCCTCCGCCGCCTCCTCCGCCGCAATTGCTTACGCATCCGCTTGGTGGTGATGGAGGTGGTGTTGAGGGTGAACTCATCTCAACAGTCCTCAGGACTTCATCAGCAGTGGCTCCGTCGGAGTCGGAAACATTGTAAGTGATAGTATAAGTTCCGACGGCGGAAGTGTCCACCGTGTCTCCTCCAACGACAATATCAGAGGTGATATCACCGTCTTCGGTGTCAGTCGCGGTGGCTCCGGGGTCGGTAAAGGTGTCTCCAACCGTCAAATTTATCGGGTTGTCGCCGAGAAGCGTGATAACAGGAGCCTGATTTTCGTCATTGTCATCCGGAGAATCACACCCTGGATCATTTGGATAATCCACTAATCCGTCCCCGTCATTGTCTACTCCATCGGAACATTGGGGCAAATTAACGGCATCTAAGGCAAGACATACCGCCTCTACGCTATTTGCGCTTGAATTATCGGGCCAAAAGGCATGCAATGCTGAAACACTGTCAGTATCCTTACTGATAACAAGCGCTTGGTCAACAACCTCCGCAGTGCTTGCCTCTTCCGCACAGTCAGCAAGATCGCTGATTGCAGAAGAAGTGGCAATACTTGACCCGTTTTTGTAAAAAACCGCCTTCCATTGCTCGTGAGGCTGAAACACGTTAATTCTACTATCATATCCGTCATAAGAGGCAAGAGAAACAGAATAAGTTCCTTGAGGAATACTCGCGCTCTGGGGACCGCAAGTTGCTTCATCAATCGTGCCACTGGAAACAATCTTTCCGCAAGACAAAGGCAGAAAATTCACAATAATCCTTCCTTGTTGCTGGTTAAATGGGCAAATTGGCGTATATCCTTGGCTTTCAGCGAAAACTGGGGAGGCCACCGCAAAAAATACGCTGACGGCAAATAAAGCCGCAAGAGAAAATTTAAGCATGATATTGAGAGAAATAAGACCATAATGCCCATTTGTTTGTTTGATTGTAGTCATATCAGTATTGTTAAATTAACCGATAATAATCGACCTTCCTTGTTGTTCAATAGTTAACGAGCAGTAATCTCATATTTTATTTTAAAAGACCAAAATTAATAGATGTTTAAAGAGCAAAAAAATGAACTAATACTAATTATATACAATACATTTAATTTTTAATTTGTCAACCTGCGCCTTGAATGAAATGCCTTATGGACATCGCGAAGCTGTTTGTCCGTTATGTGGGTATAAATTTGCGTGGTAGTAATATTGGAATGGCCGAGGAGAGATTGGACCGAGCGCAAATCAGCCCCGGCGGACAATAAGTCAGTGGCAAAACAGTGACGAATCACATGGGGTGTAACTTTTTTGGAAATTCCGGCTTTAATAGCATAATATTTTACGATTCTTTCCACGGAACGCGGAGTAAGACGAGAAGTGTCGGAAACTCGGTTTCCGACATGGATAAATAGGGGTTCATTTGTGTCAGTTCTTTTTTCCAAATAGTTTTTTAATGATTTCTTCGCGCTCTCGGACAAAAAAACAACTCTTATTTTATCTCCTTTGCCGCGTACCGAAAATTCTCCCGTTTTCGCTTCAACAATACGATCTCTATTCAAAGAGCATAATTCCGAAACTCTCAATCCGGTTGAAAACAAAAGCTCCAATATGGCCTTGTCGCGTAATGATTTCAATCCATTGCCTTGGGGAGCATTAAGCAATCTTCCCAACTCCTCTTCCGTTATCAAATCCAATTCACGTTGGGGAACTTTGGCAAGTTCTATTCTTTCCGGAGCCAAGGATTTAATTCCACGCCTTGCCAGATATTTCAAAAACACACGGAGAGCGATTAAATAATAATTTTGCGTTTTTCTCTTTAATTCTTGCCTATTAAGCCTTAATCTAAACTTGCGCACCGTTTCATCAGTGATTTCCTCCGGTCCCTTTATTTTTGAGAACTCCAGAAACTTGCTTAGATATCTGCCGTAATTTTCCACTGTTTTTACGCTCCTTCCTTTTTCTATTTCCAAATATTCCAAAAATTCTTTTCTTAAATTCTTAATGTCGCACAACATTAAAAATAGTATACAACAAATTTTGAAAGTTATCCACAATGGAATATCTGAGGTAATGCTTTTTTAATTATACTTAATGTAATAGAATAATTATATTGGTTAACGTTTTTGTAATTTTATATAATGCTTAAAAAACCCGCGACTATCATTCTTTTTTTATCGCTAGCGCTTGTTCTTTTTTCCTACTTTTTTTTCTTCCATAAAACACCCGAAAAACACCAAGCGGAAGAAATTAAACAAGGGCTGATGGAAATGGTTGCGGGAACGGTTGTTGGAATTGACCAAAGTCAAAATAACTTTGATGTTGATATTGACCCATTGGGCACCAATAAAACTTACACAATTTATGCCGATAATGGCACAAAATTCTTTTCCTTGCGCTACCCAAAGCCGCAAATCGGCAAATTTAAAAAAAATAATTCCACCTCTCCATCTGAATTTGAAGAAGGGCAATCGTTCATAAGGAAGCCCGCTAAGAAAATTTCCGTTAATTTTGATTACCTGAAAAAAAGAATGTTGGTTGAAATATATTTTTACAAACGCCTTAACCCCAAAAAATCCAAATTGATTGCCAAAAGCGTTAATATAATTGAACATGGAGAGAGTACCCCGCATCATTAAAAAAATTTTTGTTTATTTGTTTGCCGCGCCCTTCATGGGTTTATTGTTTCTTTGTCCCAATTTTAACGCGGTTTCCGCTCAAACCGAATCTGTAAGTTTAATCCGCGAAGATTGCACCGGCTATACAAATTGCTACACATCGCTCGCGGACTGGGAGGCAAATTACGGAAATATAAATTTTGGAGGATGTTCAACAGGCGACCTTGTCTGTGCCGACAAAATAGCCGTGGCCAAAATTGAAGGCGCTTGGACCAATCCTGACACCAACCCGCTGAGTATAGCCGGGTGGAATACGGGGCCAAACAATTACATCAAAATTTACACCACCTCTGAAGCCAGACATAGCGGGGTGTGGAATAATAATGCTTATAGAATCCAAATATCAACGGGTATCGCCATAGATAATGAAGAAAATTATGTAAAAATTGACGGTCTCCAGATAAAAGTAACATCAAATTCCAGCTCAGGTTATGGGGTTTTATCCGAAGGAATCAATGGCGGGGGAGATGTTGAAATATCAAACAATATTATTGTGGGTCCGAATATTGTTTCCGGCCCCGGATATGACGGGGTTGGAATATTTATGTATTCCAATGATTCCGACACCACGCATAAAATTTGGAACAACATTATCTATAATTGGGGGAGCGGGGACTCGGTTTATGGAATTTTGTTATGGTACACAAACGATATCGCCTATATTTACAATAATACAATTTACAATTCCACTTTGGGAATATCCGCGGACGGGGGAAATGCCACATTAAAAAACAACATATCAATTGCCGACTTTCCATCAACCGGATTTTATTCCTTAGAAAATTTCAATATTGCCAGCTCCACAAGTAACGCTTCCAATAACGGGGACATTCCGGGATTAAATCCAATAATTCTTTCAAGCGGCAGTCCCAATGATTATTTCATCAGCAGTACTGAATTTCATATTAATCCCACCGCGCAATACGCCCAAGAAATCACAGATGCCGGAGAAAATCTTTCTACAGACGCCAATCTCGCGTTTCAAAATGATGCCGGCGGAGAAATCAGGGGCGCGGTATGGGACATAGGGGCAGACGAAAAAGATACAACACCGCCAAAGCGCAGCAATGGTTCTCCGCAAGGAACAATATACTTGGTTCCGGGTCCGACGAACAAAATAATCACCTTAAATACGGACAAGAACGCCACCTGCAAATATTCAACATCCCCCGGAATAAATTACAACTCCATGGCCAATATCTTTTCGGCAACGGGGGGAACTTTCCACTCCACCATTGTTTACAATCTCAACCAAGGGGAGACATATTCTTATTACGTAAAATGCCAAGACGTTTTGGGCAACGCCAACACGGACGACTACATAATTAATTTTTCCGTCAGTCCCATCCCTATTGGCGGCCTTTGGGGAAACTACAATAAACTGGGAACTGATGATTGGACGGAATTCAAAACGGCGAAAGTGGAAAATATTGATTTTCTAAACTTTGACGCCACGCTTTTGAGCAGAATCGGACAAATAAACGATGCGGAGATTATTTGGAGGGGAGCCATTTTGGCCGACACAAGCGGAACATATAATTTTCGCATTGACACATTGGGGCAATATAGCAGGTTTGACATCGATGATACCTACCTTTGGCCAAGAGGCGGCTGGTGGGCGTACGGCGATAAATCCAATTCCATTTATCTTACGGCCGGTTGGCATTTTTTCTACCTTCGTTTCCAAGTGCCGTCATATCAATCAGACTCTCAAGCCCAACTTTATTGGACACCCCCCGGACAATCGGAAGAAATTATTCCAACCGACCATTTGAGTCCGCAATTATGGTCAAACAAAATAATCACCATTCCTGATATTTCAAAACCGAAAGAACAAATCAATTATATTACCGCGGGCGTCGGAACGGCAGACCTGCCAAATCCAACCATTGAGATTACTCTTCCAAACAATGTACTAAAAGACGAAGTCTGGATTATATGGCTTAATTCGCAAAACCCAAACATTACCGTTACAAATACTCTCAGCGGAGTGAGTGAAAGTATTGTCGGAACCCGACTTACCACCGTTCAGGGACTGGGTTTGGATGGCGTGGTAGCAAAACTCCCGCAAACTCTGATTCCCGATTCGGGTACATTGGAGCTTTCTTTCAGTGAGCAATTTCCCAGCAGGCCGGCAGGTATAGGAATAATCGTTCCATATGTTGACCCCAGCCGTCCTTTGGGGAGAATTTCCATTAACGCGATGGCCAATTCAATATACCGCCGGGTAAGCCCCGTTTTTATTTTTCCCGTAAACCTGGAGGTCAGCAATAATATCCAGCCGCTTTTTATGTTCAGCGACGGCGAAACTAAAGTGACGGCTCCGGGTAGTTACCGCCCGAATTATCTGGTAATGCTCGCCGGAAAGGGAGCGCAACCTTCGCAATTTGATATATTGCAAAATATGGGAGGAACAAAAATTGTGCCCCAAGATCTAAGCGTGCCCATTGACCTGAATAATTCAAACACATGGTATCCAAGTTTTGGAAGAGAGGGCCCCCAGTTTGATGTGGTTTCGCCAAATTATGTTCCGAATCAATGGTCCGGCGCGGCGGATACGGGAGGGGGTCAAATTAACTCCATCAGTATTCCTTTGGACAGCGCATGGGTGGCTTTCCAAATTTACTCAAGTAATTTTGACGAGGACGGTGTCTGGGGAGACGCCGAATCCGGCACTTCAATTGTCGGAGGAATTTTCTCAACTCTGGCGCTGGCAAAAGAATCCGTTCCCGACGCCCCCGCAAACCTCACCGCCACTGCGGGAAGCGGGACCGATTGCGAAACCATAAATTTGAATTGGACTGATAATTCAACCAATGAAATTAAATTTGAGATTGAAAGAAAGAATGACGGAGGAACATTTGCTTGGATTGCCGACGCTCCCGCCGACGCGACTTCTTACCTTGACAGCAACTTAATAGGAGGGAACGATTATTCTTACCGCGCAAGAGCCTGCAACAACGACAATTGCTCGTCTTATTCAAATGAAACCGCTTCCACTACTGCGATAAATTGCTCGGATTTCAATCTTTCAAACTCAAACGCCATTTACTCCACCATTGTTAATGGGCTTGATTCAGTTTCAACGGAAACCGCGATTAGCGCAATCAACGTGGTAAATTTTTCAGACAGCATAAATCTGTCAGTTGATTCAATAAGCCCCGCCATTCAAGGAGCCACTTACAACTTTAACGGCATAACATGTTCCATTGGGGAAATCTGTGACACACTCACGTCTTCTGAATATGCCACGGGTTCGGTATTCAGCGTTAATGTTCCCGGAGATACTAATAAGGGGCTTTATACCATAACCATTAAAGGAGAGGGAGGCGGGTTAATCAGAACAACAAAAGTAAATTTAAACATAGAAATTCTTGAACCAAATTGGAGAGAATTTTAGCTTTCCCATATATTTTATTCTACCACAAGTCCGATCGGAGGAGAGGGAGGGGTGGTGTCAACAATTGGAGTGCTCGCGTACACTCCATTCAGTGTCTTCCATAGCCCGCCACCTTTAGCACACCCGGAATATCCATTTTCATAAGTAACACTATAGCCGGTTTCTTTGCAAATCCTTGCTTCCATGGGCCACGGCCATAAAGGAGTGGATGTAAGAGTTCCATCCTGATACCGGTACAAGACTTCAGCTCCTATATCTGAGCCTGACTCACCCTTGCCTTTTAAGGCCGAAGGCACCATTAAATAGGCACCATTACCATAAGTTGCTGTATCATATGAAGGATTGACATATATCTCACCCGTCCCGGCGGAAGCTAATCCGCCATAATTAGTGGCCATTCCGTAAAGGTTGTTATATGTATTTGTAAAATATAAAAAGTGGATATTATTATTTACAAAGAATCCCGTTCCTGTTGACAATATAGAGAATATAGATGAGTTTTTAAGTGTCGTACCAATCCCAAAACCCGGGTTTTTTGTATATGCAGCATCCTCAGCCGACACAAAGGCATTATGTGCAGCATTTACTATCGTCATATGATTTAATGTCAATGATTTATC
>CAJVWH010000003.1 GCA_913009575.1 uncultured bacterium
TCTTTCCCTACACGACGCTCTTCCGATCTAAGTCCTCATTTTTTTCAGAAGGAAAGCCAACGATAACCTGGGCTGATAGTTTTAATGCAGGGTTTGTCTTTCTAAATTTTTTTATAGTTTCAATAATCTCCTCACGCTTATGATGTCTGTTCATTAAATTCAAAATCCTATTATTCCCGGACTGTATCCCACATAATATGTATTTAATTCTTTTATACTTTAATATATTTACTAATTCTGATTTATATTTTATGAGCCACCTTGAATGCATTTCTTTTAATGACCAATTTATATTACTATTTTGTAAATCAATAGACATCAAATTATTAAGAAGTTCTGGAAGAGAGCTTTTTATGTCTAAGCCGTAAGCCCCCAAATCATCAGCCAAAAAGATAAAATCTTTATAGCCTCGCGCTAACGCATCTTTATATTCTTCAATACAAACATCCAATTGTTTGCTTTTTAGTGGCCCTATAGCCTTTTTAATAACACAATACGTGCAGTTTCCAAGACAACCATAACTAATTCGTAAATAATAGGGTTGCTTTTCCTTATTTATTTTCGGACGCACTGTTTCAAAGATACTATTTTTAATTAGACGAATAGAATTTATTCCTATTTTTTCGGCAGGATTTTTAGAAGAAAATATTAAAAAAGAAGATGTTAAATCGTGATAAATATTATGAGCATCTGGTATTTCTTTTAACGGGTATTTAAATTCTCTAAAAATATCATCAATTTCCTCTAAATTTTTGATAGTAATAATTTTTTCCTTAAAAATTTCCGAAAGTTTATCTTGAATAATTTTTGGCAAGCAACCGGCTATAATTAGTTGACCTTTGAAATTATTTAATTTTCTAATTATTTTTAATGATTCTCGTTCTCTTTGATCTGTAAAGGCACAAGCAATAAAGACAATTAAATCAACCCCGTTCAATTTTTTGGTAATATAAAAATTATTTATTTTAAAAAAGTTTTTTAATCTTTCTGCATCAAGTTTTCTTCTTCCACAACCATTACAAATTATACATACTTTTTTTGTTTTATTTCTCATTTTTGATTAAGATATCATTCCGCCTTTTATATCCGTCGTGCCAGTCTTTGTTCAATTCCGTTTAATTCTAAAGTATTTTATATTGTTTTACTGCTTTTTTCAACTCTCTAAATTATATTTATTCTACAAGAGGAATTTCATTTTATCAATGTTTTAACCATAAGTTCAACTATTAAACGCAACGCTTGTATGTAAAATACAGGTGTTATGAAAAAACATAAGAAAAACAATAATAAAAATCAAAAACGCAGCTTCAGACAATTAACACTGGATGACAGGATAAAAGTAGAGATAAGATACAGAGATGGATGGAAGTTCCGTTCACTTGTATGCCATGGCAAAATTAAAGCTCGGCTGGTCTCCGGAGCAAATCGGTCTTCGCCTGCCGATAGACCATCCCGGGCAAACAATTTCATACGAGGCGATATACAAGTATGTATACGGGCAAATTCACTGCGAGTGAAGAGGAACGGTCAAAAGCGGCTGTGAAGATTTGCGAAGCTATCTCCCCCGCAGGCATTCAAGAAGACAAAAAAAGGCCTTGGAAAAGCCCAAAAACTGGAAAGGCCCGTTTTACCCTCAATAGAAGACCGGCCGATCAAAGCTGACCTTAGAGAAGAAATAGGGCATTGGGAAGACGACTGTGTGGTATCCCGCCAGAGCAAGGTTAGGATAAAAACAATCAACGAAAAAGGCTGGACTGGTTCTGATTGATAAAATGGCAAACGGAAGCATATTGGAGTCAAACAGGGCTGTCTGCCACAGGTTGGGCGAGTTTCCAAAAGAATACAGAAAAACGCTCACTCGCGACAGAGGAACGGAAAACATGGGGTACAAAAAAATTAAAAGGAATTGAATCTTTCCTGCCATTTTGCTCACGCGTACTCTTCTTATGAGAGAAGGTCCAATGAAAACCTGAACGGATTGATACGGAGATTTTTTCCGAAGAAAACAAATTTTGCGAAAGTGATCGATGATGAAATACGGCATGTTGAGTATCTCCTCAACACTCGCCCGAGCAAAAGATTTGACGGAAAAACTCCGCTTGAGGTATTGTATTTGAAGATGGGTGTTGCAGTTGATTATTGAATGTAGCCATACATTAACTATACTATAACAATTTCCTCCTTCAAATCTATGTTGAATTTCTCACGGACTTTTTGTTTGCAAAGTTTAATCAATTCCAACACATTATCGGACGTCGCGCGCCAAACATCGGCGTTAATGATAAAATTACAATGCTCTTCCGCGATTTTCGCTCCGCCGATTTGTTTGCCCTTCAACCCGCAATTCTCTATCAGCCAGGCGGCCGGAAATTTTCCGCCCTTAATTTTTTCCCGCGGAACCAATTCCAAAAATTCATCCTTGTTTTCTAATCCGTCAATGATTACGTTTTTGAAGATGCTTCCGGTGGAGGGATAAGGCACAATTTTAGATTTTCTGTCTTCCAAAATTTTTTGAATCACTTTTTCACTTTTCCCCTTATCGCCTTTTTCAAGATTAAATTCAACTTCCAAAATAATTTCGCGATTGTCCGGATTTTTAAACCTGCTTCCGCGATAAACAAAACCGCATTCATCTGCGGAATAATTTTTAATTTCCCCATTCTCACCGAGAACAATTACACTTTTCACGAATTCGGAAATTGAATGGCCATAGGCCCCGCAATTGCCCGCCACTCCTCCACCAACGGTTCCGGGAATCCCGGTCCCCCATTCCAAGCCGGCCAAACCGTTTTCAATGGAAAAATTTATCAGTCTGCCGAAGGGAACGCCCGCTCCCGCTTCCACGCCGGAATTTCCGATTTTTAATTCCGAATTTTGAATTTTTATAATTATTCCATCATATCCCTCATCGCGAAACAAAATATTGCTTCCTCCGCCCAAAACAAAAAAAGGCAGCCCGCTTTCTTTCGCAAACTCAATCGCCTCCATCAGTTCCCCTTTTGATTTAACAATAATAAAATACCTGGCCGGTCCGCCAATTCTAAAGGTGGAATGATTCGCCAATATTTCATTTTCTTTTATTTCCAATCCCAAGTGGGCGCGAGAGGACTCGAACCTCTGACCTCTACAATGTCAATGTAGCGCTCTAACCGGCTGAGCTACGCGCCCGCGGGAACAAATAATTGATTTTCACGGAATATAGCGTATAATACAACATATTGGAAACCAAGGAAAGGCCCTATCGTCTAACGGTTAGGACATCGGCTTTTCAAGCCGATAATCGGGGTTCGATTCCCCGTGGGGTCATAAAAATAAAGAGAACAATGCGAAGCATTGGGCGATTATATTTTTAGATTCCACGGAGAATCGAAAGGCGGACCGAGCGAAGCGAGGGAGTCAGGGTCGTTGAGCCATATAAAACTAAGGAGTCCGTGGCGACGGACGACTATAGTTTTAATGGACTCCTGACCGATTCCCCGTGGGGTCATAAAGTGATGTTATCACTTTTTGAGGGCAAACACCTTTAAAATATGATAACTTTGCCCCGGACATAAATATTATGGAGGGTTGCGCCGAATGGTAAGGCACCGGTTTCGAAAACCGGCGGGAATAGTCCCTTACAGGTTCGAGTCCTGTACCCTCCGCCATGATAATTCTCGCCATTGAAACAAGCTGTGACGAAACATCAATCAGCGTCCTTGATGCGAAGGGCGGATTTAGAAACCCGCGTTTTAATATTTTATCCAATATCGTGGCTTCACAAATAAAAATCCATAAAAAGTGGGGCGGAGTTGTGCCGAATCTTGCCAAACGCGAACATTTGAAAAACCTGCCGATTGTCTTAAAAAAAGCGATGGTCAAAGCGAAAATTTCCGCAAAAAAAGTGGATGTGATTGCCGTAACTGTTGGACCCGGACTGGAACCCGCCCTATGGACGGGAATCAATTTCGCCAAAGCCCTAAGCGAGGTTTGGGACAAACCTGTTATTCCAGTCAATCATATGGAAGGGCACTTGCTTTCTGTTTTATTAAACAAAAAGCAATTTCTAATTTCTAATTTTCAATTTCCAATTTTAGGATTATTGGTTAGCGGGGGGCACACGGAATTGGTTTTGATGCGTGATTGGCTCAAGTATAAAATTATCGGGCAAACGAGAGACGACGCCGTGGGCGAGGCGTTTGACAAGGTGGCGAGAATGCTTGGACTCCCCTATCCCGGAGGACCAGAGATCGCAGCTAAAGCTGCTCAAATTTCTAATTCCAAATTTCTAATTTCTAATATCAAACTACCAAGGCCGATGATAAATTCCAATGATTTTGATTTTTCTTTTTCCGGCCTAAAAACTGCCGTCTTGTATTTGATTAAGGAGTTGAGCGAAGCCGAGAAAACCGGTTCTCGGAGGATTCCCCGTTATGACCGTCCTCAAGAGAGCCGGTTTCTTGGCGAAGCGACTGTCATCGGCATTTGCCGCGAATTCCAGCAAGCCGCCATTGATGTCCTTGTCTCAAAAACAATTAAAGCCGCGCAAAAATACGGAGCGAAGACCATTGTTTTGGGGGGAGGCGTGGCGGCAAACAAGGAATTGCGGAAGCAACTAAGGGGTGCATTTGCCGGTGATAGCAAGCAAACGGTCAATCTGCTGTTTCCGGAAATTAAATTTACAACAGACAACGCCGCAATGATCGCCGCCACCGCCTACTTCCGCACATTAAAAAGAGAATTCGTAAAAAAACCAAATCGTTTCAAGGCCAACGGCAATCTCTCTTTAAAATAATTCACCACTCTGCTATCATTTAAATAACGGACCATATTAGAAAACCTTATTGACGGGGAGAAATAACATGAAAAATGAATCAAAAAATTCTAAAGGAATGGACGAGAAATTGCTTAAACCTTATGAACCGAAAGAAACGGAGGATAAAATTTACGAGATTTGGGAGAAAGGCGGGTTTTTCCGGCCGGAGATTAACCAGTCTCGGACAAATAATCCAAATAAGGGCAAAACGTTCACCGTTGTTATTCCCCCGCCAAATGTTACGGGTTCTTTGCATATGGGACACGCACTCAACGCCACTATCCAGGACATTCTAGTCCGGCAAAAAAGAATGCAAGGATATAAAACGCTTTGGCTGCCGGGAACAGACCATGCCGGAATCGCCACTCAAAATGTTGTTGAAAAAAAATTAAAAAAAGAAGGATTAAGTCGCCACGACTTAGGCAAAGAAAAATTTATTGAAAGAGTATGGGAATGGAAAAAAGAATATGGAAATATTATTTTGGGACAATTAAAAAAACTCGGTGCCTCGTGCGATTGGTCGCGGACAAAATTCACCATGGATGAGGATTACGCCAAAGCGGTTAAGGCGGCTTTTCTTCATTATTATAAAAAAGGATGGATCTACCAAGGAGACCGTGTTGTTAATTGGTGCGTAAGATGCCAAACATCACTCTCTGATTTGGAACTGGAGTATGAAGAAGAGAAAGGAAAGTTATGGCATATAAAATATCCTATTAAAGACAGTAAAAAATTCATCACTGTGGCCACAACCAGACCTGAGACGATGTTGGGAGACTCTGCGGTGGCGGTAAACCCGAAAGACGAAAGATACAAGAAACTTATTGGAAAAACAGTTATACTGCCCATCGCGAATCGGGAAATACCAATTGTGGCCGACCGCGCGATTGAAATGGAATTCGGCACGGGTGCCGTTAAAACAACACCAGCTCACGATATGCTTGATTTTGAAATTGGGCAAAAAAATAATCTGCCGGTTCATAAAATAATAAATCAGTTCGGCAAAATGACCACCGAGGCCGGAAGTGAATATGAAGGCCTTTCTGCAAAGGATGCACGGGGAAAAATTATTATTGAACTTGAAAAACTGAGCTTACTTGAAAAAACGGAAAATTATGACCACAGAGTTTCAAAATGTTACCGATGCGGAAAAGTTATTGAACCCCAAATAAGCAAACAATGGTTCTTGAAAATGGATGAATTGGCGAAAAAGGCAAAAGAAGCGGTAAAAAAAGGCGAGGTTTCCTTTTGCCCCAAGCGATGGGAAAAAGTATATTTTAACTGGATGGACAACATTAAGGATTGGTGCGTTTCCAGACAAATATGGTGGGGACACAAGATACCGCTTGAAGGCGTTGACGATGTTCTTGACACTTGGTTCTCATCGGCTTTGTGGCCTTTCGCTACGCTTGGATGGCCGGAGGAGGAAAGCTCTGATTTAAAAGAATTTTATCCAACACAAGTAATCTCAACCGCTAGAGATATTATCAATCTATGGGTGGCGAGAATGATTTTTTCTTCTTATGAATTTATGAAACAAAAACCTTTTACAGACATTATCATTCATCCGACGATTCTCACCAAAGACGGCAAAAGGATGTCAAAATCTCTCGGAACAGGCATAGACCCCATGAATTTGATAGAAAAATACGGCGCCGACGCCACGCGCTTTGGACTGATTTACCAAATGATGGGAGGGCAAGATATTCACTTTTCTGAAGATGCCATAATGGCCGGAAAAAAGTTTGCCAACAAACTTTGGAATATCGCGCGTTTTGTTTCAGGACAAAGTGAGGGATTAAAACCCGAAACAAAAAAATCAAAACAAGATGAAGAAATCATAAAAAAACTTGATGATATAATCAACTCCGTTAATAAAGATATGGAAGAATATAAATTCGGGCAAGCATTGCACACTATTTATGATTTTGTCTGGCATGACTTTGCGGATGAATACATAGAATATGCGAAAAAAAACCAAACGGATAAAACCAAGGAAATACTTTGTGAATCACTCAAAAAAATACTAACTATTCTCCACCCTTTTATGCCTTTTATTACGGAAGAAATTTGGTCAGTACTGCCCAAAAAAAATAATAAATTCCAACACCTTTCAAGGTTGAAACTCAAGCCGAAAATGTCGGAGTTATTAATAACAAAGGAATGGTTGAAACAATGACAATACAAAATCTGTTGTATGCTCTTTTGGGAGGTGTTCTTCCGGTATTGCTTTGGCTTTGGTTTTGGCTTAAAGAGGATAACCGCCGGCCTGAACCGAGAAAAGTCCTAATGGCGACATTTTTTGCCGGAATGATTGCGGTTCTGTTCGCTTTGGTGATAGAACGCTCTCTTTTCATGGGAGAAAAAATCCTGGGAATTGAAAAAACCTTTTTGGGCACAGTTCTGCTTTTATTTCTATGGGCGCTTGTTGAAGAAGTTGTGAAATATCTCGCCGCTAAATACGCAGCTCTCAAAAGAAAAAGCTTTGATGAACCCATAGACGCCTTAATTTACCTCATTACCGCCGCACTTGGATTCGCGGCGCTGGAAAATACGCTTTTTCTGCTTCAAGCGTTCGGCATTAGCCCAATGTCCGGGTTTATTACCACCAATCTGCGCTTTTTGGGAGCCACCCTGCTTCATGTGGCAACTTCCGGAATAGTGGGCGCGAGCATCGGATTTTCCTTCTTTCACAAAAAAGATATGAGGCGCAATGTAATCGGCGGAATCGCGATTGCTACAACTTTGCATTTTATTTTCAACTATTATATAATAAACAATGGCGGGGGTAATGTTTTAAAGACCTTTATCCCCTTGTGGATAATAATAATAATTGTTATATTTTTATTTGAGAGGGTTAAAAGAATTAAAAAAGAAAAATTATGAAAAAATCATTTTTTGAAAGACTCACGGGTTCTTCAAATGACGAAATGGATGAGGAGCGCGATATGGATATTAACAAGGGTGTTATAGATAAAGAAAACAACGGCAACGACTGGATGGAAGAAAACAACGACGAGGGCCAATTGACAGTGGACGTTTTCCAAACCACTGATGACATTATAATCAAGGCGATGGTCGCGGGAGTAAAGCCGGACGATCTTGATGTTTCCATAACACAGGATATGATAACCATTCGGGGCAAACGGGAAGAGCGCCACAAAGTGGAAAGAGAAAATTATTTCTATCGGGAGCTTTACTGGGGAACGTTCTCACGTTCAATTCTTCTGCCTCAAGAAATTGACCCCGACGAAGCGGAGGCTGCAATCAAAAACGGAATTATCACAATTAAACTTCCCAAATTGGACAAGGAAAAAGTCCAGAAACTGAAAGTGAAAAGCGAATAGTTCTCAATCAAAATAAAAAAAACCCCGCCTATAAGAGCGCGGGGTAGGAGGTTTCGGTTTTTAAAAAATACTCTCAGGGAACGCGACCATAACAACAGGTTCATGGTCACAACAACTCTCACCGAGGGACAAAGCGAGATCAAAAATATCAGCATCCTTGGTCGGTCTAATCTTTGCAACACCGTTTCGGAAACTGACAAAACCCTGATTGCCAATTTTTTCCTTTAAGGGTTTGATATCCTCATAGGAGCTTAAAACTTCAATCCTGTTGCTTAATAAAATACCTTCCAATATAGTGCCTTTCATCTCTCCTCCAATTCTTTTAAGTTTTTTTAAAGTAAACACCCAAAAACCAAAAAAACCTCCTTTCTATTATTTTGTTCTAAACCTAGAAGCCATTATACCACTCACAAAAAATAAAGCAAGAAAAAACGATAGGGTGTGAATGAATGAAAAAGGCGCCTTTTGGATTCTCCGATTGGCGCCTTTTATATCCGGTTTAGCGGTTTCATCATACCCTCCCCCCTTTGAGATCTTCTTCTGCTTCATTAACGGTGATTTCCCTTTTATCCAGCCATTTTAAAGTTTCTACCACGTCCGTCATATCAAACCTGTCGGTAAGAAAAAGGAAATCACTCACCCTAAGAGGCTTTTTTTGCCAAACCCTTATGAGAATTGACCTTAAATTCATTATTCTCACCTCCTTTTTTTAAAACAATCAAAAAGACTTTCTAGTCTCAGGGTAGCACGCTTAAAATTTTAATCAATCCCCTTTCCTGAAGCCCGCAAAAATTGACAAATCTTTTAGCGAGTGCGCGCAAAATTTTTCTCTACATTTTTTAAACACCCGTCCCCCAAAATTTTTTTCAATTAAAGAAAAGAAAATTTGGTGGACCCACGGGGAATCGAACCCCGAACTCATCCATGCCATGGATGCGTGTTGCCACTATACCATGGGCCCTCTCTCCTCGGCGGGAATCGAACCTGCATTTGCTCCTTAGGAGGGAGCTGTTCTATCCGTTGAACTACGAGGAGTGTTTTTTATATGCCGAGCAATTGGGATAATCGCGGCTTGTCAAAGCCAATCACCAATTCCCCTTCCACATCAATCACCGGAACCGCCATCTGGCCTGTTTTTTTAATTACCTCTTCGCGTTTTTCCGCATTCACCGAAACGTCATATTCTATATAATCAATGTCGTTCTTCCTAAGCCAATCTTTCGCCATTTTGCAATAAATGCATCCCGGCGTGGTGTAAATTGCCACATTCTTCATAAATTTTAAATATCTTTTAATCTTATAATGCCGACTATTGCATTATACCTAAAAATCGGATAAAATCAAAATAATATGTGTTTGGCAACTCCCATGAAAATAACCGAAATAGACGGGAATAAAGCGGTTGTTGAATCATCTGAACATTCCCACACCGTTGACCTTAACCTGCTTAAAGAGCCAAGGGTTGGCGATTATATCCTCGCCCACGGAGATTTGGCGATAAGTAAACTGCCGGAAGATGAAGCGCTGAAAATTCTGGAGATGATAAAAGAACTGCCCCATGAACATTAAGCTCCGAAGCGAAAAAAACATTCCCGTTTTGGCGCTCGGTCCGGAATCAGCCGGAAACTTTTCATTTTGCTTCAATGGAGAAATATTTCATTCTCGCAGTTTTGGCGACCTGCTTGAAGAAAAAAATTTTGCAAAATTCAAAAAAGAGCTTTTGTTTTTTTTGCGAAAAAACAAAATAAAACCGATGGTAATTTTAACCGACCTGCACCCGCTTTATAAAACAACCGGCTTAGGCGCGGAGCTTGCCAAAAAATTCTCCGCCAAGCATCTCAAAGTACAGCACCATATTGCGCACATCTTTTCCGTAATCGGAGAAAAAGGAATGCCAGAAGCTAAAAATGCCGTTGGAATCGCCTGCGATGGAACGGGCTACGGATTGGATGGGAAAATTTGGGGAGGAGAGTGTTTCACAATCTTAAAAATAAAATCTCAAATCTCAAATCTGCGGATTGAGAGAATCGGACATCTGGAAAACCAAACTTTAATCGGCGGGGATTTGGCGATAAAAGAACCCGCAAGAATGCTTGTCAGTATTTTAAGTAAATTTTTGGATAAAAAAGATGTTTATAATTTTGTCAAGAAATATTACACCCGCAATCAATTTGAATTGCTTTATAATCAATTGAAGCAAGATTTTAATTGCCAAGAAACATCAAGTACAGGGCGAGTTTTGGATGCCGTTTCAGTTCTGCTGGGCTTTTCCGGAAACGAAAGAAAATACAAGCACGCGCCCGTTGATCTGCTGGAAAAAAATTCCACGGAGCCGTACGGTGACCTGAAGCCAAAAATAATCGAGATGGACGAAGAAGAAGCCGAAGGAAAAGTTAAAGAAAAAAAGGAAGAAAACGAACAAAAACAACAAAACCAAAACCGCCAAAATGGTGGGAATAACAAGCGGTCGCTTGTTATTCCCACCATTTTGATTCTGGAAACAACCTCCCTGTTTGAATATCTGGTAAAAAACCTTCACCGTGACAAAAAACGGCTCGCCGCCGCCGCCCAGCTTTATCTCGCCAAAGGACTGTATGAAATAGCCAATCGCGCCCAAGGAAAAAAGCCACCCGCCGTTTATTTTGCCGGCGGAATGGCGAACAACAAAATAATGTCGGAATATATGAAATCCAAGGGCGCGATTATGAACGAAAAAATCCCGCGCGGAGACGCCGGATTAAGCTTCGGACAGATTGCTTATTATCTGTCAGCAAATTCTGGGAATTAGTTTGCCTTTCGGCATCTCTATCGGGCGGAGGCCGCCGAGGGAGGTTTTAAGGAACACACCCTTCCCTTTTTCCGCTCGCCCGATAATTTTCGCCTCTTTGTTGAATTTTTTGAGAATCGCCAAAACCTTCTTGATATTTTCCGGGGAAACGGCAGCGATAAACCGCCCTTCGGACGCCAGTGAAAAAATATCAAGCCCTAGAAGCTCAGTGATGGCGATTGTTTCTTTTTTGTACGGCAAGGTTTCCTCATCCAGAACAACTTTCACCTTTGACTTCTCTGCCATCTCAACAAGGTTCGCCGCCACCCCCCCGCGCGTGGGGTCCTTACAGGCGTTAAGATATTTCCCAACCTTTCCCAATTCCTTGTTCAACGGTTTTGAATCGCTCTTCAATTTTGTTTTGTAATTAAACCTGCTCGCCAAAAGCGCCACGGCGTGCTCACCAAGATCACCGGAAGAAATGATAAAATCTCCGATTTTTACACCATTATTAAGAATTATTTCCTTCGCAAGCCCCACTCCGGCGGTCGTTATCTCTATTTTGTCTATCTTCCCTTTTTCCGTCACTTTTGTATCGCCGGTGGCAATCGGCACACCAGCCTCTTCGGACATTTTGTTTATTGATGTGATAATCTTCATAAAATCATCCTTTGGAAAACCCTCCTCAATGACGATGCTCAGAGAGATTCCCAGCGGTTTGGCGCCCATTACCGACAAATCGTTAATCGTTCCGCACATCGCTATTTTCCCTATGTCCCCGCCGGGGAAGAAAAGGGGGTCCACAATAAAAGCGTCAGTGGTAAAAACCAACTTCTCGCATTTGGAGACTAAGTCTCCAAGCGCGCTTGGAGACTTAGTCTCCAAGTTGGGGTTTAGGTCAAACACCGCCGCGTCGTCCTCGCAGTTTTTCCATTTTCCCTTGTATTTCAAAATGCCGCGAATATCCTTGAGCAATTCCCAGGATTTATATCCGCCCCCTCCGGCATCCAATTCAATTGTTTTATTGTTTTTCATATCTGTACGCGACATTGCACGCGCCCTCAACGGATACCATACATGGACCGATTGGACTTTCCGGCCTGCAAACTTTGCCAAAGACGGGACAATCTTTCGGTTCTTTCAATCCTCTTATAATTTCCCCGCATTTGCAAGGAGTCGGATGGCGCGATTTTCCGAAATCCACTTTATCCAAAATGTCCTTGTGTTTGACCTTGGCGTCGTATCGGCTGAATTTTTTTCTTATTTCCAATCCCGATTTTGGAATTACGCCAAAGCCCCGCCAGTTCCCGTCCGCAATTTCAAACACATCAAAAATAATTTTATAGGCTGTCCTGTTGCCTTCCTTCCGAACGGAACGAGTATATTCATTCTCAACATTCGCTTGCCCTTCTTTAATTTGCCTGAGCAACATATAAATCCCAACCAAAATATCTTCCGGTGTAAAACCCGTTATCACTTGCGGGACACCCATACCCTCATACGGTTTAACGCCGATTATTGTGGAAACATGACCGGGGCTGATGAAGCCGTCTATTTTAAGTTCGCCTATTTTGAGAAGCGCCTTCATCGCCGGGACAAATAATTTATGAGTTGAATAAACTGTCAGTCCGCGTTGAATCGCGCAAGCGGTCATGGGCGCTGTCGTTTCAAATCCGAGCCCGAAAAAAACCAAATCCGGATAATCATTCAAGCGTTCCAACGCCTCTTCCACCGAATAAACCGAGAAAACTTTGGCGCCTTTCTCCCTCGCGTCATCCAAGCTTCCGTAATAACCCGGGACGCGAAGCATATCGCCGTAAGTGGCAACGGGAATTCCCGCCAAAGCGAGATTGACAATGGCGTCAATATCCTCCTGGGCGGTGACGCAAACCGGGCAGCCCGGACCTGTTGTTAAATGAATATTTTTGGGCATCAGCTCCCTGATTCCGGCGCGCGCCACCGCCTGCGTGTGCGTGCCGCAGACTTCCATTAAGTTGATGTCTTTCCCGATATCCTTCGCCAACTCCTCAATTCTTTTAATTACTTTTTTCATTTTCTTCGTGAATCCTGAACACCTCCGCCGCGCTTTGGCCGGAAAGTTTTTGAATGGCGAAGCCGGCGTGGACGATTACGAAATCACCCTTTTTCGCGCCCCTCACCAAAGAAACATTGATTTCTTTTTCAATGCCGTCAAAATCAACGAGCGCCTCATCGCCCTTGATTGAAATAATTTTTCCGGGGAACGCCAAGCACATTTTAGTGAACTGAACAGGTGATGCACGGATCATACGCCCTGATTACCATATTCATCAGGCGCTCCTTTTCCTCCCTACTCTTTTCCTTATGCTGGTCAAGGACGGCTTGAGCAGACTTTTCCATTGAGGTGAGATTCTGCACGGTTGGAGTGATGATATTAGCGTAAGTGATAATTCCCTCTTTGTCCAAATGAATTTCATGATAAAGCCCTCCGCGCGGCGCTTCAACGGCACCAATCCCTTGATATTCAACACCGAGTGTTTTCTCGTCCGCCGCGACGGACTCCTCAACATTCGCTGTTCCTAAACTTGCGTCCATTTCTGTTTCCAGTAATTTTTTGATTATCTTCTGCGCTTTTTTATGAAATTGCAAAATTTCTATCGCCTGAGCCGGATTATTATGATAAGGATTTTCAAAATCAAGCTTTTTCTCCCACTTGGAAGCCGAGTTCCCGAGTCCGTCTATCACCATTCGCGCCAGAGAACCGACCATCATTTCTCTGCCCTGATATTTGCCGAATTTAGCCGTTGAATTTTCGCGCAATTCTTCCTCTATGTTATCCTTGTAATCTTTAATGAATTGCGCTCCGGTTTTGCTGGACACAATCTCATTCTCGTCCTGCGCGACCAACTCCAAATCAACTTTTAATTCCGGGTATTCTAAGCCGGAAAAAAACTCGGCGGTCCACTCCGCGGCATCCGCCGTCTCTTCCAATTTTGAAATCAGTTTGATTAAATCCTCTTTCGCCGGAATCTTGTGAAAACCTCCCGCGGTCGTTCTTGTCGGATGAACATTTCTGCCGGCAACGATGTGCGCTATTTCATCGCCGATTTCTTTTAAAGAAAGCGCCTTGGCAAAAGATGTCGGGTCCTTTTGGGCAAGCTCAGTCCCCCTGTCAATTCCAATGTAGTCCGGCAGCGCGAGAAAAAATAAATGCAGAACGTGACTTTGGATATTTTGCGCGCATACCATCAAATCACGCAACAGTTCCGTTGTTTTATTTATTTTAATGCCATAAGCGTCTTCAATCGCCCGTAAAGAGGCGAGATTATGGGCAATCGGGCATACTCCGCAGATGCGCGGAGTTATCCAATGCGACTCCTCCGCGGTCCTGCCAACCAAAATGCCTTCAAAGAGCCGTTCGCCCTCATGAACATTGAGCTTAACGGTATTCTTGCTCCAATCAATCTTCAAACTCCCATGCCCCTCAATTTTCGCTATATATTCATTTGAAATCATATTATTTTTCATTATCCTTTAATTCCAAAATTTCTTTAGTCCTATTATGGAACATAGTCAGGTACCGTTCAACGGTTTTCGGGTCGGCGATTTTCTCCAAAATTTTAACAAGTGAGGGAATATTCGCCTCTTCGCGGATTCCGAAGCATCCATAGCAAGGCGAACCGCCGGAAACGCAGACAGCCTTGCATCCTCCTTGGGTAATCGGACCGAGACACGGCTTTTTCTCCTCCGCTATTCTGCACGGATTGCCCGCCTGCTTGCAGTCAAAACAGACGGAGAAACCGCGATAACTCGGAGTTTTTCCGGCGAGCAGTTCTTCAAAAACTCTCACCACCTCGTCTTCGTCAACCGGACATCCGTGAATCGCGAAATCAACATCAACATAAGCGGACAAAGGAACCGCGTCCACTCCAGCCGGATGGTATTGAGAACTGTAAATTTTTTCGTACCAAACTTTTCTGTCTTTTTCCGGCATTATGCCGGGAATCCCCGCCAAAGCCGCGCAAGCTCCAAGCGCGACCAAAATTTTTGAATTCTCGCGCAACTCTTTCAGCAAACTGATTTCATGATGATGTATCGGCGTACCTTCTATTATTGTAATATCATAAGGACCGGACTCAAAACGCTCCTGCCCCAACCGCCAATTCACGATGTCAATTTTTTTCTCAAGCGCCAAAAGACGTTCACGCAAGGAAACGAGTTTTACCTCGCACCCCTCGCAGTCAGTAAAATCATAAATTGCCACTCTCGGCTTTTTATTTTTATCAATCATGGTTTTTTTCAATCTCATCATAATTAAACACCGGGCCGTCAAGGCAGACATATTTTTTGCCGGTGGTGCAATGTTGGCATTTGCCCACCCCGCACTGCATTTTCCTTTCCATTGATACGAAAATTCTCCTGTCCGAAATGCCAAGTGGCCGCAAAACTTTTTCCAGTGCGCCCATCATCGGACCCGGTCCGCACATCGTGGCAACCGCGTTCGCCTCATCTATGTCTATTTCCTTAATCAAGTCCGTGACGAAGCCAACTTGCCCTTTCCAGTTTTTGTCCGGCTTGTCTATCGTCAAAATTATTTTTACGCCCTCCTTCTTCCATTCCTCAATTTTGTCTTTCATTAATATCTCATCCGGTGTCTTGGCTCCGTAAAGCACATACACTCTCCCGAAATTTTCTTTGTTTTTGATTATGTATTCAACAAGCGCGGCAATCGGCGGAATTCCGCATCCACCGGTCGCGCAAACGATATCTTTGCCCTTCATAAAATCAAGGGGAAATCCGTTTCCATACGGTCCGCGTAAAGTAATTTTATCACCCTCTTTTAATGAATGCAGGTAACCCGTCACGGTTCCGGCCTTGCGCGCGGCAATTTCAATGTATTTATCTTCATAAGGAGACGAAGACGGACCCAACGGAGATTCGCCGTATCCGATTTGCCCAACCATCACAAACTGCCCGGGTTTGAAAACAAGCCCATCTTTGTCTTTTTCAAACCTGCCGCCGATTTTTTCCAAGCGAAACGACTTCACTGTCGGCGACTGCTCTATAATCTTTGTTATTTTGACCAATTGAGGCAAATAAATATTGTTCATAAATAAGCTCTCAGCTTTCAGCCAAGGTTTTTTTGTAATCTTTAAGGATTACGCTTAAAATCTCATAAATATCAATCCCCGCCGGACATAATTCTTTACATCGCTCGCAGCCAACACATTGTGATTTTCCATACTCGTTATAGCCCCTGACAAACTTATGGTAAAACCAGTCGTAATATCTCTCTTTGATTGACGGCCTGAAATTGTGCCCTCCGGCTATTTTTGCGAAATCAGGAAGAGTGCAAGCGTCCCACTTTCGGCAACGGCTGCATTTGTCGTCCAGTCCCACACTGTCCTCAATTGAAAAACAATGGCACAACGGGCAAACATAGGTGCAGATGCCACAACCCAAACACTTTTTCCCCAACTCGTCCCAAATCGGATGGTCGCGCGACCACTCAACCGCTTTTGCCAAAAACTCAGAATCCAAAAGTAATTCTCGCATTGAACGAGACCATTCACCCAATGATTCATTGTTCGGTATTTGCGGCGCTCCATCGGAATCCGCGCCGGCGTTGATATCTGATTCTTCAAAAAAACGTTTATATTTTTTAATTAATTTTTTACCTTTTGCCGTGTTCTCCCAAACCCTGTATTTTGTCTCGCCGACGTCCTGAAAAACAATATCACCCCCGGGTGCCGTGTCAATATTTTCTGCCGTCAAACCGATTACAACCGATTGTTTTCTTTTTTGCAGATAGAAAAAATCCTCGTTCGGATTTTGCATTATTTCATCAAGATAAGTCAGGGCTTCCAAATCCGGTAAATCCAAACCAAGGAGGATAAACTTCTTGGGCGCTTTCATAACTTCAACATTGGAAGTTGAAGTTTTTGAAAATATTTTCTCTACCGGCGGGAAGAAATATTTTTTAAACGACATTCCGCCATCAGATAAACTCCCCCCAATATTAAACACACTAAAATTAGTTTTAAGTTCCTCTAAAAATTCGTCAATCTTTTCCGTTTTTATAATCAGCATACTCTTATTTTACCCCTTTAGCTTTAAATCGTCAAAGGCCAACAACAAGTTTTTGAAAAATCGCTGTTGCGCAAACTTGCGTCAATCCGCGGTTTTTGGGAACAACAACCCTTCTTTCACGCTCAAAAGATTAAACAAAAGAACCGCTGCGGCCGCCAAAATAAAGGTCCACTTTAAGGCAAAGAACAGTGAAATTATTATTGCCAAAATCGCCATAATGGTTTTGCCTAAATTGACGGCCATTTCTTTGACAACCGTAAACTCATCAACATAATGCCCTTCATCAGCGGCTATTTCATAGGTCAAGGCGTTAAAAGGCGTACGAAGAAAAATGCGCGTAAAATTATGGTAGGAACCGATAATAAAAATTTGGAACGCTGTCGCAATGAAAATTTTCGCAATCCATCCCAAAGAATATAAAATGCTTCCCATTTGAAGAATTTTACTTCTTCTTCCGCCGTCAATATACTTTCCCAAAACCAACTGAAAAACAACAGTGGCGCCTATAATCAAACTTGAAAGAGCGCCAACCTTAAAGTAATTTCCGTCCAAAATCTGAAAAATAAAAATCGGCCAAATAATAAAACCAACAACTTCCTCCGAACCGTAGGCCATATAGGCCATAATCATTCTCCTGTTCTTTTTGGAAAAAATCTTTTTCAATGTTTCCAAGTAAGTCCAGCTGAATTTTTCATGCGTGCGCGGAATGGTAATATAAGGAATGCCCGAAACAAGATAAAGGGCGATGGCGATGACAAAAAGCATGTCAAATCCAAAACGGCTCACGAGAAAACCGGCGGACAACGGAATAAAAACACTGATGACCCTGCGCGTTGCCATGATCGCGCTCAATTGCCGTCCCCTGTTTTTTTTATCCGTAAATTTTGCGAAATCAACGTGGTAAGGAATCCAATACAAAAGACGGTACAAAACCAAAACAACAATTGAAAAAGGAATTAAATAGATGAGGTTGTTTTTGTCAATAAAATAAAAAATTGTATAAAACAACGCTCCTAAAAAGACACTTAACCGCAGGGCGCGGCGAAAGCCAAACCTGTTTAGAAATTTCGCCCCAAAAGCTGCAAACAAGCCGTAAAAAAAATAACCCAAAACATAATAAATAAATGTGGATTGAATATTTTGCCCAAATAAATTATATAAAAAGATGGGTAAAAACATACCCAAAAGCCCCGTGGCAATCATTACAATCGTCTTTCCCGTATACAAGGAAACAAAGCCATGCGATATTTCCCCGTCAAAATATTTTTTCTGAATGGACAAATTCATTGAGAATATTAAAAGTAAAAATTTTTAATACACCCTTCCTCTCCAATCTATTTCTTCTATTAACACAGAGAAATTGTCAAAATTAAATTCCGCAATGATTCTCAGTTTCCCAATTCTTATTCTATAAAACCCTGTCCATTTTCCTTTGAGTTTTTTAATATCCACATTTAAGTCTTCTCCCTGAAACTTAAGGATTGTTTTTCTCGCAACCTCAACAACATCGCCTTCGGTTATATTTTCTTTCTCAATGAATTTCAAAGACGAATTGCTGAAAGAAATCTCCCATTTCATATATTTGTTTTTATTGTTTTTGCGCTTTTTTTAGAAGGTGAGCCATACAACTTTTCTACATTTTTCTGCTCGCGCGAAGAAACATAGGGCGTCAAAAAGGCCCTTAACTTTGTCATTTCAAAAGCAAGTGTTTCTTTAACGCTTTCTCTGACGACTGATTTTAATTCCTTTTTGCTAATTGTGACTGCCATATTTTTATTTTATAAAGATAAAACGCAAAAGTCAACCAACGCGAGAAATTATTTCCAAATCTTGCTTTCTATTTTATTCCAACAATCCGCTGGAGCAACAGGTAGTTTCATTGATTGTTCAACGCGTAAATTGTAATCTATGAAGTCCATCTTCGTTTTGGGCATGCTCCATCAATTGCTTGTTAAGTAAGCCCCACTTTATATCAATATCTGATGGTTCTTTGCCACCGAATCTCTTTCGCAGGATTTCTTTCTCTTCCGCAAATTCTTTTTTTCCGGCAACAAAGTTATCATGCACACCTGCTACAATTGACCATTCTTTGTCAATTTTGCCTGCTTCGTCTTTTGTTACAATAATGCGAGCATTATCTTTTGGTCGTGTGCGAACAAAAATGAATTCGCCACAGTGCGGACATTTTGTTTTTACGCCCGGCACTTTTGAAAGAGATTGCCGACAATAAGGACACTCCGCTTTTCTTTCATCTTTTAACTTGGATTGTTTTTGCGGTTGGTCTTGGATTTTATTGGATAAAAAATCGAAAATGCCCATAACTTTTACAGATTCTTGTAAGCCTCAACTTGATTATTGTATTCGTATTTGACCATTTGGTAGTCATCGTCCCACTTTTGCTTTGCACTAGTCATAATATCAGGATATTCTGTCTGTGCCATTATCCACTCGTAAGCCTCCACCTGATTGTTATATTCGTATTTGACCATTTGATAATCAGTACTCCATCTGGTTTTAGCTTTTGTCATGATGTTTGGATATTTTGTCTGCGCTTCAACCCAGTTATAAGCTTTAACTTGATTATTATATTCATACTGAACCATTTGATAATCGTTACCCCATTTGGAAGAGGCATTTTCTTTTAAGATTGCAAGCGTACTTTCTCTGTTTGTTTTTGGAGCTGGCACTTGTTTAACAGGAATAGCTTTTGTTCTTTTTGGCTCTTCGACTTTTTGTGTGTCCCGATTTGTAACTACTTCCTCCTGTTGGTTTCGTGTCTGTCCGTTCATATCATTAATATTCGCCTGTTTCGTGCCTTGGTTGGTGTTCGTGTTAGGAATTGAATCTGTTGACATTGTAGTTCCAATAACGCCAAGCAGAATTATGACGATAACAAATTTTAATCCTCCCGAAATAGAGAAGTTAAGTTTGTCTGCGACAAGCTTATTTACTGGTGGCAATAAAATTGCTGCCAAAAGTAACATTAAAATACCTGTGAGAAATTGCGAAAACAAAAGTGTGATGCCACTTATTGCCGCCAGCACTCCAAGTCCACAACCAAGCACAAGCCCAAGAGTGATTTTTGTGTGTGCTTTATTTCCCTGACTGTTTTGTTCTGTTTTGTTCATCGTATTGTCATTTTAATTGCTTAACTCGTCAACGGAAATTCCGAACGCTTTGGCAACTTTTCGCAAAGTTTCAAGCGTTGGATTATTGTTTTCCCCCGATTCCATTTTGATAATTGCATTATTGGTGGCATTGGCCAATTTCGCCAACTTTTCCGTATTTTTTGTTAAATTTAACGAGTTCAATTGTTTTAATGTTACATCCGGGAGGACAAAAAGTTAAAATTTGTTCGCCATTCTCTACAAAGTGAGGGTGGCTCAGTGAGCTCTATTCTGGTGCGGGATACGGGAATCGAACCCGTGCCTCAACCTTGGGAAGGTCGTATTCTGCCACTAAACTAATCCCGCTTTTTTAAAAAATTGATTTTATTGTCTGCCATATTTTTTGGAAGAAACTTTCCGATTTTTTTTCAGAATTCATTTTATCATTCTTCTCTGCTTTATCCACTATAACCAATGTTTTCTCTCCCGGCTTTCGCAGATTAAATTTTTCGCGAAGCTCATTTTCAACTCCAAATTTACTTTGTAGACGTTTGATTTCTCCCTCTAAGACAGATTTTCTTTTCTCAAGATTGACGAGTTTTTGTTCAAATTCCTCTTTTTTTATTGAAGCGGCCCTACTTCGCAAATAAACCCTAATGGTAGAAGATGACAAAAATACTAAAAACACCGAAAATGCCACGAGAACAGCCGGAGAAAACAATATCTTCCTTATTTTTCTTTTTTTTTGAAATTCCTGCATAATACAAATAATATATCTTAGATTTTTTATATTATAATTTTTATGTTATAATAATGAATATTATCAATGATTCGCATGTTCGTAAAGATGTGCATTTAATAACTTATGAAAACAAAAAAACAACAACGGCGTCATCAGATTATTTGGACTTTAATAACTCTCCTCTCTGTCGTGGGAATGGTCCTCTTTTTAATTACGCCTCTCCTATAATCAGCAGACTCAAAATATTCAAAACATCTATTTTTGTATCATCTTCACAAACACTTCTTGGGGAATATTAACTTTTCCCATTTCCTTTAATCGTTTTTTTCCTTTTTTCTGTTTCTGCCACAATTTCATTTTTCTGGTCCTGTCACCGCCGTAAAGATGAGCGGTAACGTTTTTCTTTAAAGCCGAGACTGAACGCGAGGCGAGTATTCTGCCCAAACCTCTGGCTTGAATTTTAACCGAAAAAAGCTGGCGCGGGAGAATGCTTTTCAGCTTCTCAGAAGCCTCTTCCGCCTCTTTTTGGATTTTTTTTCGGCTGACGATGCGGGAAAAAGCCGGCACCAACTCTTCAGCGACTAATATATCCAACCGAACAATTCCACCCGGCGGAACCTCCCTCATCTCTGTAATCTTATAACTTAATGAAGCGTAACCACTGGTGGTACTTTTCAGTTCATCAAAAAAATTTCTCATCAATTCACGCAAGGGCATTTTTATATTTAAAATTGTACGAAGATCTCCAAATTGTTCGGTCTCCATTATTTCCGCTTCGTGCTCGTGAAGCAACTGCATAACGGGGCCAAGCATATCAGGTGTAGTAATAATCTGCATTTCTACCCACGGTTCAAAAATTTTCTTTATCTGATCCTCGTCGGGAAAGAAAACAGGAGAATAAATTTCTTTTTCACTGTTATCATTGAATTGAATTTTATAAGTAATGGTGGGTGAAGCAATAATGATGTTCAGCCCAAACTCACGGCGCAGACGTTCCGTAATAATTTCCAAATGAAGCATACCGAGGAAACCACAGCGGAATCCCCTCCCCAAAGCGCCGCTTGATTCCTCTTCAAATGAAAGAGAACTGTCCGAAAGGCGAAGGCGCTCCAATGCTTGGCGCAAGTTATCAAAATCATCCGCCGCAGGCGGATATACGCTTGCCCATACAACCGGCTTGGGTTGAAAATAGCCGGAAAGAGGGGGAAGTGGATTTTCCCCGGATACAACTGAATCACCAACAGCGGCAATGCTCGGCTTCTTAATATTGGTTACAATATAACCTATTTCTCCAGCATTCAGAATTGGCGCCCGGCACCGGTTTGGGGAGAAGATACCAACTTCTCCGGCGGTAAACTTCTCTTTTGTCTGTGACAGAATAAGCTTATCCCCGGCCTTCACGCTTCCGTTGGTCATTCTCACGTACAAAATCACCCCCTGATGGTTTGAATATTCAAAATCAAAAATTAACGCCTGCGGCCTGTCTTTAAATTCATATTTGGGAGGAGGAACACGCCGAACTATTTCTTCAAGAAGTTTTTCCACCCCTTCGCCCGTCTTAGCGGAAATTTCCAAAATCCCACCAATGTCGGAAACCGGGTTTCCGACATTTAAAAGGCGGTTTATCTCATCTTTTGTTTCGTTAATTCTGGCTGAAGCCAAATCAATTTTATTAAGCACGGGAATAATCACCAATCCTAAAGATTTTGCCATTTCAACAACGGTCATTGTTTGCGCTTGCACGCCCTGAGTGGCATCAACCAATAAAACCGCCCCTTCAACCGCTTTCAAGGCACGCGAAACTTCGTAGGAAAAATCAATGTGTCCTGGAGTATCTATCAAATTCAACTGATAGCTGACGGCTGATGACTGATAGCTCATTCTAACGGGCTGCATTTTTATGGTAATACCCCTCTCCCGCTCCAGCTCCATCTGGTCCAAAACCTGCTCCTTCATTTTCCTCTTTTCAATGGTGCCGGTCAACTCCAAAAGCCGGTCAGCCAAAGTTGACTTGCCGTGGTCAATATGAGCTATTATTGAGAAATTTCTAATGTTTTCTATATTCATTTATTAAATTCTAACTCAAAAACCGTTGGATTTCCACCAGTTTTTGAAAAAAAAAGGATTGAGTGAATCACTCAATCCTATCAGTTTTTTTACTTCTTTTTTGTTTTTCTAGAATTTTCTAGAATTTCTCTACCATTTATCACTCTCCTCTCTCACCTGTAATATCGGTGAGTTTGACTGACAAAAATAAATTCTTTTTGTCAGTCTTCTAATTCTGCCATCCGGTAGAATTTCTTCATCTACCATTATGAAAACTTCTACATCCATACCAACCTCCACTCTTTTCACCTCCTAAATATTTTATCCGCTCTTATCTTACACTATTTCAAAAAAATATCAAATCAAAAAGACGCGCTATGAAGGCAATCGCTTCAAAATCGCATCTTTTTTTATTTTTTAATAAACAAAGTTTGGGTTGGGTAGGCGAACTCTATTCCCTCTTTTTCAAACGCCTCCTTAATGCCGAGATTGATGGACTGCTGGGTGTTCATATAATCACTATAATCGGGGCTGGCGATATAATAAACAACCTCAAAATTCAAACTGAAATCTCCAAATTCCTTAAAATGAACCCTGTCAAGCTGCGCTAATTTTTCTTTGGTGATAATTTCTTCCACCATCTCGGGGATTTTTTTTAATTTTTCCGTCTGAGTTTCGTAAAGCACGCCAAAGGAAAAAACGATTCTCCTCTTTTCCATTTTTTTGTAATTGTTAATGCGGGTATCGGTAAGCTCCCTGTTTGACACAATCAGTTCTTGCCCTTGAAGCGTTCTTATTCTTGTTGATTTAATTCCTATTTTTTCCACCGCGCCCATATCTCCTCCAATTATAATAAAATCCCCAACCTGGAATGGTTTGTCAAAAAGGATTGAAAAGGAGCTGAAAATATCCCCCAAGACATTTTGGAGGGCAAAGGCAATGGCGATTCCGCCAATTCCCAAGCCGGCAATTAGCGAAGTGACGTTAAAACCCCAATTGGAAAGGACTATGAGACCCGCCAAAACCCAAAGAACAATTTTTAAAAGCGCACTGATATTTTTTACGGCTGACTTATCTCTGGTTTCTCCATCCCTTCCCCTGCTGACAAATTTCTGCGCCCAAAAATCAATAAAAATCTGCAGGGCGCGGACCGCCTGGAATACTACCGCCAGAATAAAAATGCCGTCCACAATCTTTTCCGCCAAACTTGGCATTTTTAAAAATTTTAACGCGGCGTATATTGAGACGATGAGGTAGAACGGAGGAGTTATATCATGGATAATTTTTATCAAAACATCGTCCAAATCGGTTTTTGTTTTCTCCGCCGCCTTTTTTAAACGACCAAGAATAATTTCACGGAAGATTTTCAAGAAAATCAATCCGCCGATTAAAAGCGCCAAAGCCAACAGATAATCTTTGCCCGCATTACCCATTATTTCAAATTGCAATAATCCTTGAAAATTCATAAAATTTTATGCTATGATAAATTTTGTAAGCGCGTGTAGTTCAATGGTAGAACGCTATCCTGATAAGATAGAGGTCGTAGGTTCGATTCCTACCACGCGCACAAATACATTTCCATCATACCAAAGAACCGTCGTTTTGCAATACGCGCCGGCGGTTTGGGAACTCATTGAATATTCTTTCTTCTGTTCCGTCCCCCCCGTTAACCGTACGGGAGTGAGGGGCCGAGATTTCGGGCTCATCGGCCAACACCGTTATTCGCCCGAAGGCGAACCGACCTACTATCTCTCCGCCGTGGCGAAGAGTAAATAGTTGAATGTTATCCACGACCAGGTTCCCCTAGCCGTGCCTTGTTACGACTTCGTCCCTGTCACCGAACTTACCTTAGGACCCATTAAAGGATACTTCGGGTACTCCCGGCTTCCTTGACGTGACGGGCGGTGAGTACAAGACTTGGGAACGTATTCACCGCGGTATAGCTGACCCGCGATTACTAGCGATTCCAACTTCATGAGGTCGAGTTGCAGACCTCAATCCGAACTGGGGTACACTTTGATGGGATTAGCTCCGCCTTACGGCTTCGCGGCCCTCTGTATGCACCATTGTATCATGTGTGTAGCCCAGGGCGTCAAAGGGACATGCTGACTTGGCGTCATCCTCTCCTTCCTCCCCGTATAACGGGGCAGTCTCGCCTGACACTTGTAACAGGCAACGAGGGTTGCGTTCGTTAACCCACTTAAGGGAACAATTCAAACCACGAACTGACGACAGCCATGCATCACCTGTCCAGCCGTCCTTGTGAGAAAGAATTCCTTTCGGAAAACCGTCGACTGGATTTCAAGCCCTGGTAAGGTTCTTCGTTTATCGTCGAATTAAACCACATGATCCACCGCTTGTGCAAGTCCCCGTCTATTCCTTTGAGTTTTAAGCTTGCGCTCGTACTTCCCAGGCGGTTCACTTAACGCGTTAGCTTCGCCACTCCGAGGGTCGATACTCGGAATAGCCAGTGAACATCGTTTAGGGCGTGGACTACGAGGGTATCTAATCCTCTTCGCTACCCACGCTTTCGTGCCTCAGGGTCAGGAATACGCCAATCTGCTGCCTTCGCCTTTGGTGTTCCCCACGATATCAACGGATTTCACCCCTACACCGTGAGTTCCACAGATCTCTCGCATCCTCAAAGCCGTGCCGTTTCCAACCCATTTTTCCGGTTAAGCCGGAATTTTTAAGGAAGGACTAACACGGCCCCCTACACACCCTTTACGCCCAGTAAATCCGGACAACGCTCGGGGTACTCGTATTACCGCTGCTGCTGGCACGAGTTTAGCAACCCCTTATTCTTGGGCTAATATCATCGAAATTTTTCACCCATAAAAGCAGTTTACACCCCGAAGGGCTTCATCCTGCACGCGGCGTCGCTCCATCAGGCTTTCGCCCATTGTGGAAGACTCTCGACTGCTGCCATCCGTAGATGTATGGCCCGTGTCTCAGTGCCATCGGTGGGGACCAGGCTCTCACCCCCCCTAGCCGTCATAGCCTTGGTAAGCCATTACCTTACCAACAAGCTGATAGCGCGCAGGCCCATCCTCAAGCGATAAATCTTTACCCCTTGGGGACCATCAAGTATTAGCTACGGTTTCCCGCAGTTATCCCTGACTTGAGGGCAGGTGCCTACGTGTTACTACCTCGTCTGCCGCTGTCCGACCGAAATCGGACCGCTCGACTTGCATGCCTTCTCCACGCCGCCAGCGTTCGTCCTGAGCTAGGATCAAACTCTCAAAAAATGTTCGCTCGCCAAAGGCGAGCAAAACTAGAACGGAACAAAAGAAAAAATATTACAATAGATGAATCTATATTTATCCCGTAAGAAACCAAAAAATCTCAAACGAGAAATTTTTCAAAGTGCGCGCCGTCTTTTCAGTACCTTATCATTGTATACCCAGAGAATTCTGATGTCAAGAAAAATAAAAATAAGATTATACCAAATTCCGGAGACGGCGAGGAAGTGGCATAATTCGTTGGAATTATTTAACGATTTAAGATTATTTTTTTCGCCTCTTTTGAAATTTATAGATGGTCACCAGCAAAGGTGACGCAATAAAAATTGAGGAATAAGTTCCGGCGGCAACGCCGATAATAAGCGCCAATGAGAAAAATCTTGTCGTTTCTCCGCCAAAGAAAAAGATGGCTCCCAACACAAGGAGAACCGTCAAAGAGGTGTTTATTGAACGGGTAATCGTTTGATTGACACTGATTCCGACTGTTCCTTCAAAATCATTGCCTATGCCCCTGTGAAGATTTTCCCTCACCCTGTCAAAGACAACAATCGTATCGTGGACCGAAAAACCAAGAATGGTGAGAAGTGCGGTGACAAATAAAACATCCACTTCAGCCCCGAAATATTTTCCAAGCACGGCGAAGGCGCCGAGTGGAATCATTACATCGTGCGTCAACGCTACAATAGCCATTAAGCCAAATTTAAAAGAAGACACCGGTCTTGAAACTTTGCGAAAAACAAAAGCAATATAAAAAATAATCATCAAGACCACCAAAGCGAGAGCAATCCAAGATTTTTGGCGCAACTCCCTGCCGATAATCGGGCCAATTGAATCAAAACGAACTTCAGTCAATTCGCCAGAAGAACTGAGCGAAGAAAGCAATTCAGCGTGTTCTTTTTTGGTAAGGTTTCTTGAACGGGCGATAAGACCTTTTTCTCCCGCGGGCTGTAAGATAACGTTTTTAAAGTCAAGTTTTTTAATTTTTATTTGCAATTCCGCCATTGGAGGACGAACGGTTTTATATTCCACTTCCACTAAAGAACCACCGGTAAAATCAATACCAAAATTCAAACCGAAATAAAAAACAGAAAATACGCTTGCCGCCACAAGCAATCCTGAAATACTGTACCAAATTTTTCTGTGTTTAATAATTCCCATATTATTTTATGCCGCTCCCCATTAAAAATCCGCTAATTTTGTTTTCACCCTTCACGCCCAACGCCATCAAAAATGTCCTGCTGATGGTAATTGCCGACAGCATACTGATTAAAACTCCTATGCCGAGTGTGAGGGCAAAACCCTTAACCATACTGGTGCCCATCCAATAAAGTATACCTGATGAAATCAAACTTGAAGCGTTTGAGTCGCGAATGGAAAGCCATGCGCGGGAAAACCCTTCAGTAATGGCGGTGCCAATCGCCTTGCCCGCGGCGCGTTCTTCTTTCATTCTTTCAAAAATAAGTATGTTGGCGTCAACCGCCATTCCAACCGACAAAATAAAGCCGGCAATACCCGCAGAAGTGAGAGTAACCGGAATGAGCTTAAAAACTGCCAACACTAAGGCGGTATAAATTGCCAAAGCGATAACCGAAATCAAACCGGGAAGACGGTACCAAAAAATAAGAAAGAGGGCCACCAAAATAATCCCATAAAGCCCTGCTCTAACACCTTTAAACAAAACTTTTTCTCCAAGAGTCGGGCCGATAGTTTGTTGGGAAATTAAACTTATCGGCACAGGCAAGGCTCCCGAGTTAAGCCGCTGGACCAAAATTTTTGCCTCTTTGGCGGTAAACTGGCCGGTAATCTGCGCCTTGCCGCCCGTGATTTCACTCCTTATAACCGGCGTGCTTATGGGCGCGCCGTCCAGAAAAATCGCCAGCCGTTTGCCTATGTTTGCTTTTGTGATTTTGGCGAAAATTTTCGTCCCTTCGGAGTTAAACTCAATGGAAACTTCCGGTTCAAAAGTCGTTTGATTAAAATCAAGGCGCGCCTTTTTAAGAAATCTTCCGGTTAAGCCAGTAGGCAAATAAGCTTTATCCAACGCCGTATCCTGGTTTATTTTTATGTCCGGATTTTCCAGACGGAATTCAAGAAAAGGCGTCCTGCCTATCATTTTTATCGCCTGATTTACATCCGTAACTCCCGGAAGTTCAACAATAAGGCGATAATCCTTGTTTTGCGCGGTTTTTAAAATGCCTTTTTCCTCCACTTGTACCAGCGGTTCAGCAACTCCAAAAAAGTTTATACGCCTCTCAATGACATCTCTCAGGCCATCCATTGCGCCTGAAATTTCCGATGGCTTAATCGCTGAAATATCCGCCTCATAAACAAGATGCACACCCCCGCGCAAATCAAGCCCCAGTTTAAACGGACGGGAAAGAATTGATTCGGGATTGACAACGTGAAGAACATCAAAATAGCCGATTGCCATGCCGACTATCAAAATTGAAATCGCAATAACTCTATATTTTGCCATTGATGTCTATCTTATAATATCTTCAGCTTTTTTGCAATATTACCCGGTCTTAAAGCATAAATGGCGGAATTTTACGCTCCCAATAACTCCAGCATGGAATCTTCACGATAAGACTGCCGGCTGTAGCGGCGCATTCCCATTAAAATTCCCAAACCGGCGAAAATCGTAAGCATATGAGAACCACCATAACTCATAAAAGGCATTGTGATGCCGGTAATCGGAAGCAATCCGATATTCATTCCTATGTGTATCGCAAAATGTGATACCAAAAAAATCGCCATTCCAATACCAAAAAAAGACTCAAAATTATTTCGGCCCAAAAAAGCGATTTTTAATATACGCCATATAATGATACTAAAAAAAATAAAAATAAAAATCACGCCAACCAAGCCCCACTCCTCAGCGAAAGCCGCAAAAATAAAATCAGTCTGATGCTCTGGTAAAAAATTAAGCCGCGACTGTGTTCCGAAGCCAATCCCTTTTCCAAAAACACGCCCCGACCCAACGGCAATCGTTGACTGATAAGCGTTATAACCGGTCCCCTGTACATCTTTGAGGGGGTGCAAGAAAGTGACTACCCGTTCCTTTTGATACGGCTTGAAGACAAAAAACCAAGATACACCGAAAACAAGAACGATTACCAAAAAAACAAGTAGGAGATGTTTTTTACTTACCCCTGAAGCCATTATCATCCCCAACCAAATAAAAAAAAGTATAATGGCCGAACCAAAATCAGGTTGGGAAAAAATAAGCACCGCGGGAAGAAAAACATAAAGTCCTGAGACGATAATATGGCGAATATGTTTAATTTCAATATGCCTCCCAGAAAAATATTTTGCTAAAATGAGAATAATAAGCAACTTAGCGGGATCTGACGGCTCAATAGCAAAAAAGGGAAGGGCAATCCATGAAGCGGCGCCACGTATAACTCTGCCAATCAACAAAAGAGCGAGCAAAACGGCAATTGTAATTGCCCAAAAAAGCATAAGCACCTCCCCTTTTCTCAAAAAACGCCAGTCAACGAGACTGAATAAAAAAAACAACACCAAAGAAATTGTAATCCATATAATTTGTCTTGAGAAAAAATGATTGTCTCCGCCGCCAATAGCGCGCATAGTAATAAGTCCGGCCGCGAGAAGAGGAAGTGTGGAAAGCAAAAGTATCCAATCAATATGGAAAAATTTTTTAATTATCATGCGTAAGATTTGTTCTCAAAAATATTTTTGTTGAGGCAGGCGGCCGCGAAAACGGCACTGGCCAAGTAAGGGCGGTTTGCCTTGATGAATTGCCGTTTACGGATTCCACCGAAGTGGCACTGGCACCGATTGCATTACCCTCTTCATCAAAAAGAACGGCGGCAATTGACAAATTTTTTACGGGATCAAATGATTTATTGCTAATTTCAATAATTAGACGCGGGAATGGCTCATTGGTAAAATCTTTTTTGGAAACCACAATTTGCGGTTTTTCTTTTTCTATCCTTTCCCATTTCGGATTTTTCTCAAATTCAACAAAGGCGCGCACGGGAATGCGCTCTCCAACATCAATATTTGCTTGAAAAATTACATAATCTTCTCCGGGATTTATAAAAGTTTCCCCATCACGAACAGCAACAAGTACATTGTCGCTGTCATAAAGTTTAAATTTATATTTAAGGGCATGAATACCGACAAAAAGGTTGGGATTTTTAACTATAGCAGCAGCATCATACTTGCCATTTTCCAATTTGAACGCTTTGCTCCAAACAACTATAAGGTTTTTCACCTCTCCAAGGCATGGTTTACAGGAACCGCCGCAATCAATACCCAGTTCATTCTGGTTTTGCTTATTGTCAAAACAGGTCGGTTTTGAGACAAGAATTATCACCAAAACAACCGCAAACACCACTATTGCGCCGAAAACAAAAAAAATAGTAATCTGCCTTTTTACTGTCCAAGGAATGGGCATAACTTTATAATACAAAAAATTAAGCAAAATTAAAACCCATAACCAAATGGCTGGTTACTTTCCCTATTTGAGCATCATCACCACATTCCACTTTTATGTCCCCTCGGTAAAATTTGAAATTAAATATTTTGTTCTGGCGATTGCTTACTTTCCCCTTGCGAGTATCATCAGCACTACGATGCTTAACTTCTGTGTTCGGAATGGGAACAGGTGTTGCCATCGCGCCAAATCACCAGAACAAAATATTTAATTTCAAATTTTAAAAACATTCAAACATACAAATTTCCTAATAGGAAGACGATTATTAGTACTCCTCGGCTAAATCCGCCTGTGGCGGACTGACACCATCTCAGCCCGAAGGCCTCAACAATAATCAGTTCACTTGCAAACGAATCAAACACGCATTACTGCGCTTACACCTAGAGCCTATCAACGTGGTCATCTTCCACGCATCTACGATTCCTAATCTTGGAGTGGGCTTCCCGCTTAGATGCTTTCAGCGGTTATCCCTTCCCAACATAGCTACCCAGCGTTGCTCCTGGCGGAACAGCTGGTACACCAGAGGTTAGTTCTTTCCGGTCCTCTCGTACTAGGAAAAAATCTCCTCAAGAATCAACGCCTGCAGCAGATAGGAGACCGACCTGTCTTACGACGGTCTGAACCCAGCTCGCGTAACCTTTTAATTGGCGAACAGCCAAACCCTTGGGACCTTCTCCAGCCCCAGGATAGGTTGAGCCGACATCGTACATTTATCCATTATTGCTAATGGTGTGGACTATATCTTCTTCCTTCCATTTTTCAACGGAGTGGGAAGTTGGCGTCTTAGCCCTCCGCATTTGGAGGGCTCCATCCGCCGCGGCGGATGAGTCTCTACGGGGTCATAACTCAATTTGTATCTCATTGATGGAATAATATACTCATCAATAATGCGATTTAATCCAGGAATACTTTCTTTCAAAAACCTGATGCGATAATAACTTTTATCACGATTCAAACGCGCTTTCAGCCCCATTTGGCGCAATAAGTGCAAAAGCCTTTTTTGATCCAAATAACTGAACTGTTGCGTGTTTAGATAGACATCCGATTTTCTTGATTTACTTCCGTCATCCATAAACCAAACAGCAAGAATTACAGGGTCTAATTTTAAGTCGGAAGAAATTACTTTCTTTCCATTCTTGTAAAATTTTTTTATTAATTCCGTAATTTTTTTATGCTGTTGAGTAAAAAAGCGATATGCTGTTTTATCTTTACCGTTTTTTCTTGCTTTCGGAGCAGATTTGCAAATATCCTTTAAAATTGAAAATTTCCAATCAACATATTCCTTCGCTTTTATGGAATGATTAATTTCTAAAAATGCGTTTTTTCGCCCGGGCATTATTCTAATATGCCCGTTACCTAAAATCGATCCTAAAATAACCGATTTTTGTAATTGAGTTAGACTTCCCACGGTATTGTCCATAACCGCATTATGGCTGATTTTAGTTATGGAGTCCACCGTTATAAGCCAAATTTTTCTTGTAGAATATTACTATTCTAGGCACCCCGATATGTTAAGGTGCCGAACACCGCCGTCGATATGAACTCTTAGGCGGTACCAGCCTGTTATCCCCGGAGTAGCTTTTATCCGTTAATCCTGCGCCGCATCTAATGCGAACGTTCGGTTCACTATGCTCCGCTTTCGCGCCTGCTCGACATGTCCGTCTCGCAGTCAAGCCAGCTTATGCCATTACACTATCAGCACGGTTTCCATCCGCGCCTAGCTGACCTTAATAGACTCCTCCGTTACTTTTTGGGAGGAGAGCGCCCCACTCAAACTACCCACCAGGCACTGTCTCCGCTCCGTTTTACGGAACAGGTTAGAATTTAAATTTCAAAAGGGCGGTATTTCACTGGCGGCTCCATTCCGGCCAAAACCGAAATTTCAAAGCCTCCCGCCTATGCTACGCATTTAAAACTTAAACTCAATACCAAGCTATAGTAAAGCTTCCGGGGTCTTTTCGTCTAGCTGCAGGTAGAGGGCATCTTTACCCCCATTGCATTTTCACCGGGCTGCTTCCCGAGACAGTCCCCCAGTCGTTACGCCTTTCGTGCACGTCGGAACTTACCCGACAAGGAATTACGCTTAAATTTGTTACTTCGCGACAAATTACTTTCATGTATTTGTTGCGGAGCAGGTCATTTCTGCCTGCTTCTGCATGTCGCCATGCAGTTCGGACCATATCTTTCCACCTATTGGTGGATTCGGCGTATGGTCTCTGAGGGGTCATATCCATATAAATGGACAGAGGACTTCCCTGCTGATTATCCGCACCGGACGCATTTTTACCTTTATCTAATATGTAGTAAAGGTAGCGCCGAATACTACACCCCTTTTAGGAGACGGATTTTCCAGCATATAGCCGAATTTTACTAAGGCAGCTTTCCTACCTTAGGACGATTATAGTTATCGCCGACATTCACCGGGGCTTATATCGCTCAGCCTCCGACCGAAGTCAAAGACCCGCAATATTTAACCTTCCGGCATTGGTCAGGCGTCACCCCCTATACATCCTCTTGCGAGTTCGCAGGGAGCTGTGTTTTTGATAAACAGTCGCCAGGGGTACTTTCGCTGCGGCCAAACCGCACCTCGCTACGCTCGGGCGGAATTTATAATTTCTAATTCTTAATTTCTAAATAAACCTTAATTATCCAATGCTTAAAAATTAAAACATTAGAAAATTGTTTAAAAATTTAAAATTAATAATTAAAAATTCCGTGCCGAATGCAATGAGGTACGGTCTGGCAACCCTTATTCCGAAGTTACGGGTGCTTTTTTGCCGAGTTCCTTAGAAAGCACTCACCCGTTCGCCTTGGTCTTCTCGACCTGCCTACCTGTGTCGGTTTACGGTACGGTTTTCCCAATCTTAGCTCTAGAGGTTTTTCTTGGAAGCCCGCTCAATGAGATTTTTCCTGCCGAAACAGAAAATTTTCCCAACGCTTGGATTTGCCCGAAAGCGCGTTGTGGATTTACCTGCAACGCATCCTCACGCAAGGAACATGAATCCAATAACATGCCCCATTTACAGAGCTTCGTCACCCCGTCGAAAAATTGAGAAAGGGACGGAATATTAACCGTCTGTCCATCGGCTTCGGATTTCTCCATCGCCTTAGGCCCGCCTAACCCTTGGATGATCACCATTGCCAAGGAAACCTTAGGCTTTCGGCGTCCCGGTAATCTCACCGGGATTGTGGTTACTTGTGCCAACATTCTTGCTTCATAACGCTCCACCCCGGGTCACCCCGTAGGCTTCACAGCAGTTATAAATACTCTCCTACCGCTCAATCACATCTCACCATGTTCAATGTTCAAATTTTCAATTTTGTAATTTTTAATTTCCAAACAATTTCCAATAATTTAATGATTTAATTTTTAAAATTTAGGCATTTAATCATTGTTTGAAAATTAGAAATTCATCGAATACAATGAGATGTGATCAAGCCCTCACCTTCGGTAGCATACTTAGTCCCGATTATTTTCGGCGCAAAACCTCTTAACGAGTGAGCTATTACGCTTTCTTTAAAAGATGGCTGCTTCTAAGCCAACTTCCTCGTTGTCTGAGAAATTTTACCTCCTTAAGTACACTTAGTATGCATTTAGGGACCTTAGATTGAGATCTGGGCTGTTTCCCTTTTGACCAATGGAGCTTAGCCCCCACAGTCTAACTGCCAAGCTTTAACCTTTGGTATTCGGAGTTTGATTGAATAGACGAGGTTTCCCCCTGTTCCATCCATCCAGTAGCTCTACCCCCAAAGGGAACGCTTGACGCTAACCCAAAAGCTATTTCGGAGAGAACCAGCTATTACCAAGTTCGATTAGCTTTTCACTCCATGCCACAGGTCATCCGATGGAATTGAACGACCAACCGGTTCGGGCCTCCATCCCGCCTTCGCGGAACTTCACCCTGCCCATGGCAAGTTCACCTGGCTTCGGGTCCCAAGCATATAGCATGTTCCGTAAACGGAACAAACGCGCTATTCACACTCGCTTTCGCTAGGCCTCCGCCCTCTCGGGCTTAGACAAGCTATATACTTGGACTCGTTGGCTCATTCTTCAATAGGCACGCCGTCGCGCTCGCTTCGCTTCACGCTCCAATTTCTAATTTTTAATTCTCAATTTCTAAACAATGATTTAATTTCTTAATTTTAAAATTATATCATTGGAAATTGTTTGAAAATTAAAAATTTATAATTGAAAATTAAGCGCACAGCGAAGCAAACGCTTCGACTCCTTGTAGACATATGGTTTCAGGTTCTATTTCACTCCCCTCACCGGGGTTCTTTTCACCTTTCCCTCGCGGTACTTGTTCACTATCGATCTTGAAGAGTATTTAGCCTTGGGAGTTAGTGCTCCCTGATTCGCTCGAGGCATTCTTTCCTCGAGTTACTCAAGATCAACAGCAAGAAAGATAATTTTGTTTTCGCTTACGGGGCTATTACCCTCTTTGGCTTCGCTTTCCAGCAAAATTCAACTAACAAAATAATTTTGTAACTTTCCAGTTAATGAAAACTGCGCTGTTGTCTTACAACCCCCGGCCGCACCTCGCTACGCTCGGGCGGAATTTCTAAATTTTAAATTAAAAATTGAAAATTCCGTGCCGAACACAGTGAGGTGCGGCCGGGTTTGGGCTGTTCCCTTTTCGCTCGCCACTACTTAGGGAATAATACATTGTTTTCTTTTCCTCCAGGTACTGAGATGTTTCACTTCCCTGGGTTCCCATTCCGATTGCTCGGAATGCTGCAGGTTTACCCGCAGCAGGTTTCCCCATTCGGAGATCCCCGGATCAAAGCCTGCTAGGCGGCTCCCCGAGGCTTATCGCAGCCACACTACGTCCTTCATCGGCTCTTCAAGTCAAGGCATCCACCATACGCCCTTAATTTTCCTATTAGGAAATTTGTATATTTGTTTTTTGTCTGTCTTTGTTTTTAATGCTTTTTTATCCCATTAGAAACAGCTTAAGATGTCGTTTTTCTAACGGGATTTACCTGCCCCTCCACCAGTTGAAACACAACCGGCAAAGGGTAAATTTGATTCTTTAAATTGTCAAAGTTCATTCATTCGGGAATTAAATTCCGTTAGAAATAAATCTTTATCTTTTCTCTGCGAATAATAATAATCTGCCATTCAGAATAATTTTTGCAAGACTTATACTTTGCGAAATTTCTAAACGAAATAAAAATACCGCCCTTGAGAAGCGGTTTTTTGAGGCACAACAACCACAAAACGCAGCTATGCTTTCCGCTTCCAAAATTGATATTTTTTTCCTCTACTCATATCTTGTTTACATTATATACCTGCCAAAAAACAAGTCAACCCCGGCGCAAAGCCGGGGTTGACTGTGGACAAATTCCAATCGGATTATTCTCTGTTTCCTCCTATATCCTTTCGCAATTTTGCCAGATATTGAGAAGCCGCCTCTTTTCCGCCAAGTCCGAACGCCAGACCGCCGGCAATGGAAAGCATCGCCACGAATCCTGTAAATAATGTCTGGGCGAAAACTCCCGCAATTCCAAGCTGGTACAGCGCCGCCAAAATGGCAAAAACCCAAATTGCCCATTTGGTAATTCCTCCAAGAAGATTAGGTGAAGGAACATCGGCGGCCTTAGCCGAACCCACTACAATTCTTTTCATTACGTCGGCAATAAATGCCGCCACAACCAAAATAAGAGCTGCGACAATAACATTAGGCAAATAAAGCAAAACGACATTGCGTAGGAAAGAATTAACCTGATTCAACCCCAAAACATCAATGGATGCCACCAAAAAGACGATTATAAAAAACCATCTGACGAGACCTCCAATGAAAGCGCCTGCGTCAAGGCGGAAACCCGCTTTTGACAAAGTTTCCTCGGCGCCTATTGCTTTAAGGGCGCGATCAACTTTGAAAGCCCTCACAATCTGAGAAACCAACCTTCCTAAAGCCACCGCAATCACCCAGCCAATAATAAATATTGCCAAGGCAATGACAAGTTTTGGAATAAACGCAATTACACCTTCCCATAACTGCTGGAAAGAAACAGCCAATATTTCACTCCAAGTTTGCACCATAATTTTATTGATTATTTAAATTGATAAAATTATTACGCGTAATAACTCTATAATCGACCACTGTATCTATTTTATCAGATATCCAACCTATTGAGAATCTCCTCATGTGGATAATCAAGAATATCATGCACAAAACGGTCATACATTCCAAAACGATACAAAAAATCCTTGGTGCCAAAAACCGAATAACTTAATTCTTTTCCTATTTCCGCCTCCATATTTCTTAAAATCCGTTCCAAAATTCCTTTCTTTATCGCATCGCCAACCAAAAGCAAATCCACTCTACTCTCGTCGGATTGGATAAAAATTCCCGAAAGAATTATTAATTTCATTCTTCCCGCCGACTTAAATGATTTTAGTATTTTGGTTCTGTCAATCGGAGCGGCATTAAGGACAAGATTCTTTAACGGGCGAAGAAAAGGAAAAAATCCATTCAATCTTAATCCTTGAATTTTCTTCTTCTTATTTTTGATTTTCCCGTTTTTAAGTTTGATTAAATCATCAATGGACTCCGTTTTTTGCTTTATAAAATCAATCTTCTTCAAAAGAGAAATCTCTCTCCTTGCAACAACAGGAAGAACCTTGCATCTGCGGGAAATATCCTTGGGAGCAAAAAGCGTGTCAGAATTCAGCAAAAATAGACGAATAATCTTAATTCTAGCTGTAGAATCAAATAATTTTTCCAATACACCTGTCGGCATGCGTTTATTATAGCATTTTCCGCTATTTCAATTCAACAACCCCTCCGGCTTCCTCCAATTTTACCTTCAGTTCTTCAGCGGACTTTTTATCCAGCCCCTCCTTAACGACAACCGGAGCGCTGTCAGCCAAATCTTTCACCTCTTTAAGACCGAGACCAAGCGCGTCTCTCAATGCCTTGATTACCTGGATTTTCTGCTCGCCCGCGCTTTTCAGTTCAACATCAAAAGAAGATTTTTCTTCAACCGCTTCGCCCTCCCCGGCCGCCGGAGCCGCGGCAACTGCCACCGCTTGGGCCGAAACGCCAAACTTTTCCTCCAAAAGCTTCACGAGCTTGGATAAATCAAGAACGGACATTTGCTCTATTTGCTCCACGATTTTTTTGAACTTCTCCGGTATTTCAATTTTTATTTCTTTCTCTTCGCTCATAATTTTACAATTTTTTAATTCTTAATTTTGTAATGTTTAAACAATTTCTAAATGATAAAATTTTTTAAACATTAGGAAATTAAAACATTATTTACAAAATTAAAAATTTGAAATTAAAAATTAAATTTTACGACCTTTTTTTCTGCGCTTCGCTTAAAACTCCAACGAAGTTTCTAAGAATTCCCTGCAAGACGCCTACCACTCCCTGTATCGGAGAATTGATGACATTGGCAAACTGACCCAGTAAAATTTCTCTGGGAGGAATGTTGGCGAGCATTACAACCGTTTCACTTCCGATAAACTTATTTTCAAAAACTCCACCCAAAATTTTAATATTATTTTTTTTTGCGAAACTATTTAATTCCCTCGCTGGTCCTATCGGGTCCGATTCTGAAAAAGCCATGGCGGCTTCTCCGTCCAGAGAAGGAATCTCTCCTTCAAACCCGAATTGGCTCAGAGTTTTTTTAATCAAGGTCTTTTTGGCAACAGTGTATTCCGAACCAATATTTCGCAATATCACTCTCAACTCACTGGCTCTGGATACATTTAAACCATGAAAATTAACAAAAATAATGATTTTTGCTCCTTTCAGCTTTTCTTGCAGTCCTTTTAATATCTCTTCCTTTTTTTGTTTGGTGATTGGCATAATAAAATGCGGCCAAAAGCCGCAAAAAACTACCTTACTTTGTCTTGATAGGGCTTATGCCGTTTTTCTCCCGACCGCCTATTGTCTGCGACTGTACCCCCAATGTACACCCTAATAACTTTAATGTCAACCCCTATTTTAGCGTGGTGGTGGCGTTGTTGCTGAAAAATTCAACATTTTCAAGATTTATCGGCGAATTTTCATAAATGAGCGCCGTGTCCGCGTATTTGAAAGCGGCGCCCCTGATGTCAGAATAACTTCCCGGCTTCATCCAAATGCCCTTCCACTGGCCGGCGCCCGGCGCTGTTGAAGTGGCATCGTTGTTCGTATCCCCTCCAACGCTGTCATCATAAAAGGAAGTAAAAGTAATGTCGCCCGCATTTTCTCCTTCAACAATCAAATTTCCAAACACATTTAATCCGGCCGCCGACGCCTTTAATATGATTCCGGCGGGAACCACAAGTGTTGAACTGGCAACCACGCCGACATTAAAATCATTCATTACATAGGGCAACTTGTTAATTTCAAGAGTCGTGGTAGAATTTTTTATCGTTATGTCCCCGGAAAGAAGTATGCCATTTACGGTGTTGTTCTCTCCGGAATTGTTTATGAAAACATTTTCCGGGCTGTTAAAAGAATAAATTGCCTCTCTACTGTTTAAATCAAAAAGATTGGAATCAACAAGCGCCTTGGAACCGCCCAAAACAATTCCTCGCGCGTTTCCCTTAAAGATATTATTCTTAATTGCCGGAGCTCCACCCAGGACAAAAACAGCGCCGTCATATCCGGCCGGATCTCCAACAGCGTTATTATTTCTGAAATTATTGTTTGAAACGGATGAACCGGAGTTGAATAATTTTAATCCGTAAACCTCTGAACGCTCAAAAACCGAATCGGAAACGGAAAGCGAACAATCCTCCACGGTTAAATCGGCTGTCCCCAGACCCGGTCCTCCGGAATAATATTTGCCCCCGTACCTGAAAATCGTGTGTTCCAACAAGGAGCCGTCTCCCGATTTAATTTTAATCCCATACCAATTGCCCGGATTCGGAGAGGTTGAAGTGGCGTCATTACTCATATCTCCGCCATATTCGTCATCATAAAAACTTGTGAAAACAATCGGTTCACTTTCGGTTCCGCGCGCGATTATCTTGGAATTTCCAATAAACCTCCAGCCGGCGTCATTATAAAACTTAACCACCACTCCGGACTCAATTTTTAAAACCGCTCCCGATTGAAAATTTTGGATATTATTATCAACAAGATAAGGGCTGTTTTCTTTTGTGAGCGTAATATCTGAATTTATTTCTCGGCCTTTATTTACAAGATAATTGACACTGTTCCTTGCCTTGGGCGTGCCGTTAAGGGGATTGCCGGCGGCGTCTTTGCCATTTGCAATAACGCCATTGTTCGTCCCCCAATTCGCGATATCGCCGCCCGGAATATTCGGGTCGTATCTTTCCATTGTATAATGGCGATTACCGCTGCCACCGGGCCATTGCCCCGTCCATGTCACGGCTGTCCGGTCAATTGTCGTTGAAGCGCGGGAGAGAATCAAGGATTCGCCGCTATTGCCCAGTCCCGAACCGGTTCCAATTCCGCTAAAAGGAACCGTTATGTCCGCCGCGATATCGCTTACGGTATTATCGTCGCCGCGTTCAATTAAGTAATAAGCGTTCGCGGGAATAATTCCCGAAAGGTTTAAATATGGAACTCCGTCTTCCGCGCGAAGCGTCCAGCCGCTTAAATCTACCGCGCGCGCGGTGCGATTATATAATTCAATCCATTCGTCGGCGCTTGAGGTGGCGGTTCCCGCCCACGCCACCTCGTTGATGACAATCGGCATTGTTGAAATTTCCGCCGCGCGCGTGGAGGTGGCGGAACAATTGCCGGCAATGTCGCACGCCGAAACGCCGAAAGAATATAGCAAATCATCCCCGCCATCGACAACCGTTGTCGATGTGGCGGTGGTGGTGGAAAACGCGCCGTTGTCGTTAACCGAGAAAAACGAAAGGTCGGCCGCGCTTGACGACCATGAAATGTTTAGAGTGGTGGTGGCGACAAGGCAGACTTCGCTTGAAAGTGAATCCGAGCATTCTGAAATGGCAAGGGAAACATCCGGCGCCTCTGAATCAACAAAAAGGGAAACTTCGGTTGAGCTGGAAATGTTACCGGCGGGGTCGGCGCTGAAAAAATCAACAGTCGTGCTCCCTTGGTTAAATGAAAGCGCTAACGACCACGCGCCATTTGAATCAACACTGGTTGTGGCTGAATTAAAATCCGTGGAAATTGTTGACGACGCCTCCGCCGTTCCCGAAAAAACAATGTCCGGGGAGGTGAAAATTTGTGAAAAATCGGCGGGTGAAATTATTATCGGGGCGGCGGGGGGAGTGGTGTCGGATTGCGTAGGGGGCGAATTATTTTCGGATTCCGGCTGACCGCCGGACTCGGAACCACCGGCGGGGGCGGAATTGCCGGAATTGCCCGATTTGCCGGAATTGCCGGAAGATGTGGAACCACCGCCCCCGCCTCCGCCAAATCCGGGATAAGGTGGAATGTATTTGAATTTCGGTATGCCGGCGCCGCCGTTTGTTTTTTTGCCGGGCTGTTTTGGTTTTACAATGCTCGGTTTCGGCTTTATGGGTTTAACCGGTCTTGGCGCCGGAGCAATATTCCCCGCCGCCGCCACGATTTGAGAAGGGGCGATGGGCGGTTTTTGTTTTTGAATATTTTTTTTCAAAATTTTTGCCGCTCCGGTAATTTCTTTCTTGGCTCTCTTGGCTGCCTTATATCCGGAAACCTCCACGGAAACTACAGCTTTGTCCAGAAAATCATTAATCTTTATGACGATAATTTTAGGCGCGGATTTAAGCGCTTGAATAATCGGCTCATTGGAATTTCCAACAATAGGTTCAAGTAACTCCGGGTTCTTTTTGTATTTCTCAACTTCCCTAAAAAATAAATCAATCACGCCCGCGGCAGTGAGGACGGCTTTTGGAACAAGGTGGGAAAAATACGAGGGAAGGACGAGAGATTTGTCTTGTAGAGTATAGTTTTTATGTGCCACAACTTTTGCCAAAAACATTTTATTTAAAGGATCAAAAAGAAATTTTTTGTCTTTACCAGAAATATTTTTTATTTTTTCCTCCAATCTTCCCAAATCCGGCTTCTGAAAATCATCATTATTTATCGTGTCCTCGGAAAAGAAATTTTCGTTTGAATAATCCGCCAAGTAATTGAAAGCGTCCGAAAGTTTTTCAAAATCGGGAATCGCTTTGTTTTTCTTAATCAAGTCATTAACAACAGTTACTTCCTCTTCATGGAAATTAGTGGTGTCTTTCGCGTAATCCTCGTAGGGGCTGCCGGGATCTCCGGCAAGCCCCGGGTGGGAATCGTTTCTAGTGTGCGCCGGCACGCTTAAATCTTCAATGAGATGCAAAATGTCCCCCAACGCCAGAAAAGCCATTCTCTTGTTTCCGTCAATATATGATTTTATGGCTTTTTGCCAAGTCCTGTTGCCGTATTGCCTTCCGTAGGCGGCTTGATATTCTTGGTTCACGGCCCATTCAATGGAAGCGATTGGCGGTTTGGGAGCCATACTCGCCCCCGTTTTGTAGCCCTCGCTTTCCGAAAGATTTCCGTAATGCTTGCCCGTCCATCCGATATTGTGAACCGGGTCGTAAAAATGGTTAATCCATCTCGGAGGCTCATCTTCCTCTATTGAACCCTCTTTCATCCATTTGATTTCCTTGGGAGAAATTTTGTTCTTTTTGTCTTTCAAATTATGGAACTTCGCTATTTTCTCAGTCAAAAAGGGATGTGTGTTGTTAGTGGAATACGCAAAAATATTATTGGATATAAATATAATCGCACCTAGTGATAAAAAGGCAAAAATTGATATAATTAATTTTTTGTAAATTTTATTCATATTAAAGTATTATGATTTTCCATACTTTCGTGTAAGGGTTAAGATAGAAAACAACCGGTGAATAAATAAAACCGCTCTCTGATTCTGGGAATGGCATTTTTATATGGTAATATGCTTTATCGTTTTGTATTCCACCTTCTTTCTCAAAAGTTGAAAAATTTTTCAAAATGGTATTTAGTTTCCCTTTATCCATAATAGTTTTTATTTTTTCTTTCCACTCTGCTTGCTTGTCAACTACAAAATATTTACTTGCCAAATCAATATCTCCCTTTTTAAGGGCGTCCAAAAACATCGCCCAGGTTTGTTCCGGGGTTTTGCCGCCATAGACATCCTCTCTGAACGGTTTTTCAATGGATGCCTGAAAATTATCAACGGCTTTTTGTCTTTGATATCCTTCCCATGCCAGTTTGACGACAACCGCCAGATAAATTAATAAAAAGATACTTAATATGATAAGTATCGCCATCACCCATTTTTTCTTAAAAAATTTCATCGTTTAATTGATTGCGGTTGCGCGGTTGTAATTATTATTACGCATAATCATAACATTTTCCGCGACACTTTAGATCGGAAGAGCACACGTCTGAACTCCAGTCACACTGATATATCTCGTATGCCGTCTTCTGCTTGAAAAAAAAAACATAAACAAAAAATATAAATGTAAGAATTGCGATTTTCTATTCTGGCCTTCTTTACCTATATCGTTATTCATCCAACTATTCAGTTCATCCACCTTATAACATTT
>CAJVWH010000004.1 GCA_913009575.1 uncultured bacterium
GTGGTGGTATGATAAGAAATTGTGATGTAACGAAGGCGATGTGGTAATTGAGGGCGGGAGATTGTATTTTTTCTTTTTTTTTTTCAAGCAGAAGACGGCATACGAGATATATCAGTGTGACTGGAGTTCAGACGTGTGCTCTTCCGATCTATCTTCCACCACTGCCTCAAAGGGAAAATTATTAGTCTTGGAGATTGAAGAATCAACCCATTTTTGAAAAGACGCCAATGTTTTTACATGGTCTTCGGGACTGATATCGTGCGCGGCGACGAATATTTTTTTAAATCTTGGTGGAATGTAAGAAATTTTTGTTATTGAACCATTGTTGACTACAACATCCCTTACGAGCATTTCGTCAAAAAGGCCTTCTCTGAGCATTGCCCGTTCAAAAACGGGGTCAATATAATAAAAGGAACCCACGGAAACATTTTTTTCAAACGCCAAAGAAAAAAGCGGCTCTATACCGGAAGAACATCCGGCAATCATTGAAATAGAACCGGTGGGCGCGATAACCGTCGTGTAGCTGTTGCGGATACCGAATTTTTTAATTTCTTTCACAAGCTTTGACCAATCAAGACTCCAGGATTTTTTGTCGTAAAAACCCGCAAAAGGAAGCTTTCCGTCAGGGAAAAAACTTTTTTCGTAATAAGGGAAACTACCTCTCTTTTTAGCTATTTCAACTGATTCGGCTTTTGAATAATAATTGATAAATTCAATAATTTTCTCCATTAAATTCCTTGCTTTTTGCGAGTTGAAAGGTATTTCCAAGTCATACATTAAACTTCCCACCCCCATTACGCCAAGCCCTATTTTTCTGGTATTGAGAGACATTTTCTCTATTTCCGACAATGGAAAAACATTAATGTCAATGACATTATCTAAAAATCTGACGGCAATCCTTATCGCCTTCTCCAACCGTTCCCAATCTATTGATTTTTTTTCTTTGGAATCGCTTTTAAGAAACGACCAAACATTAAGGGAGCCCAGATTGCAGCTTTCATTCGGGTAAAGCAAAACTTCCCCGCAAGGATTAGTGGTTTTAATCGGACCGAGTGATTTAAAAAAAGGATTGTGCTCATTTACGCGGTCGCTGAAAATAACACCCGGTTCACCCGACTCCCACGACTGATAGGCAATTCTGTCCAATAAAAACCTCGGGGAAATGTGACTGACCACCTCTCCCGTCCTGGGGCTCACCAGCGGATAAGGCTTGTTTTTTTTGTAATACTCCCAAAAATCCGGCATTATCATGACTGATATATTAAAATTTTTCAAGGATTTATTGCCCGATTTGGCGGTAACGAATTTTTCGATATCAGGATGGTTGGAATCCATAATCCCCATATTGGCTCCCCTTCTTATACCCCCTTGCTTTATCACTTCAGTCATGGTGTCAAAAAGACGCATAAAAATAAGGGGACCCGAAGATGTACCTCCCGTTGTCCTTATATAATCCCCTTCCGCCCTCAATTGGGAAAAATTATAGCCAAGTCCTCCGCCCGCTTTAAAAATAATTGAGGCCTTCTTCAGGGTATCCATAATGGAATCAATGGAATCATTTATCTCCAAAGCGAAACACGCGGAACCCATTCCAAGATAATTTCCGAAATTGGCGATTGTCGGAGTGTTGGGCAAAAATCGGCGGGAAACCATGATGCCGTAAAATTTCTCAATGGTCTTTTCATGTTCTTTGAATTGGTTTTTCTTGAGCATTTGCAGTAATTTTTCCCAGCTTACTTTTGCCCGGCCTTCTTTCTCAAGACGAAAAAACATTTTATACAAAGCTTTGATGTGAAAACGATTGAGTGAAAATTTTCCGATTTTCAAAAATCCCTCCAACGCCACCGCTTTTTCGTTGCCGATTATCTCTCCCTCTAAAACGGCGACACCGGCGGTTTTTTTCTTTTTGGAAACCCGCTTGTCATATATGATATCCGGCAAAGAAACGTGCACCGCCACCCTTGTAAAAAGCTCTTTTGGCGATTCAATGACTTTGCCTTGGTCGTCTTTGCGCAAATATCTGCTTCTCAGGACGCGCAGAGAATTGGCGTCAAAACGCTTATCAACCTCATCAATTTCTTCCTTATCCAAAATCTGCTGTTTTTCATACCTGACTTCAGCCCTTTTTTCACGATAAAGGATATATGACTTGGCAATTTTTGCGTAACCTCTTTCAATAAGCGTTTCTTCCGCCAAATCTTGTATTTCTTCAATGCTGGGAATAAATTTCGTCGCACCTTTGTGCTTTTTTATAAGTTTTTCAATCACTATGCCCGCTATTTCGTCAGCCACTTTACGATTTGGGTTCCCACTCGCTTCAAATGCCCTGAAAATCGCACTCTCTATTCTTTTAATCTCAAACGAAACAATACGTCCATCCCTTTTCCGTATTTCCTTCGGGAACCTGTCTATCCGGTAGGCAAGTCCGCCCTTTCGGCTCGCAGGCCTGCCCATCCGACAGGCAGGTTTAAGCGGTTTTAGTGTTTTTTTAGAAGTTTTTGACATGGTTATTTCCATCATAACCCATAAGAGCAGAATCAAAAAAAAAATTGTGGATAACCCTAAATTCCGTTCTGAATTAGAACACTTGCGGTAAGATATCCATTAAAAAACAAAGAAAAGGATATCCAAATTTCAATGGATGAAGATTAAAAAGAGCAAAGGACTTAAAAAATGCGTAACTAACGGATTGAAAAACCGTTGGAATCCCGATGAAATATCCGGAGTGATAAAAAGAGAAAACAAGCCGTTTTACGCAAGCAAAACATCTATTTATAATTGACTAAGTGGCGATAAGGGCAATACCGTTGCAAAAAAAGGAGAAAATGGCGAGGAAACAAAAAATGTGCACTGTAAAACCCGCCACTTGCGGGCAACGGAGTAAATCCGGTTTCAACCAATTTCGCTGTGTTTAACAGTATTATTTTTCCCGCGGTTTGTTTTTGCTTCATACATCGCCTTGTCCGCCATTGAAATCAAACCCATAACATCTTTGGCTTTGGATTTTTTAAGAGAGGCAACGCCTATGCTCAAGGTTATTTTTAGGTTTTTGTTTTTTGGAATCAAACACCTTTTTTGAATATGTTTTCTTATCTCTTCCGCTTTTTCATACGCCTCGTTCTCGGTCGCTCCGGCGAGAACGACAACAAACTCTTCTCCGCCAATTCTTCCAAGTAAATCTATTCCTCTTATTTTTTTCTTAAAAACCTCCACCGCAACTTTCAAAACTTTATCCCCGGCCGCGTGGCCAAAAGCGTCATTTATTTTTTTAAAATCGTCAATGTCTATAAAGATGACAGAGATGTTTTCAATCTCTATTTTTCTTTTGGATTTATGCTTCCCTTGTAAGTATAAAGTTTCCTTGAATAAAGTTTCAAATTTCTCTTTAATCCCCCTTCTATTTAACACTCCTGTCAATTCGTCCTTTATAATAAGTTTTCGGAGACGGTTTATTTCATCTTTTAATTTTTTAATTTCACTCTTGGGCATCGGTTTTATTATAGCAAAAAAACGGGGGCGAGTATCCTACCCGCCCCCAACAACTGCTCTATAAATCTTTAACTGAACTATGGTGAGTCTCTTATCAGTGGGAGGGAGTATAAACGGATTTTCATCGCAATTTCCGCATTTATCTCCTCCATCCGGGTTCGGTGTGCCGCAATATGGGCATAAAAAACCGAGATAATCAGGAGTCCATCTTGTTTCTCCCATCATAAAAAACACCTCCTTTTTCTACTTTCTTTATAGCAAAAATATTTTGGCTTGTCAACCATTTCACTTTCCGGCCGATAGATTAAGAAATGCGTTATTTGACAAATCATTTGTTGTTTTATAATATTGAACTAGAAAAAAGACCAAAAAGGAGGATAAGTGATGGACAAAACCAAAGCAAAAAAAGGAGGAATTTGTTTTTCTTCAAAAAAAATATTCTTTTGTCCTACCATGGGGATAAGAGGAGTGGTACCTTCTTACTCCGCCGGAGAAGTGTGTCCGGGATGCAGCCGATTAAAAGGAGATAGAAACCACGAATGTAATTTTTCAATATCTTTTCCCAAACCTCTCAAAGATATGCTTCCTACCAAGGTAGTTTTTATCTAGTTTTTACGGGACCGCTTGGCGGCCCGTTTTTTTTGATATCAAACACGCGATATCCAATAAATTGTAACAACTAAAAACCGCCCCTGTTTTAGGGATGGTTTTTTAATTTCTAAAAACTGGTGATTAAAAACTATAAATTGATCTAATATCCCATTCCCGGCATTCCTCCACCGGCGGGCATCTCGGGTTTTTCTTTTGGAATTTCGGCCACTGCCGCTTCGGTGGTCAAAAACATCGCCGCCGCTGAAGCGGAATTCTGCAAAGCGGTACGCGTTACTTTCACCGGGTCAATAATCCCTTTCTTAAGCATGTCCCCCACAATCTCATTGGCACTCACATTAAATCCCACCTTGGAAGCGGGATTCTTGGAAACCTCTTCCTTTATTTTGGAAACAACGATTCCCCCATCTTGAATTCCAGCGTTGTCAATAATCTGTTTCATGGGCTTTTCAACAGCTCTGAGCAATATGCCGAAACCAGTTTCAAATTCCTTGGCAATATCTTTCGTTGGAGACTTTATCTTTTTTTCTTTAAAATCTTTCTCAACAATAGTTCCCGCTTTTACCAGTGCAGTTCCTCCTCCCGGCACAATCCCTTCCTCTATAGCGGCCTTGGTTGCGTCTACCGCATCCTCAATTTTCATTTTTTTGTATTTCATTTCAGTTTCGGTGGCGGCCCCGACCTTAATGACAGCCACTCCGCCGGAAAGTTTAGCCAGACGCTCGGACAATTTTTCTTTGTCAAATTCAGAATCGGAGTTTTTAATTTGAATCCTTACCTGTTCAACACGTTTTTCAATCTCGTCTTTTTTCCCTTTTCCGCCAACGACAGTGGTATTGTCTTTTGTGGAGATTATTTTTCGAGCTCTGCCGAGCATGCTCATCTCAACGCTTTCAAGTTTTAGTCCGACTTCCTCGGAAATTACTTTGGCTCCGGTAACAACCGCGATATCTTGCAATATTTCTTTCTTGCGGTCTCCATATCCCGGTGCCTTTATCGCCAAAGTATTGAATGTTCCACGCAGTTTATTTACCACCAAAGTCGTCAATGCTTCACCATCAACATCCTCGGCAATAATCACCAATTCTTTTTTCCCGGCCTTGGCGAGACTTTCAAGCAATGGGAGTATCTCCTGAATGGAAGAAATTTTCTTGTCGGCAATTAAAATCAGGGAATCGTTATAAACCGCTTCCATTCCTTCCGCGTCAGTGATCATATAGGGAGAAATATACCCCTTGTCAAACTGAAGCCCCTTCACAATCTCGCTCTCTATGCCAAATGACTGAGACTCTTCAACAGTCACCACTCCATCTTTTCCAACTTTATCAATAGTGTCGGCAATAATTTTTCCAAACTCTTCAGATTCAGAAGAGATAGTCGCCACTTGTGCTACTTCCTCCTTGCCTTTAATTGGTTTTGCCATTTTTTTTAAAGTTTTCACTACCTCTTCGGTCGCGGCCTCAATACCCATTTTTACTCCCAAGGGGCTCACTCCGGAACCAGCCGCTTCCAATCCTTCGTTTACTATCGCCTGCGCCAAGATAACGGCCGTGGTCGTCCCATCTCCGGCTGTATCGTTTGTTTTAGAGGCGACTTCTTTGACAATCTCCGCGCCCATATTTTCAAACTTGTCTTCCAGTTCAATTTCCTTGGCAATCGTTACTCCATCATTAGTGATAGTGGGGGCGCCATAACCCTTTTCCAGCACTACGTTTCTACCTCTCGGCCCAAGAGTAACTTTTACCGTATCAGCGAGAATATCAACTCCCCGCTTCAACGCCTTGCGTGCTTTTTCATTGAATAAAATTTGTTTTGACATAATACTAATTTACAAATCTTGTACGAATTAATCGTTAACGCAACGGGTGTTTATTTGTATCATTTGTGTTTGTTGCATTTGGATACTATTCGTTGATTTGTGTTATTCCAGCACCGCTAGAATGTTATCTTCGCTTATAATGTAGTATTTTTTATCACCAACCTTGATTTCATCCGGACCGTATTTTGAAAACACCACCTTCTGCCCCTTCTTTACGGACATCGGGATTATTTTTCCATTTTCATCCCGCTTGCCGAGTCCGACCGCCACAACCACGCCCTGGTCCGGCTTTTCTTTGTCAACTGTTTCCGGAATAAAAATTCCGGCCTTTGTCTTTGAACCCCTTTCCTCCTCAGACAACGGTTCAATTAAAACATTATTGCCTAATGGCTTGATGTTTATTTTACTCATAGTTTTTTTGGTATTTTTTACCTTATAATACATTTATTTTATTCATTTTGTCCGCATTGTCAAGAGTCCGGCCAATACCATGCGACTTCGGAAGTCGCATGGTGGGGTTTATCCACAGCGATTGGCCGATTGCGGTGATATAATAAAATTAGAAATAAAAAGGAGGTGTATTTTGGATATCATAAAAGACAATATGTTATCCTTGTTTGACGAAATAAATAAGGAAGCGGAGGTAAAAGAAAGGGAAATTGAAAATAGAGATGAAGAGATTTGCTCCTCCTGCGGAAGAATTAAAAGTTATACAAATATGGAAACAGGTAAATCTGAATGCTCTTGTTGTGACTGAAAAACCTCGGCATCGCGCCGGGGTTGTTTTTTTTATGACCTAATGTATAATCTCAATAATGTCTATTTCTACTATTTTATCAGTGGTGCAAATTATAATTTCTGTCATTTTGGTGACGGTTGTTTTGCTTCAGCAAATCGGCGGTGGGCTCGGTTCCGCTTTCGGAGGGGCCGGCACTTCGTATCACACCAAACGTGGTTTTGAAAAAACGCTTTTCACAATTACCATAATTTTTGGCACACTGTTTGTATTGTCCACTCTTTTGGCTCTACTCATTAGATAACGGCTTGTTTCCTCTCTCTGCGATTATATTATGTCATATCAAAAAATTTTCTCCTCACTTAAAAAACGCGCCAAACCCCCAAGAGCCATGGAGTTTGTTTATATTTTGAGAACCCTGGGGCCAAAAGGAAAAATTGTGTTTTTTGTCATGGCGATTGTTTTTATTTCAAGTGTTTTGGCAATCGCATGGCGAGTGAATAATAATTTTTTGGTGGAAGTGCCGGCAAGTGGAGGTGAATTAACTGAAGGAATCATAGGAACTCCCCGCTTTATAAATCCCCTCTTGGCAATTTCCGACGCCGACAGAGATATGGTCGGTTTAATTTATTCAGGATTGATGCGGACGGATAATAAGGGCGGTTTAATTCTTGATATGGCGGAAAAGTATGAAATTTCCAAAAACGGACTCGTCTATACCTTTACCTTAAAACCTAATCTTGTTTGGCATGACGGAAAACCGATTACCAGTGATGATATTCTTTTTACCGTGCAACAGGCGAAAGACCCGAATCTTAAAAGTCCAAAGCGAGCAAATTGGGAAGGAGTAGATGTTAAAAAAACTGATGCCAGAACGGTAAAATTTATTCTGACAAAACCATACGCACCTTTTTTGGAAAACACCACTATTGGAATATTACCAAAACATATTTGGATAAATGCCTCTTCCGGGCGGATGGCTCTCAGTGAATTCAATATCAATCCCATTGGTTCCGGACCTTATAAAATAAAAAGCTCCAATAAAGATTCTTCCGGCATTATCACTTCTTTTATATTAAAGCCAAATAAAAAATTCGCTTTAGGCAAGCCCAATATCAAAAAATTAACTTTAAAGTTCTATCCTGTGGAAGAAAAAATAATATCGGCTTACCAAAACGGCGATATTGACAGTATGAGCGCCATTTCACCGCAAATCGCGGGAAAAATTAAAAAAGATTCAAGTGTGTTAAAAACCCTGTCTTTGCCTCGTGTCTTCGGAGTATTCTTTAATCAAAACAACGCCAAGGTCTTATCTCATAAAGAAGTGAGAAAAGCCTTAAAATTGGCGACAAACAAAAAAGCGATTATTAACAAGGTTTTAAGGGGATTCGGAGTGGAACTTAATCATCCTCTTCCACCCGGAGTATTCGGAAGCTCAGAAGAAAATACTGAGAATGAATTCTCCTTGGACGGGGCGCGCGAATTGCTCAAAAGAAACGGATGGGTAATAAATAAAGAAGACGGCATTTGGGAGAAAAAAAATAAAAAAGAAAAAATACGACTTGAGTTTTCCTTATCAACTTCAAATGTACCCGAATTGAAACAGGCTTCAGAAATGATAAAATTAATGTGGGAAAAATTGGGAGCCAAAATTGATTTGAAGATATTTGAAATCGGCGACCTTAATAAAGACGTAATCAGGCCGAGAAAATATGACGCCTTGCTTTTTGGAGAAATAGTGGGACGCGACCCTGATCCGTTTGTTTTTTGGCATTCATCGCAAAGAAATGACCCTGGATTAAATATCGCCATGTACGCGAACATGGCGGTTGACAAAATTCTTGAAGAGGCGCGTACCATAACTGATAAAAACAAAAGAAGAGAAAAATATCTGCAATTCCAAAAAGAAATAACAAAAGACACTCCGGCAGTATTTTTATATTCCCCTCGCTTCATTTATCTTATACCAAAATCTTTGAAGGGAATAAAAGGCATCAAGAGTATTACCGTCCCCTCGGAAAGATTTTCTCAAATATATAAATGGTACATTAAAACAGATAAAGTATGGAAAATTTTTGCAAAAAAGGAAAATTAGAAAACAAAAACGGTTACGATGTCTGCCGAGCCGTGGATTGGCGCGGAAGTCTGCGCTATGACTTCACTCTTCTCTACGCGAAAGATTCGGCAGGGGAACTACCCCGTACTTTCGGACATTATCACACTAAGGGCTTTGCGGAATTGTTTGGCGTAATTAAAGGAGAGACAATGGCGCTCATGCAAAAACACGGACGAGAGCCGAACGCCATAGAAGAAGTTTATTTAATAGAGGCCGCCACCGGAGAAAACCTTGTTATTCTTCCAAATTTCGGTTTTACGAACATTAATCCTGACGCTTCGCAAGACCTCCTTCTTTCAAATTGGATAGACAACAATGTTGAAAATCAATATGGTTTCATAAAAAAATATGACGGTTTCTGTTATCGCGCCATAAGGGATAGCGGCGGTAATATAATTTTTGAGAAAAATAAGGAATATAAAAAAATTCCGAAACTTGTCAAGATAAAACCCCGAGTAATCCCAAAAGAATTGCGGAATATGGACTTTTTGAACAATCCCGATAAATATTCTGAACTTTTGACAATCAAAAATTTGTACGAAAAAAATTAAGCCGGAGTGGTGAAATTGGCAGACACGCAGCGTTCAGGGCGCTGTGGGCGCAAGCCCGTGGGAGTTCAAGTCTCCCCTCCGGCAACAGCCAGGGTAACAACTTGACTTTAAAAACATAAAGAATATACTGGAAATAACGACATGCGAACTAAAAATTATTCTATCTTGACGAAACGATTTGATGGTTGTTTTGTCGCGCCTTTCCAATAAAGACTATCTATTATCTATGATTACAAAAACACAGAGAAAACGGCTTGTCGGAGACAAGGTTTCGCCCAAAGGAAGTGTAAGCCGCCAAAGGCGGCAGATAAAAACTTATCATCCGAAAACGCAAAAAAACTATCCGCCAAGAGATTCTATTACCGGAAAAGTTCGGGTTATTCCTCTTGGCGGAGTTGAAGAAATAGGCAGAAATATGACCGTCATTGAATATAATGGCGACATTGTCATCATAGACGCTGGTCTTCAATTTCCCGAAGAAGAAACTCCGGGTATTGATTACATTATTCCTAACACCAAATATCTTGAAGAACGCAAAAATAAAATTCGCGGATTGATAATCAGCCACGGCCACTTGGATCATACGGGAGGAATTCCTTATCTCATCAATAAAATAGGCAATCCGACAATTTATACCACGAAATTAACAAAAGCAATGATACTTAAACGCCAAGAAGAATTTCCGTATAATCCAAAACTTGACATAAAAGAAATAAAATCAGGAGTAAAAATCAATTTGGGGAGAAATCTCTCGGCAAAATTTTTCAACATCACTCATACGATTCCGGACGCCATTGGCACAATCGTTGAAACACCGTTTGGAAATATTATTTATCCTGGTGATTTCAAGATTGAATGCGACGCCAAGGGAAACCCTCTTCACACAGAGGAATATAAAAAACTGGGGAAGGAAAATAATCTTCTGCTTTTGATGGAAAGCACCAATGCCGAGGCACCCGGATTTTCAATTTCCGAAAAAATCGTGCGGGAAAATCTTGAAGAAATTTTTAAACAAACAAAAAAAAGAATTATCGTTGGGACTTTCTCTTCACAAATTGAACGCATAACGGAAATAGTGAATATCGCGGAAAAAATCGGGCGTAAGGTTTTTATTGACGGATTCAGCATGAAAGCCAATCTTGAAATTTCCAAAGAGTTAAAATTCTTCAACCCTAAAAAGGAGACAATGATCCCAATTGAAAATATCAACGACTATCCGCCGGAAAAAGTATTGGCAATCTGCACCGGAGCTCAAGGAGAGAAAAATGCCTCTTTGATGCGTATAGCAAATCGCAAACACAAATATATTAAAATTCACGAGAGTGACACCATAATTTTATCTTCTTCCATTATTCCGGGCAATGAAAAAAGTATTCAAAATCTCAAAGACAATCTTTCCCGCCAAGGAGCGCGAATAGTACACTATAAGGTGGCCGATATTCACGCCAGCGGACACGCCTATTCGGAAGAATTAAAATTAATGATAAAAATGATAAAGCCGAAATTCTTTGTGCCCGTACACGGACACTATTTTATGCTTAAAACAAACAGCGGTTTGGCTGAGTCGGTAGGCATACCCAAAAAAAATATAGTTGTTCCTTTCCGCAATGGCACACTTATAGAACTTGACAAAAAAAACATAAGCGTACTCAAAGAAACAGCTCCGTCAAATTACGTAATGGTTGACGGACTTGGAGTGGGAGATGTTCAGGAAGTTGTTTTGCGCGACAGACAGATGCTTTCCCAAGACGGAATTTTTGTGATAATAACCGTTATTGATTCGCAAACGGGAAAAGTTAAAAATTCCCCCGATATTATCTCGCGAGGTTTCATCTATTTGCGTGAATCACAAGAACTTCTGAAGCAAACTCGTTTCCTCATACGAAAAACCATAGAGGACGCGACTGGCAAAATGCACCCAATTAACATTGACTACATAAAAACCTCTTTGCGTGACTGTATTTCCAAATTCCTTTTTCAAAAAACAAAAAGAAGGCCTATGGTTCTGCCCGTTCTCATAGAAGTATAATTTTGCTATCATTAACCTTATGGGGGGAAAAAAGGAAAAAATTATTTTAACCGGTTTGAGACCGACGGGCGCGCTCCATATCGGCAATTATTTCGGCGCGCTGCTGCCTTTTGTCAAAATGCAGGAAACCGCTGATAAATTTTTTTTGATGGTTGCCGACCTGCATGCCTTAACAACCCTTGAAGACAGCAAAAATCTCGGGCAAAATTCCCTTTCACTGGCAATGGCATTCGTGGCCTCCGGCATTGACCTGAAAAAATCCGTAATTTTTGTCCAATCACAAATTCCCCAGCATTCCGAATTGGCCATTGCGCTTTCCATGATAACGCCTGTGCCGATGCTTGAGCTGAACCCAACCTACAAAGAGATGCGGGAGGAACACCCCAAGAACAATAATCTCGGACTTCTTGCCTATCCGATTCTGCAAGCGTCTGACATTCTTATTTACAAATCCACCGAAGTGCCTGTAGGCAAAGACCAGTCCCCTCATATTGAGATTGCGCGCGAAATCGCCAGAAAATTCAACAACAGATTCGGAAATGTCTTTCCAGAACCGAAAACCATTCTCCAAAAAGAAGCGAAGATTTTCTCGCTTCAAGAGCCGTCCCAAAAAATGTCAAAATCGCACGGGGAAAAAACTTATATCGCCCTGTTTGATTCACCCGATATAATACGCGAAAAAATAAAAATAGCCGTTACCGACTCCGGAAGGGAAATAAAATATGACGAAAAAAACAAACCGGCTATTTCCAATCTACTGACGATTTACGGTTTATTTGAAGAAAAGCCGATTAAAGAAATAGAAAAAGAATTTGAAGGTAAAACATACGCGGAATTCAAAAAAGATTTGGCGGAAATAATCATAAAAGGACTGGCTCCTCTGCAGAAGAAATACAAAGAACTGGAAAAAAAGCCCGCTCACATAAAATCAGTCCTTGAAGACGGAGCAAAAAAAGCCGAAAAAATCGCTTCTCAAACAATGCTTGAAGTTCGTCAAAAAATCGGCCTTATTTAAGAAGTTTTGAATAAAGTTTCAAGTGGTCCAAAACCATTTTGGGTGTGAGAAAATTTTTCTGAACCGTCTTATGTGCCGAAAGTCCTATTTTTTTCGCCAAGCGCGGATCTTCAACGAGTTTTATAATCAAATCCGCCGCTTGTTTAATTGAAGAAACGAGGAATCCATTCTTGCCATCCGTAATTTGGGAAGCGATACCGATTGTCTTTCCGCCTATGACGGCTTTTTTCTTCCACATCGCCTCGGTTACGGTCAATCCGAATCCCTCCCGCAATGATTTTTGTAAAACCACTTTACTGATTGTTTGAATAACGTTCACAAGCGTATTATCATTTTTCGTGATAAGTGTGATGTCGGGATCACCGTTTTCAAAATCTTTAACCTCCGCGAAAATTTCTTTTGCCTCGGGGTCGTCACCGGCAACGGAACCGATTAAAATCAACTTAAGACCTTTGACTTTTTTTCTCGCGATATTAAAAGCCCTAATTACCCCGATGGGGTCTTTCCACGGGTCAAAGCGGGAAACTTGAGAAATTATTTTATCATCGGGATTAATCCCGAATTTTTTCGCCAAGGCGCGTGCGGCGCCGGAAGGCAAAATTTTATTCTTCGGCAAAAGTGGGTCAATTGCCGGATAGATTATTTCCGTTTTCGCTTTTGGAAACCATTTTGGGCGATATCTGTCATTACTCACTATCAATCGGTCAAACTTCATGCCAAACGGCTTGATAAAATTCAACGCTCTCGCGTTTGGCGAAGAAAGGTCAATATGCAAACGGAAAATTGCCTTTATACCGCGTGGCAACGCGTCAATCAAAGGCATGGGCTGGGGATCGTGTATGACCACAATGTCAGGCTCCAAATCTTTAACAATACTCTTCAGAGCCGGAAAAGCGTTCGTGTTGTGGCGAACATACAACTTCTTTTCGTTTTCAGTCAGCAAACCCTTTCCTCCCTGCAAAAGGTTGTGAATTTTTTTGGTAATGCTGAAAAACATATCTTCGCTGTCTCCGTTTATCACAATCCAATTACTGTTAATCCCAAGTGAGCGCTCCATCGGAACCTGGCTTTGCAGCAGCTCCGCCACTCCCCCACCGGCGCAAGTGGAATTAATATGAAGAACGGAAAATTTTTTAAGTTTTTTCCCTTCGCCAATCAGCGAATTATATGTTTCCGCTTTTATTATTCTCTTGTATTTTGAAAAAGGTTTTTTCTCAACTTTAACCTTGGTCAGGATTCTTGCCATAAAATTTCAACTCTCAATATTTACTGATTATTTTAATGCGGATAGGTTAGCAAAACAACACCCTTTTGTCCATAAGGGTGTGTTGAAAACTTTATTAATCATATTGTTTAAACATTCCGACCGAGCTGAACAATCAAAACAATTTTTGTGGTTTTTTTACGGAGATTGTGTTATAAAATAAACATCCCCGAGTGGGCTAAATTTGCCGGATCGTCTAACGGCAGGACACATGCCTCTGGAGCATGGTATCTAGGTTCGAATCCTAGTCCGGCAGCATTTTTTCATCAGTATTGATATGTATTACGTTTATTTAATTCAATGCGAAGATAAAAGCATCTATACGGGCATTACCACTGATTTGGAAAGAAGATTTCAGGAACATAAAGACAAAATTGGCGGGCATTATACCAGGGCTCATAAAGTTGAGAAAATTTTGTACACAGAAAAATTTCAAAACAGAAGTGAAGCGTTAAAACGGGAATCAGAAATAAAACGAATGAGTAGAAACGCAAAACTTACACTTATTGACCGCACAAGGTGACACCTTGGTTTTTACGCTCTCAAATATCTTTTTATCGCTATCACACTTGAAATGGCGCCAAGGCCGATTCCGGAGCCAATGAGAATCAAAAATATTTGGGCAAAATTTGAAAGATAATAATTGTAAAGATTAATCCCACTGAAAAATTTTTCCGTCATCGGCCCCAACCACATAGTGAGAGGATAAAACAAAATAATTGTGGCAATGCCGGCAATAATGCCGTACATCAGCCCCTCCACCACAAAAGGACCACTAATAAATTTGTTGCTCGCCCCGACAAGCCGCATCACATTTATCTCTTCCCGAGCGGTATAAATCGCCAAACGGATGGTGTTAAAAACAACTAGAATTGAAATGATAATCAAAATGGTGCTAACTGCGAAACCAATTTTTTTGGCCGAATCCAAAATATTCGTAAGACGCTCAATAACCAGTTTATTCTGGCGATAATTGATTTTGTCTATGATTGAATCAACTCCGCCCAGTTTTAATTTGTCCTCTAAAAACCTCGCAATAGCGGCATATTGTGTTGTTTTTTTCGCTTTGATATTCAAAGCGGCATCAAGAGGATTCCCATCAAGCTCTTCAAGAGATTGGGTAATCAATGCGTTGTCCTTGTGGCGCTCCTTGAAATCCTTTAACGCTTGCTCTCGCGAAATATACTCAACTTTTTCCACTTCATTTAATTTAAGCAGTGATTCTTTCAAAGAGAAGATATCACCCTCCGGCGCGTCAGTTTTAAAATAAACACTAATATCAATTTTGTTTTGAAGTTCGTCTAATGTGGATATTAAAATCACCCTTGCAAAAAGAATGGAGCCAATAGTGAAAAGAGTGACTGACATCACTAAAATAGTGGCGAGGGAAACCCATCCATTCCGCCAAAAATCCATAAAACCCGCCCTTAATACCCTTTTGATTTTTGTTAATAACATAAGTTTGAAAATTGAAAACTTTTAAAGTATATATCTTCCCTTCTTATCATCCCGCACAATCCTTCCCTTTTCAAGAGTGATTACTCTTTTACCCAAAGAATCAATAACTCCTTTATTATGAGTCGCCATTAAAATTGTTGTACCCAGTTCGTTTATTTTTCTCAAAATTTGTATAATTTCCCAACTGTTTAAAGGATCAAGATTCCCTGTGGGCTCGTCCGCAATAACGACATCCGGCTGATTGACAATTGCTCTGGCGATGGCAACCCTTTGTTTTTCCCCGCCGGATAATTGGTGCGGAAAGTGGGAACTTTTATCCGAAAGACTCACCAATTCCAAGACTTGCGGAACATCATTGGTGATTTCTTCGTCCATCCTGCCGGCCGCCTCCATGGCAAAAGAAATATTTTCATAAGTTGTTCTGTTCGGCAGCAAACGAAAATTTTGAAAGACAACTCCTATCTTTCTCCTTATCGCCGGCAATTCTTTTTTGGGTACCGAATCAATATCAATTGAATCAAAAAAAATTTTTCCGCTTGTGGGTCTGTCTTCCGCAATAAGCAATTTTAAAAGAGTTGTCTTGCCGGCTCCGGACTGACCCACAATGGAAACGAATTCCTGCTGTTCTACTGCAAAACTTACGTCTTCCAAGGCCACTGCCGAAGAAGAGTTGGTGTAAATTTTTGAAACTTTATCAAAGTAAATCATAATTCCTCATTTTTCTCGTTTGTCACAAGGGCTTAATCCAATTTTGCCATTCGCCTTCACAACATCATGGTTGCAATTTTTATCATTCCAATTTTTTGAATAATGCATATCAGGGCGTTTAGCTTCACTTCCTTGGGGAATCATTTTCAGTACATGTAATTTGTTTACATTTGGAAGCATCGGTAGATTCGCCTCAACGCGAACTCCCGGCAATATATTGGCATTATACATAATACATTCAATAGCGTTCGTATAAACCGCCACAAAACCTGTCCTTGGCGCAACATGCCGCTTGCAGAAAATCAATATTTTGTAAAAATCAGGATGAGATAACGGCTCTCCACCGCTGACATTAATTCTATCATACACTTTTCCCTTAAGTAAGTCTTGTATATAACGAAACGATAATTTTGCCTTTTCGTTCGGGCCAGACTCATTAGAACAATAAGAACACTGACTCGGACAATAATTTGTTATTTCAAAAGTTATTTCCGTCATAAGGTTACTCCGACTTTTAATTTAATATTTACAATTTCTTTTCCGCTTCAATAAATTCATCAATCTCGCCTTTCAATACCGCCTCAACATCACTTGTCTCAACCCCTGTTCTATGGTCTTTCACAAGTTTATACGGATGAAAAACATATGACCGTATTTGATGTCCCCATTCCGCCTCCACTGTTTTGCCTAATTTCATTTTTTCTTCTTCTTTTTTTTGTTCTTCCAGTTTCCGCTTATAAAGCCGTGCGTTTAATATTTCCATCGCCTGCTCTTTATTTTGCTGTTGAGACCTTTCTGAATCCACATGAACGGAAATATTGGTGGGTAAATGAACGACTCTCACGGCCGTTTCCCTTTTATTCACATTTTGTCCGCCCGGACCGCTTGCCCTCATAAAGTCTATTCTAATGTCATTTTCTGAAATTTCAATTTCTTTCGGTTCAACAAATTTCGGAATGACTTCAAGCATAGCAAAAGAAGTATGGCGGAGCTTTTTTGCGGAAAATGGAGAAATTCGCACAAGGCGATGCACCCCCGATTCATTTTTTAAAACGCCGTAAACCCCTTTTCCCTTAACTTTAAAGGTGATATTTTTAAAGCCTCCGGAATCCGGCGCTTTATGTTGATGTAAAATTCTTGTCTCCCATCCTTTTTTTTCAGCGAATCCGGAATACATTTCAAAAAGAATCCGCGCCCAATCTTCGGCGTCGTCACCTCCGGCCCCGGAAAGAATGGTCAACACAGCATCACCTTTGTCATATTTATGTTTGGCTTTCTGCTGTTCTTTTAAGCTGCTGATTTCTTTCAAAACTTCTCGCGCCCTTTCTTTATCCTCCCAGAATTCCGGCTTCTGCATTTCTCCCTCAAGCTCATCCAGCTTTTTCCGAATATCTTTCATTTCGTAATTATATCGTAAAAACAACCATCTTGCAATTATGGCGCGAAATAACTAGAATAATAAGGTGAACAAGCCCGAGTAGCTCAGTGGCAGAGCAACTCCATGGTAAGGAGTAGGCCGGAGGTTCAATTCCTCTCTCGGGCTCAATTTATACGCCGGAGTAGCTCAGTGGCAGAGCAATGCTTTCGTAAAGCAGAGGTCGCGAGTTCAACTCTCGCCTCCGGCTCATTAATTTTTTATCCAGATATTGCAAAATATGAAATATTATGTAAAATAACAATATAGCGGGGTGGACCAGTAGTAGGTCGGGAGGCTCATAACCTCCAGACGCTGGTGCAATTCCAGCCCCCGCAACACTAAAGCAAACAAAAAACCGCGTTTTTGAAAACGCGGTTTTTTGTTTCCCATTTTGCGCAGCCGACCGGATTTGAACCGGCGATCTCCTCCGTGACAGGGAGGCGCGATAACCAAGCTTCGCCACGGCTGCAATTGCCGGCGGGAGGGATCGAACCTCCGACCTCAGCTTTATGAGTGCTGTGCTCTAACCAACTGAGCTACGCCGACGATCCAAATTTCACTTACAGTATAAGTTAATTTTAAATGTATTTCAACTCTTTTAGCGCTTCTTCGTATTTTTCTATGGTCTCATCTGCGTCATTTTTGCTGAACTCAAACTTGGCCGGTTCATGCACCAAACGATTTCTGATTTTATGCGCTTCCCAGACATTTTGAAGATTATCAAAATCACTCGGTTCAATGCTTTTCAACCGTTCCGCCAAACCCTCCCCGGAATAGCCGATTCTTTTCATAATGTCGTCCAAAAGCGAATCCGCCTCAATAACGGCCATTTTCCATTCAATCGGATTGTCGGAATCCAAATGGCGCTTAATCTCATCCCATCTGGCAGAGCGGGTTTCCGGCAATTCCTCTCCGCTGAAAAAATCCAAATAAGAAGGGATTTTTTTTCTCTGTAAATAAATTATTTTATAAACCACAAAGATTATTCCTCCGGCAAGCAAAAGAGAAATAATCATAGAAATGAGTCTTGGGTTAAATTTACCAAGCCATTCCAAAAATTCTAAAATCAAAAAGGGTATTGCCTTGAGTAGTTCAAAAAATTTATTAAACCACCATTCAAGATTAAGGTATTCGGGTTGCGGAAATTGGACCATAATTTTATGATTGAATTTTTTTGCCTAAGTTGAATAAAATATCCTCCTTGAACCATGGAGCGATTAATTGCACTCCTACCGGTAATTTTTCCTTATTTTTCCCAGTCGGCAAAGAGAGCGCCGGTACACCAGCCAAATTTGCCGATACGGTAAAAATATCTGAAAGATACATTTGAAGCGGTTTTTCAGTCTTTTCTCCGATTTTAAAAGCAACAGTGGGAGAGGTCGGAAGAATTATGGCGTCAACTTTCTTAAAATCTTTTTCAAAATCTTTTTTAATCAAATTCCTGACCTTTTGGGCCTTGCCATAATAGGCGTCGTAATAACCGGCCGACAAAACATAAGTTCCGAGCAAAATTCTCCGCTTTACTTCTTTTCCAAAACCTTGTGCGCGTGTCTCCATATAATCTTCCAAAAGATTTTTTCCTTGTTTGGAAAGTCCATATCTAATTCCGTCAAAACGCGCCAAATTTGCCGATACTTCCGCCGGCATAATTATATAATAACATGGAAGGGAATATTCCAGATTTGGCGGGTCAATTTCCATTATATCATGTCCGATACTCCGTAATTTTTCAACGGACTCGTCCAATGTTTTGTTAATTTCATCATCTACTCCGCTTCTGTCATATTTTAAAACTCCCACTCTCAATTTCTTATAGTCAACGATCGATGATTGATGGGTGTCCACTGACGTTGAATCCATTTCATCTTGCCCTTTTATTACATTGAAAACAATTTCCGCATCTTCAACTGTTTTTGTTATCGGGCCAATCTGGTCAAGCGAAGAAGCCATGGCAATCAGGCCATAACGCGAAACCGCGCCATAGGTCGGCTTGAGGCCTACAACTCCGCAAAAGCTTGCCGGTTGGCGAATGGAGCCGCCAGTATCGGAGCCAAGCGCGGATAGAGCGCCTCCCATGGCCACTGCCGCCGCAGAACCACCCGAAGAGCCTCCTGGCACTCTCTCCAAATCGTGAGGGTTTTTAGTGGGGCCAAAAACAGAATTCTCCGTTGAAGAACCCATGGCAAATTCGTCCATATTGGTCCTTCCCAAAAAAACAGCTCCGGCATTCCGAATTTTTTTGATAACCGTAGCGTCATAAACCGCTTTGTAATTTTCCAGTATTTTAGAACTGGCGGACGCTATTTTGCCTTTAATCAAAATATTATCCTTAATGGCAACAGGGATGCCGGCTAAATTTCCAGCGTCGCCGTTCGCTATTTTTTTATCAATCCGTTTGGCCTGATCTTCCACATCGTTAAAAACTTCCAAATATGCTTTGATGTCTTTGTTTTTTTCTTCGATTTTTCCCAAAAAAAAATTCACCATTTCCCAAACGGAAAATTCACGTTTTTTTATCGCTTCTTGCGCTTTTTTAATTGTAAGATTTCCAAAATCCATTTTTTTATCGGCCTTCCACTCCCAAAAAATAAACTCGTCAATTCAATATATGCTTAACTTTTATGTATTCTTTTTCAACAGAAGAAGCTTCTTCCAATAAATTTTTTGAGAATTTACCGCTCTCATAATTTACCTCATCCTCGCGTCCCGCACTTTCAAAAAGCACATTTTTACCGGCACTCTCATCACTAATTCCCGTGATATCAGCTTTTTTTAATTCGGAAATATAATCCAAAATTGCTCCAAATTCCTTCTTAAACGCCTCTTTTTCCCGCAAGTTTAATCTAATTCTAGCCAGCAAAGCCAATTTTTCGATATTTATCGTCATCACCTTAAATTATATACCCAATGTGGTAAAATATCACTATGTATGGGTTTTTAAAAAAGTATCTTCAATATACTTTCTGGATAACAATCAGTATTTTAACGGGGATCCTTTTGATGTCTTTGTCAATAAAAACAACACGATACGCTCACGGTCTGTTAAAAAACAGGCAATCTATAGTTCAAAAAATAAAAAATGTGCCGGCGAATTACGCCACTGCGAATGCACTGTCAGTTTGGGAAATAAAAGAGATAAATCCCCAGACTCAAAAAAATACTTCCCTCCTTTTTGTCGGAGACATAATGTTAAGCAGAGGAGTTCAAAAATCCGTCATGAAAAATTTCGGGGGAGATTTTTCTCTTTTATTCAAAAAAATAAAACCCTTTATCCAAAAAAGAGACATTATTTTTGGAAATCTGGAAGGTCCCGTTTCTCTGTTAGGAAAGGAAATTGGAAATTTATATTCATTTAGAATGACGCCGAAAGCTCTAAAAGCGATTAGAGGAGCGGGTTTTAGTGCGCTTTCAATTGCCAATAATCATATTGGCGATTGGGGAGTAAGGGCCTTTGAAGACACAATCTTCAGATTAAAAAATTCCGATATTATTCCCGTTGGCGGGGGTTACGATTTAAATGATGCAGTTAATCCAAAAATCATCTTTAAAAACGGGCTTAAATTTGGTTTTTTGGGATTCAGTGATGTTGGGCCGGACTGGCTTGAAGCATCTTCAGATAAGGCCGGCATCTTAATCGCCAATAAATCTTTCACAGATATAATCAAAAAAGCTTCCCAAAAAACTGATGTTTTAATTGTGTCCATGCACTTTGGTGAAGAATATCACAAACATCCAAGCAAAAGACAAAAGATGCTTGCTAAAGAAGCGATTGACAGCGGAGCGGAAATAGTCATTGGACACCATCCGCACACTCAGCAAAAAATAGAAATATACAAAAAAGGAATAATTGCTTACAGTCTTGGTAATTTTATATTTGATCAAAATTTTTCAAAAGAAACTATGCAAGGATTAATTCTTGAAATAATAATTTCTTCAAAGGGAAAAATAAAAACCTTCAGAAGAAAAAATATAAAATTAAACAAATTCTTTCAACCTGAAGTGGAACAATAAATTTTTTTCGCGCAAAAAAATTATAAACTATTCAAGTAGTTGTTTTACAATCCCGCCAACCAATAAACCATCAGCCCTGCCTTTAATCTGGGGCATTAAAATACTCATCACTTTGCCGAACTCCCGCATGCCGGAAGCCCCGCTTTCTTTTACAGCCTTCTCGGCCAACCGACGGACATCATCCTCCGGCATTTGTTCCGGCAGATAGGCGGATAAAATATCAAATTCCTTTTTTTCTTTTTCAGCCATTTCATTTCGCCCGCCTTTTTCAAAGGCAGCCATCGCGTCTTTTCTTTTTTTGGATTCTTTGGAGATGGCTTGGATTATCTGCCCGTCATCAAGTTCTCCTTTTTTCTCAATTTCAGCGTTTTTGATTGCCGCCTGGAGCATTTTCAAAACCGATGATTTTATTTCCTCCCTTGCCTTAAACGCTTCAATAAAATCTTTTTGTATTTTTTCCTTTAAACTCATGCTTTTATTATATCCAAAAAAGCTTTTTCATTCAATATCTTTATTCCCATCTTTTTCGCCTTGTCATATTTTGAGCCGGGGTCTTTGCCCGCCACCACAAAATCTGTCTTTTGGGAAACCGATTCCGCAACTACCCCTCCTAAGGAACGGACTTTATCCTTCGCCTCATCACGGGACATTGATTCCAAAGAGCCGGTTAAAACAAATTTCTTCCCGCCTAACTTGTTAGATATTCGGTGTCTAACAAGTTTGATTTTCACGCGCTTTAACAGTTTGTTGAGAAATTTTTTATTATATCCGCCTCTAAACCAATTAAAAACGTCCTTTGCGACTATCCCGCCGATGTCCCGAATTTTTTCCAATTCTTCCAAATCCGTATTCTGCAGATTTTCAATACTGCAAAATTTTTTTGCCAAATCACGCGCGGTGCTTTCTCCAACATTTGGAATTCCAAGGGAAATTATGAATCTTTCCAAAGTAATTTCTTTCCGCGCGCCAATCGCTTTTATTAAATTCTCGGCTGACTTTTCGGCAAAGCGTTCAAGCGGAATCAAATCCCCTTTCTTTAAATCAAAAATGTCCGCCGCGTCATCAATCAGCCCGTTATCCAAAAGGACGTCAATGATTTTGGCTCCCATTCCTTCTATGTCAAATCCTTTCTTGGAAACGAAGTAATAAAGTGAACGGCGATGTCTGACGGCGCATTTTTTATTGGGACATTTTACGACGGGGCTTCCCTTCTCTCTCGCGACCGGAGTGCCGCATATGGGGCATTTATCCGGCATCTTGAAAACTTTCTCTTTTCCGGAGCGCATCTCCTTAATGACTTTCACCACATCCGGAATCACATCACCCGCTTTTTGGACAACGACCGTGTCGCCCACTCGCACGTCAAGCCTTTTTATTTCCTCCTTATTATGCAGGGTGGCGCGACTTACCACCGAGCCGGCCACCAACACCGGCCTCAAATGCGCCACCGGAGTCAAAGCGCCTGTCCTGCCAACTTGCACATCAATATTTTCCACCACGGTTACCGCCTGCTCCGCCGGAAATTTGAAAGCAACAGCAAAACGCGGCGCCTTACCCGTATATCCGAGTTTTTTCTGCCACTCTCTTTCGTCCAATTTCACCGCCACTCCGTCAATCCAATAATCCATCTTATCGCGCTTTTTCCGCCATTTCCGCCAATAACCAACGATTTCATCAACACCTTTGCATAATTCAAAATGAGGATTGACCTTAAAACCAAGTTCTCTCAAAAAACATAATTCATCATACTGAGTTTCTGGAAGTTTGAAATTACCCCAACTTAAATCATACATAAAACTGTCCAATTTCCTTGAAGCCGTCACTTTCGGGTTTAATTGACGGATGGAGCCCGCCGCTACATTTCTGGGATTGGCAAAAAGCGGCTCTCCCTTCTTTTTTCTTTCAAGATTCAATCTTTCAAATTCTTTTTTACCCATCCATATTTCTCCTTCCACCACTACATTCACATCTTTTTCCAGGCGAAGAGGTATGCTTTCTATCGTTTTTACATTTTGGGTGACATCCTCGCCGATTATCCCGTCCCCTCTGGTGGCAGCGGTCTTCAAAATACCCTTTTCATAAGTGAGGACGATTTTAAACCCATCAATTTTCAATTCGCAGGTATATTCCAAGGGTAGTCCTTGGAATTTCCAAGGACTACCCTTGGAAATGGAAATCTGTTTCTTCACGCGAGCGTCAAATTCCTTAATTTCCTCCTCACTAAAGACGTCTTCAAACGACCATTGCCTCACTCTATGCCGAACTTTGGAAAATTTTTCCAAAGGTTTCCCACCCACTCTTTGGGTCGGAGAATCAGAAGTGATAAATTCCGGATACTTCTGCTCCAATTTATAAAGTTCATGTTTTAGAGAATCCAGCGCATCATCGGAAATTTCCTGCTTATCTAAAACATGATAAAGATAGCGATGATAATTTATCGCTTTTCTTAATTTTTCCATTCGTCGTTTTGCCTCTTGCCTTCCATTCATCTTAATACGTTACTTTTAATCCGCGCTCCACTTTTTGAGAACTGTCAGAGCCGCAGGAAACATTATATCCTCTAGATTCAATAACGGTTGAACCGTTACTCTTGGCGACCGAAACGGAAGAACAACTGCCATCCGGGTAATTCAATTCAAATTGAGTAGTGGCGGAGCTGGAAGTAATATTGGAAATCGTCCACCCTGAAGCAATATCAGTTCCGGCGCAAACAACGCCACTTGTCGGAGGAGTGGAATTAGAAGATGTCGCGAACACGGTATTATTAAAGCCGGGATGTTTAATATCCCAATAAAACAAACATTCAACGCCTGTATCGGCAGCGTAAAAACTTATTCTGGATTCACGCGCTGATTCTGAAAGAATTATTTCCTTGATGACTATGTCAAACACGCCGGCGGCAATAACCGAGACAATGCTGATAACTATGACTGTGTACAATAACACAAAACCTTTTTTCATTTTTGTTTCCGTTAAATATTTCATTACCAATTAAAAATATCTTCTTTCAAAACAAAGGATCTATCCCTGTTTTTTTCTTTCCATAAAATTTCCACTCTTATCCGCGCTTCATCCTGCACTCCGTTCACGTTAATTTTTGTAATGTTAATTTTCCGGGTAAAGGCGGTATCATCTCCGATGTTATAATTATAATAAAAGCCGGATGTGTCGTCATATTTAATGGCGGGGCACTGGGATCCGCAAGACGATATGGCGGAAGGAAGTCCACTTGAAAAATAAGTTGGAATATCAACATAACACCCATTGACCGCCAAACATTGATCCAATCCCGCCAGCCAATTTTTACCTTGAATAAAATTTGTATCTCTTACATTTTTTACAAATTCAATGGCTTCCTGTGCAAGATAAGAACTGACAATTTGATTTTGGGACACACCCACGGATTGAATTGCCCTTGAGGCAAGCTCCATGGGACCCGTTATGGCAAAAGATAAAATCGTGAGCGCTATCAAGGTTTCAAGCAGGGTAAAGGAAGGGCTTACTTTTCGTTTTTTTGCATTTATTTTCATAAAAATTGGAATTAATTTGAATTTATGAATCAAGTTCCCGTTGGGAAACTGTCGCTTGAACATTCAAATGCGTTTTATTTTTTTCCTTGCTTCCCGAAGAACCGCTAATGATAATTGTCACAATTGGCTGGAGTCCGTCTCCCAAGGACTGCCCTCGGACAAAAAACTTAAGATCTGTTATTTTTATTTCCGGAGAAGTCAAAAGCAAAAAATTGACACCGCCGTCATTTGATTTTTCAATCGCATTATTATTCAGTCTGTAAACAACCGAAAACCCCTGAGCATTGACAAAACTGAATGAAGACTGTGTACATGAAGAAGCGCAATAAGAAGCGCCTGTCCTTATTTCTTTTACTATTGTTTCCATAGCGTAGCTTAAATTATCGTTTACAATTTGAAACGACCTTATTTTTTTCTGGACATCACTGATGTTCAGAAAAGAGCTCAAAGCTACAACCATAACCACGGCAAAAATTCCAACAGCAACCATCATCTCCACAAGAGTAAATCCTGCCCGGCTTTGGCGAAAATTAAAAGTAAAATTTGAATTACAATCTTCCATTTCTAATTTTTGACCCTTAGTTTATTCTACCGTTATCTGCCCTGTCGACCAAATAACTACAGTTTTCTGATCCCCGGAAGAGGATTTTATTTCTACTTCCGCATCGGAAAAATTTGAACCTTCCCCGACAAGAATAACAGTCGGATTCGGACGCAAAAAAATGACATCAAGACTGGATAAGCCACATGCCCCCGGAGGGGAGGTTTTCGCATTTCCACATAAATTTGATATCTTGTCATTAGAGCCGATATGAAGTGTTTCTACCGCCTCTGATACTCCATCGTAAGAATTATTGGCGTTAACATCAGCAAATAATATGTATGAATCGGGAATACTGCTGTCAAAATGAATTCCATAACCCGGAAAAACTCCCACCCCCCCTCCATATTTTCTAACGGATGTTCCATAAACCTGCGCCTGACGCACAGATAAGGCAACCTCTTGGGCATCTCTCTTTAAACTCAATGTTGCTCTAAATCGCGGGTAATTCGCAAAGAGCATCAAGGTAATCGTAAGAGCAATACTCATTGTCACCAAAAGTTCCACCAAACTAAAAGCGCCTTGGTGAATATTGTTTATATTTCTCGCGTATCTCATTCAAAACGAAAAGTTACTTTATCAGACGGTTTAACGAACGTGTCAAAAGGCGAAGATGGCTGTTTTTTTCCGTTCACGTAAAAAACCCATTTCTTGCCCTGATACCCGTTATAATAACCGTCAATTTTCACGGGGACAAAATCATTGTTCGCTCTTAAATCTATTTTTACCACCGCCGCGGCTTGTTGAAGAAGATTCCATGCTCGTCTTTTGCCGGAGAAAGTAGTCTGAAGAACATTCTGTTTGTTATTGCCGTAATCTAAAATTAGGGTAACTTTATTCCAGTTATGTTTAAAACTGCCACTAGCGGCGAGCAAAAAAAAGAAAGCTAGAACAAAAGCACCAATCAATACCTTTTTTTTAACCTTTTCCAATTTCATACCTTGTTTTTGTTAAATTAAATAATGTGGATAATCACAATATTACCGACCCAAAAAGCAACTATTGACCCAAATGCTAAAAATGGACCAAATGCTATTTTACTTTTTAAATTATATCTCTTTTTTGCCAAAATTAACAATAGGATACCCACAAAGGCACCTGACCAGAAAGAAAAAAGGATTGCAGACAATCCCTTGGAAAAACCCAAGAGTAAGCCGATTCCCAAGGCAAGTTTAGCATCACCCAAACCCATAGCGCGTCCATGGGAAGCAAGCCACAGCAGACCAAAAAAACTGAAAAAAATAATTCCGGACAAAAGCCTGATTGGCAGCCCCGAGATACTGAATACTGAACGCCAAATTCCGGACAAACCCATATGGCTGGAGTCAAAAAACACCGCAAATGCGGAAAGAAAAATAAAAAGATAAACAAATTTGTCGGGAATAATTTGGTGCCTTATATCATAAACGGCGATTATAATCAGAACCGAAAAAATTGTCCAAAAGTAAACCAACCCAAGAACCAAAAATAAGGAGCCGGGGAATCTTAAGGTGTTATAATTCCCAATCCATAATTCGTGACTCCAAACGATGACAAAAATTAAACCTGTTAATAATTCCACCAACGGATATTGCCGGGAAATTTTGGACTTGCAGCCCCTGCATCTTCCTTTTTGCGCGAAAAAACTGGCTATCGGAATAAGTTCATACCACCTTAGTTTGCTTCCGCAGGCAAGGCAGGCGGAGTTGCCGTTTACAATAGATTTCCCCGTGTTGTAACGCAGAATTATCACATTCAAAAAACTGCCGATAATGGCTCCGAAAATAAATATAAAAATATAGATGGCTATTGGATTCATTATACTCTCAATTATAACACAAACCCCCGCGCTATGCATAAGCGCGGGGGTTGAACACGGAAAATTCAATCGGAAAAACTAGGGTGTTATGTCGTAACATCCGTCATCCGTACCTGCCGCCGAACAATCAGCGCCTTGCCCGTTAAATCCAATGGTGCTATCAACATCTGAAGAAAGAGCGGCGTTTCCTCCGGTTCCGCTAAGGGTAGTGCCATTCTCTTCTAAATCGGCGCCCAGATGGTAAGAGGTGCATGGAGCGGTACTACATACCGCGGTTCCATTAGTTGACTGGTAAAAATATGTTTTACCTGCCAATGGATCGCTGGGAATAGCCGCGATATATCCGCTAGTTTTAAGCGCAGTAAGAGCAGCTATGTCTCCCGTTGGATATTGATTGTTTGATGAATCAAAATACATCTCCAAAGCCAGTTGAAGTTGTTTGATATCCGCCACTCTGCGCGCGTCTCTGCCTTTCTTTCTCGCGCTATTCAATGAAGCGAGAACGATTGAAGCGAGAATACCTATGATGGCAATCACAACCAAAAGCTCAATTAATGTAAAACCTTTATTTTTTCTCATTTTTTTTATTGTGTGTTTAATAATTATCGACCGAATTTATAATAAATTATCTTGCTTAATTATACCATTATTTCAAATATTTCAAAATCCCATAAAAATAAGTGTGGATATCTTCAAAAAATTAACAAACGCCGATTTCCCAAAAAATCTATCAAATAGCTGAAGTGATATTGTAAATCGGCCCAAGTATTGAAACAAGCAGAATACCCACTGCGAGACCCAAAGCAATAATCATCACTGGCTCAATCAAGCTTACTAAATTTTCCACCGAATTATCAACTTCCCTTTTATAAAAACCTGCCAGTGTTTTCAAGATAAAGCCCAATTTACCAGATTCCTCTCCAACTCTTATCATTTGGGAAACAAGCGGCGGAATTTCTTTATATCTTGAAAAAACCTCAGAAATAGGGACACCTCCTTTAACTGCTTCTAAAGAATCCTTGAGTATTTTTTCATAAATTCTATTTCCCACAACATCAGCCGTTATTTCCAATGCTCTTACCACGGATACGCCGCTTGAAAGCAGTGTCTCAAGGTTATCGGTGACACGCGAAAGATAAAGTTTCTTATAGAGCTTCCCGACATAAGGAAATGACAATTGAAGGCGGGATATGACTGATCTTCCGATTTCGGTGCGGGTGTAACGCCATAGAAAAATTATTCCCGCCACCAAAGCCATTAAAAAGAAAATTCCATAAGACCGCAAAAACTCGCTTGTGCCAATCACAATTCTTGTATAAATCGGCAAGTCATGCCCGACATCCTTCAAAATTTCGCTTAAGCGCGGGATAACAAAAACCATCATTAAAATCATTACGGAAAAAAAAGTAAAAATGACAAAGGCGGGATAATAAAGCGCATTTTTTGCTTTGGATGTCAACTCGTAAGACCTTTGGAGATAATCGGCAAGATAAGAAAAAACTTCATTCAATTTCCCCGACTCCTCGCCGGACCTGACCATATTCACATAAAATTTTGAAAAAACATCCGGATGTTTCGCCATTGCGGAAGACATGGGAATCCCCCCCTGAATATCAGCCAAAAGTTCGCTTAATTTCCTGCGCAAAAGAGGGTTTTCCGCTTCAAGAGCCAAAAGCTTTAAAGAATCCACAACAGGAACTTTTGCTTCAAAAAGGGTGGACAATTGCCTTGAAAGTATGACCACATCACGCGCGCTCACTCTTTCAAAAAATTTGATATCTTTTCCCTAACAATGCTCCGTCTTTACGGAAGCATCAATGGAATTATTTATCTAATTTCTTCTTTGCAGAGAAGAAATTGCAATTTCAACATTGGCCGCTTCAATACTGCCCGATTGTTTTTCCCCTTCTAATGTTGTGGCTTCGTATTTATATAACATATCAATAAATTATTATATCAATCCTTCCAATCCCTTTGAGTTTAAGGAATAATTATAAGCGTTATCGGCTGAAATTTCTCCCTCTCGGACTAAATCCGCCAAAGAGCGATTCAAGCTCACCATTCCCAACTCAAGACTGGTTTCAATAACAATATCAATTTCATGGGTGCGATTCTCGCGAATGAGATTTTTGACAGCCGGAGTGGCAATAAGTAATTCATAAGCGGGAATAAGCCCTCCGGAAATGCGAGGCAGCAAACGCTGGGAAAATACACCAACCAAGGCGTTTGAAAGTTGGAGGCGGATTTGGTTTTGTCTGTCTGTCGGGAAAGAATCAATAATTCTGTCTATGGTTTGGGCGGCATCATTCGTGTGAAGCGAAGAGAATATCAAATGGCCTGTTTCGGCGGCGGTAACCGCCGCCGATATCGTTTCCGTGTCTCTCATCTCCCCCAACATGGCAACATTCACATCCTCCCTAAACATTGAGCGCAAAGCGTTTTTAAAATCGTTTGTGTCAATTTTTACTTCTCTCTGGTCAATTATTGATTTATCTTGCGCGAAAATATGCTCAATCGGATCTTCAATAGTGAGTATGTGCTCCGCTCTTGAATGGTTTATAAAATCAATCATAGAAGCCATGGTAGTTGATTTGCCATGTCCAATGGGACCGACAATAAGGAAAAAACCTTGTTCTTTATTGGCAAAATCCGTAAGCACTTCGGGAAGATTCAGTTCCTTAAAAGTCATTATTTTCACCGGAATAAAACGCAAGGCCGCGCCCAAAAAACCGCGTTGATAAAAAGCGTTTACGCGCAGCCTTGTTTTGTCGCCCAAGACATAGGAAAAATCAATCTCCTTATCGTTTAATAGTTTTCTGCGTTGTTCCTCGTTCAACATGGCAAAAACCAATCCCTCGGTATCTTCAGGGGAAAGAATTGGATTTTTTACCAAAGGAATCAGCGAACCGGCAATTCTAATGGTGGGATGCCTGGCAACAGTGAAATGCAGGTCGGAAGCATCCTCCTTCACCGCCGCCATGATTAAATTTGACAATTGTTTTTTGTAATCATCCATAAAAATATAAACAAACTCCTACTTTTTCTCTTTCAATAAATTAATAATTTTATTAACGACCTCGGAGGGGGTAAAAAACGCCTTCACAATATAATCATGCACCCCCATTTTCAATCCTTTCCTAATGTCTTCTTTTTGCCCCAAATTTGACAAGATAACCAATTTGCTTTTTTCTGCCAAATGTTCTTTTTTTAAATTTTCCAAAAAACCAAAGCCGTCCATATTGGGCATTATCAAATCAAAAATGATGATGTCCGGCCTAAGACCGTTTCTTATTTTTTCCAAGGCGTTAACGCCGCCAAAAGCAATCTCAACATCAAAATCGGACTGCTGGAATTTCAACGAATACATATCCAAAAGAAATTCATCATCATCTATTATCAAAATGGAATATTTCATAATTTCTACCGCAAATTTTTAATTGAATATAATCATCTTCCTGAATCATACTGCGTCATTGTAATTATAACCTATCAAGCTCTTCCAAGCCAATGGTTCCCTCAAAAACCTTTAATAAAGCGTTTTCTTTCATGGTAAGCATCTCTTGCCGACGTGCTTCTTTAAATATTTCCGGTTCAACCGGACTTGATAAAATTATATTCTCAAGTTGGGAACTCTTTGCTAAAACCTCAAACACTCCCGCTCTTCCTTTCGCACCCTGCGGGCAAACACTTGAGGGGATGCCTTGATAAATATTGTCGGGAATTTTGATGTCTTTTCTTATTGAGGGAGGTATTTCAGAAATTTCTTTCTCAATTCTCTCTTTTGCAATTCCCATAAGAGGTATCTTTTTCCGCGAATCTGGACAAAGGGTTCTGACTAACCGCTGGCCTATTGCCAAAACCAACGTTGGGGCGATTAAAAAAGGATCCACCCCCATATCCACCAAACGCGGAATAACTCCTATCGCGTTATTCGTGTGTAATGTTGAAAACACGAGATGTCCGGTGAGGGCGGCTTGAATCGCCAAGGATGCAGTTTCTTTGTCGCGTATCTCTCCAACCATAATCATATCCGGATCTTGGCGTAAAATAGAACGGAGTCCATTCGCAAAATCATATCCTATTTCCGGCATCACTTGAGATTGGCTTATTCCCTCAATGGTATATTCAATCGGGTCCTCCAAGCTGATAACATTGTTTTTCTCTCTATCAAGTTCCTGAAGCATGGAATACAGGGTTGTCGTTTTTCCCGAACCTGTCGGACCCGTAAGAAGTATTAATCCATAAGGATTTTTTAGGCCGGCCTTAACTATTTTCAAACTGTGGCCGGACAAACCCACTTCTTCCAAGGTCTTAATATTTTTTTCCTGGTCAAGAATCCGAATAACCACTTTTTCCCCGAAAAAAGTGGGGAAAGTGGAAACTCTAAAATCAATTGACCTATTCTCTATGCGGGCTTCAAAATGGCCGTCTTGAGGCTTGCGCTTCTCATCAAGCTTCATGTCAGTCAAAATTTTTATTCTAGAAACAATCGCCTCGTGCACATTCAACGGGAGCATTAAACTGGTATAAAGAATGCCGTCAACCCTAAAACGCACTTTCAATTTGTCCTTAAGCGGCTCTATATGGATATCAGAAGCCCCCCCGACAACAGCGTGCCTTAATATCACTGCAACCATTTTGGTGACAGGCGCGTCTTCTACAAATTTTGAACCGGTCTTAACCGTGTCTTCCGGAGTTATTTCTTTTTCTGTCTCTAATAATGCCGATTCAAGTTCTCCCAAAACCTTAGTTGCTTCGCCGCTCAAACCTTTATACTCATCTATTACGGAATTAAAATCCTCCTCGGAAATCAAAAGGACTTTGAGGGGAAAATTTAATTTGGAAACTATAAATTGTAAAGCTTCTCTGGCCTCAATGTCTTCAGGGTCAACCATACCCATTTCCAAAATTCCTCCTTCAAATCCCAAGGGCACGAATTTATAATGTCTAGCCGCCTCTTCAGGGATTTGTTTTAATGCTTCAAAAGGAATTTTTTTTTCTGAAAGACTTTTAAAAGGTACGCCAATCGCTTCTGATTTCGCTTTAATAATTTCATCTCCCGAAATCCCTTGCGCCTTAAGCAATTTTTCCAGGGATATTTTCCTTTCTCTGGAAAGATTGATGAGTTTAGATAATTCCTCGGAATTGATAATCTTTTTTTCTATTAAAATATCTGTAAATTGCATATTCCAATAACTAATAATTAATTGTTTGGCATTGGTTGTTTGCTTATAGGTAAAAACGGGTTTGGACGACCACTTTCCTCGGGAACCAGTTCTGAAGAAAAATCATTCAGGCTTTTAAAGATCTTACTGTTGAAAAAATCAGTGTCTAGTTTGATAAATTTCAAATTCATCAAAATTTTTAACAATTTTTCTTCACTGGAAGAAAAAGAAAAAGTGGTGGAATTATTTCCAGAATTCACCGTTACAATCTTTGAAGCGGTTTTTTGCTTCGCAAAATACATTTCAAAAATGAAAACAGAAACTATGATGGCAAGAATTATCAATAAAATTTTTGTTTTTTTAGACATAATTATTCTTTCCAATAAGTTAACGCGTCAATATTAAACTCATACGAATCGCTATCACCGACATTAAAATCTATTTGATTGACATCAATCAAAGTTAAATTTTTTTCCAAATCGCCCAGAAATGAAACAAATGAGGCGTAAGGACCTATTAAAGTCATTCTCAAAATGCTTTTATCAAATTTTTTCTCCTTCTTTCCGAATGAAGCATTGAGGTTTCCCTTTAATTTTTGAGCATTTATATCCTTAAGCACAAGGCCGTATCTTTTTGCAATGTTATTTATTTCAATAAAAATCCTGGTGGACTGCTCTTTGGGAGGCAAAATTTTGTCCAAGCGGTTGATGTCATTTTCGTTGACGGAATTATATTCAGACAATAACTTATCTTTGGTCGCCTGAAGTTCCTTGGATTTGGCAAGCACACTATTAAAAGACCCCTCCCGAAGATTAAGAGATTTAATTTCATTAAAAACGGGAATTGTCCAGACGAAGAAAATCATTACCGCCGCCGCAAGAAAAATTGAAATTATGATAATACGTATCATTAAAATTATTTTACGCCATACTTAATAAAATCCGGTTCTAAAACAAGATGGATATTAAAATTAATCATACCCCCGTCTTTCAAGGAAATCTCGGAAACTGAAACATTTTTTACGTTTTTGCTGTCTTGAAAACTTTCCGACTGCAAGGCGAGAGAAGAATAACTTTTAGCCATTCCTCTCATGGAAACCTCCGGCTCCTTGTCCTTTAAAAATTTATAACTAAAACTGGAAAATCTTACATTTTTTAAAGTTTTTTCTTCAAGAAATCTGAAAATCTTGCTGGGGGACTTATGTTGCCCCAACAAAACTTTTACCACGTCAATTCTTTTGGAAAGGTCGTTCAATTTTACAATAAGTGACGGGTCAAAAGCGCTTTGTACCCTTTTAAAAGATTCGGACAAGGAACTAGCACGTTTTTCAAGTGTGTTTTTATAGAAATAGGCACCTGCTAAAACCAAAGCTGAAATAAAAAACAAAGCGACGGCAACCCCTAAAAACAGTCCGATACTCCTTCGCCTGTAAACGGGCTTGGAAAAGCTTTTTTTGGGAATAAACGATGTTGTTTCCATTGTTTTTTATTTTGTTATTTATTGAAGACCCCTCAACGCTAAGCCAATCGCGACGGAAAATATTGGACCGGATTCTTTCAAAGACTCATTCAGAAAAGCGGGATACTCGGTTCTGGAAAATGGATTGGATAATTCTGCTTCTATTGCCAACTGTTTCACCGCAAAAGGAACTAATCCTTTCAAAAGAGAACCTCCGCCCGTTAAAATCACTCTATTAATGCTTCGTCCGCGTTTCTTTTGGTAATTTTTGATAATGGTTTCCGCTTCTGAAAAAATATAACCTAACATGGGCTCAATGATACTGACAATTTCCTTATGTTCCGGTAAATCAGAAAGCCCCACCTCTCTTTTCATCTCCTCGGCCCTGTTAAAATCAACTCCCAATGAATGTGAAATAGCTATACTTAAGTCCTGTGATCCTTTGGTTATTGAGTGTGAAGCCATCATTATCCCAAAATCAACGATTGACATTTTTATGGAAGAGGCACCGAAATCCATCACCGCCACAGGTGAAGTCTCCCTTTTGGTTGATGCACGTATCATACTGAAAGATTCAATTTCAAAAGATGATATATCAAGCCCCGCCATAGAAATAATTTCTTTGTATTTACTAATAATATCTTTATGTATCGCAACCAAAAGGACTTTGGCAAACTTCCTTTTATTATTTCCATCATCACTCCCGTTATTCATACTCCTTTCAACCACCTCCGGAAGAATCCACCAATCCATCTTCACTTCTGAAACAGAAAGTGGAATATAGCGCCTTGCTTCCAGTTCTATTATTTCTGAAATATTCTTGCCGTTTACCACCGGAATATCTATAATAGTGACAAAACTGGATTTTAACGCGATGGAAACCGAAGCATTTTTTGATTTTACGTTTGCCTCCCTTAAAACATCTTTAAGGACTTCAACTACTTTCTCCTCAGAAAGTTTCGCCGATTGACCAACACCAAGATTAGCGTAAGGACCAACTGCAATCTCTCCATATGTTTCCAAAATGGCACGTTCTTTTTCTTTCCTTAATTGGACCACTTTTATTCCTGAAGACCCAATATCAACACCCAAGACACTTCCTTTTTTTTTAAAGAAACTCAATTCCTTCAAGGAAAATAACTCTTTGAAACTAAAACCCATATCATATACTATAGCATATAATAACATAAAAATAATATTTTATGGCACAAATACTTATCCACAGCATTATAAATTCTGCGAAACGGGTTCCCAAAAAGGTTCATTTGGCAACACGATTTTTTTTAAACATCATTTTTCCTCAAAAATGTTTTGTTTGTGGCGCAAAAAATAAAATTTTATGTGAAAAATGCCTTATGAAAATTGATTACCCCTCCTTACCCGAATCAAACAAAATTTTTGCAGCAACGGATTATAATGACGAGTTTGCCAAAAAAGCAATATGGCTCCTGAAATACCGGGGTGTCAAACTGTTAGCAGAGCCATTGGCGGAATTAATATGCCGGCGCTTGCCGCCCTCCGTTAAATACTCAATATCTGACGCCTTAAACTGGGTAATTATTCCCATACCCCTTTCAAAAAAACGCCTGAAGCAACGGGGATACAATCAAACAGAATTGATTGCCCGATATTTGTCCAATAAAATGTCCGTTAAAACTAAAACGGGTGTCCTTTATAAACTAAAGGACACACCGTCTCAAGTGAGCATCAAGGACAGAGAAAAAAGGATGAATAATCTAAAGGACAGTTTTGGAATTAAAAACGCGGAAGCGATAAACGGCAAAAACATAATCTTGATTGACGATGTGAGCACCACCGGCGCCACCATCCGCGAAACCCGCAAGATTCTCCGCAGCGCCGGCGCCAAAAAAGTAATCGCGATGGTTGTGGCAAGAGGATGAAAAAACGCCGGGGATGTTTTTAAACGCTCACTTTTTTATGGAAACTACTTGAACATTTTCTCAAAATCGTTAAACCGTAATTCAAATATCTTTTTCCACCGGAAATTTACCGAAAACATTCGGACAAAACTTTTTTCTCCATTTTGTTCATATTTAATTTTATCAATTGTAATCATCTCACGCCAGTCTAAATTGGCGGTGTTTTCTGAATGAAGTTCGAACATTTTTCGCCGAAAACCCGAATTCTGAATTTTAAAATTTGAAATCCAATCGCTCGGGCGGGCAAAAATTCCTTCCCCCAGATCCCCTTCCTTTTTGCCCTTTTGCTTTTCGGGCTTCGCCCGATTTTTTGGCAGGCGAGCAGGAAAAATTCCTCACCTTAACTTTACTGCTTTTTTTCTTTCTATCCACTGTTTTGTTGACAAGTAGAATATTGAATATTGTATAAAAAACTCCTTAGGTTTTTTTGTTAAACGCTAAAACTGCCGCAAAAAGCATCACTATAGAGAAAATCAAAAGAAATAGCAGGTCAATATGGATAGGGAAAAGAACGATTTTATTAAGAACTTGGCTTGGTATTTGGGGACTAAGAATTATTTGCCGCATGGCGTCAACCCCGTAAGTTAAAGGATTAATTTTCGCAATCCAAAGCATCCATGAAGGCACGGCGGTAAGAGGAAAGAAAGCGCCTGAAAGAAAAAACAGCGGGAAAATGAGAATTTGCATAAGCAATCCGAAACTTTCCATTGTTTTCATTAGAGAGGCAATCAGCAGGCCCATGCCGGCTATGGCAAACGAAAGCAGAACCATAAAGAAAACGAGTTCAGGGACAAAGCTGAGATGAATAGTGATACCAATAAAAGGCGCGAGAATCAAAAGAATAAGCGCTTGCGAAGAAGCAATTGTAGCCGCGCCGAGAGATTTACCAATAGCAATCGCGGTTCGTGAGATAGGCGCGACAAGAATTTCTTTCAAAAAGCCGAATTCTCTGTCCCAAACAGTGGAAATTGTAGAAAAAAACGCCACTCCCATCACTGCTATAGCAATAATGCCCGGATACATAAATTGAATAAAATCAACGCCAAAATTGCCCATAGCCATAGTTTGTCGGAGCCCAACGCCAAAAATAACGAGAAACATCAATGGCTGCACTAGAGTTGAAACAATTCTTGTTTTCTCTCTTATGTAGCGAATAATTTCCCGTTGCCAAATTGTAATAACTGTCTGAATAAAATGAATCATTATGATATTTATTAACTTATCTTGGACCATGCCGCATTTTTATTCGTTGGCGCATCATATCTTTTGCTGAAGCGTCTTCTTTTCTGATAGCCCGGCCGGTTAAATGCAAAAAGACATCGTCAAGAGTCGGTTTTCTTAATTCTATAGAATCAATTTTTGTATTAAGCTCGTTAAAAAGCTGAGGAAGGAATTTTTCTCCGTCAACAACTTTCAGTTGAATCACTCCGTTTTCTTTCTTAATTTCTTGTCTATATCTTTTCTCTAACTCCAGTTTTAACAGTTCGTTTTGTTGACTTCTAATTTTAATTACATCTCCGCCTACTAATTTTTTAAGATTCGCAGGGGTATCCAAAACGACAATTTTTCCGTAATCAATAACAGCAATGCGGTCGCAGTTTTCGGCCTCTTGCATATAATGAGTGGTCATAAATATAGTCATGTTTTCCTCATTCTTGAGTTTCAGAATATAATCCCATAAATGAGCGCGGGTTTGCGGGTCAAGTCCCAAGGTCGGTTCGTCTAAAAAGAGAACTTGAGGGTAATGGATAAGGCCTCGGGCGATTTCCAGCCGCCGTTTCATTCCGCCGGAAAATGTTTTAACAATATTTTTTCTGCGTTCCCAGAGTTCAACTAAATTGAGCACCTCTTCCATCCGTTTTTTATACTCTTCTCTTGGCACATCATAGAGTTTTGCGTGAAAGCGAAGGTTTTCTTCTGCGGTTAAACGGTCATCAAGTGAAGGGTCCTGAAACACCATGCCAATTGATTTTCGTACTTTATTTCTTTGGCTAAGAATATTAAAACCATTTATCAGAGCTTCTCCGCTAGTCGGCGTGAGGAGGGTAGATAGCATGTTAATAGTAGTTGACTTGCCGGCGCCATTTGGCCCCAAAAAACCAAAAATCTCTCCCTTTTTAACATTAAAGGAAATATGGTCAACGGCTATAAGTTCGTTGAATCTTTTCGTAAGATTTTTTACTTCAATGATGTCCATATTTTTATCCTCCTCTGTTTTATTTTTCGCACTTTCCACATCGCCGGTTTCTTGTTTCGTGATTTCCGCATTATCCGTTTCCGGTTTTATAAAATTGTTAGGATTTTCAAATTTCATAATTTTTTAATTATTTTATATCTTTTTGTTGAAACAAATCTTTCCAAAAATGCTGAAATTGTAAATTGGCGGTACCTTTTGGACGAAATCCGAACTTTTTTTGAAGAAAACCCAGAATAATCAATTTCACCGCGCCATCGCCCTCATACTTCGGGTGACCGACCGACAAAACCATTTCCTTTTCAATTTTTTGTTCGGCTCCTCCCCAGACCCCTCCGCCGATAGGCGAAAAGAAAGGCAAGGAAATGGTTTTGTCGGTCGGGTTCGCTTCAGAAATTCCAAAAAGGCTTATAAAAGTATAATAACATATTTTGCTTATTTATCGTCGCCTTTTTCTCCATTTCTTAGCGAACTATGGCGCTACGCCTGTGGTAAATCGTCCGTCCGCTCACTCACGCGAGACGAGATCGGAAGAGCGTCGTGTAGGGAAAGAGTGTAGATCTCGGTGGTCGCCGTATCATTAACAAAAAAAGCAAAAGAGACAAAAGGCAGGTGATCACAAGACACATGTGTTGAGCATATGACACATATACCGTGTC
>CAJVWH010000005.1 GCA_913009575.1 uncultured bacterium
TGTGATGAGAAGAGGTAGGCATATGGGATATAGAAGTGGAAAGGGAGAGAAGAGGAGGGATGGAAGGAGTTAAGAGGGATAGAAGAGTTGAATTTGGATGTAATATGTTTTTTTTTTTTTCAAGCAGAAGACGGCATACGAGATATATCAGTGTGACTGGAGTTCAGACGTGTGCTCTTCCGATCTCTCTTTATAATTCCGTTGTCGCTGAAATAAAACCCGGTTCATATTTTATGAAAGTTTGTAAGCGTCTTGACGGACCAAAATATGTAGATTGTGATCAGTCCGACGCGCCGTTCAGTATTGTGGCGGCAAAAACAACAACGACATTAAGCGCGATCTCGGGTGTTCAGCCGGCTTCATACATCGCTTTTAAGGGGCAAAAAAATATCCCTTTTACTGCCGTAAATCTTAGCGCATCAGGAGGTGATGCCGTTATTAGTTCCCTAACTGTTGAAAGAACGGGGTTCGCCAACGACGCCGCTTTCGCAAGGGTCGCGGTTTTAGATGAGGGTGGCAATATATTAGGTTCCGGTTTGTTAGGCACAAACCATCAATCTGTGATTGTTTCTCCGCTATACATTGAAGATGGCCAGACAAAGAAAATAACTATTGCCGCTGATAGATCAACGGTGAATGGTTATGGGGGTCAAGTTGCCTATTTTAGTCTTATGGGGATAAATTCAAGCGCCGATGTTATTAAGGGACTGCCTATCACCGGCGCGGGCCATACAATCAGTGATGCGGGTGTTGGTGAAGTTGGATATTTTTCTCGGATTGACCAAATGGCGAATGTTTTACAATCCGCGAAGGGGCTTCTTGAAAAAATGCTTGAGACCCTGAAGAATTGGTAAAATTTTAAAGTCATAATCTCAAACCCAAAGGAATCCCTTGCGGTGTGGAAGTAGGTTTGTCTTTTATTAAAAAATGCGTTTCAAGAAAATATTTTTTGTACTTTTGATGGCGGGATTTTTGGCGGTTCCCGCTTTTGGTTTTGCCTCCGCGCCGCCGGCCATTACTTTATTCCACGGAGAAGAATGCCCGCACTGCCGCGCGGAGCGCGCCTTTTTGGGGGATTTGAAAAAAGAGATGCCAAACTTGAAGATCACGGAATATGAAGTTTGGCATAATGAAAAAAACAGAGAATTGTTTTTGAAAACGGCGAAAGAATTGGACATAAAAAGATTGGGCGTTCCGCTCACGATAATCGGGGATAAATATTTAATCGGTTTTGACAAGCCGAAAAATTCAGGAAAAGAAATCCGCCAAATGCTCAAAAATTTGGAAGTCCAACCGTCAAACGAAATTTCACATCCGCTTTTCGGAAAAATCAATATCAAAGATCTTTCGTTGCCGTTTTTGGCGGTTGTCTTGGGGACACTGGACGGTTTCAACCCCTGTTCAATGTGGGCGCTACTCGTCCTTTTGACTCTAGTAATCGCCACCGGTTCCCGCAAAAAAGTGTGGCTCGTGGGCGGCGTTTTCATACTCACTTCCGCGATTTCCTATTTTCTTTTTATGGCTGCGTGGCTGAACGCTTTTATATTTATGGGTTATTTTTCTTTCGTCCAAATCGCGGTCGGCTTGGCGGCGATTATCGCCGGAATTTTTTCCATAAGGGAATTTTACAAGTTCAAGCCGAATGTTTGCGAAATTTCCACGCCGGAACAGCAGCAAAAATTAAGCGAGAGAATCAAAAAAGTTTTGCGTTCGGCCTCCTTGCCAATGATGCTGTTGGGCGTGGCGGCCATTGCCTTTTCCGTTAACCTTATTGAATTGCTTTGTTCCCTTGGAATCCCCGTCGTCTTCACGAAAACACTTGCCATGCATCATTTGGCGGTGTGGAAGTATTATGGATACATCGGATTTTATGATTTTTTCTACATGCTGGACGATATTATTATCGTCGTGATAGCGGGTTTTTCAATGAAATTTTTTCATCTTAATTCCAAATATTCCCGCTGGTCCCGCCTCGTCGCCGGGATCTTGATGCTCATTCTCGGAGCCATTTTTCTCCTCAAGCCCGAGATTCTTATGTTTGGGTAAATTTTCGGCTTTACATTTTTTTTAATTCAATTACAATAATTAGCATGAAAAGACAATTTACGGCAATTTATAAAAAAAGCGGAAGGTGGTATATTGGCTGGATAGAAGAAATCCCTGGCGTGAATACGCAGGGCAAGACCTTGAAAGAAGCAAAAGAAAATTTGAAAGAAGCGCTGTTTTTAATTCTTGAAACCAACCGCTTGATGAATAAACCGAGAGGCAGGCAAAGAATTATAAGGGAGCCATTAATCCTTGCCGTTTAATGAAAAGAGTTGATTTAATCAGGCATCTTGCAAAAGAGGGTTGTATCTTTGTTCGGGAAGGCGCCAATCACAGCGTCTTTTTTAATCCAATAATGCGAAGGTCGTCAACAATTCCTCGGCATAATGAAATTGATAAGTTTTTGGCAAGAAAAATCTGCCGCGACCTCGGAATAGTAGAAATTAAAGGTTCTTAATCTTCTTCCTCAAGCCCGAACTGCTGATGCTTGGGTAAAAATTTATTTTAATTCTAAAATTTTTCCAAAGTTAACATTAAACTTTTACTTATCCACAAATTTTAGTTTGCAGAAATAATTTTACCGGGGTAAAATTGATAATTGAAACGCAAAATACTGAAAATTAAAAAAGGAGGTGATGAATTAAATATTTTAAAAAGTATTTTGCAATTTTGTTCTTTGAGAAATAAAATAAAAAACTAGGAGGAAAAATGAAACGTTCATCTAGAAAAACTTTATTTGCGCTCACTGTTATTACTGTTATAGTTTTGCTATTGGTGATAACAAGTACAAGTTCATTGGCAACAAAATTGCCTTTTCTTGAGGATGGGAAGCTTTACAAATCTCGTGTGGGAGACCCCACCAGCTTGTCAAGGGCAGAAATTGCTTCCAATGTATGGAAAGTGCTTGATTATGACCAAGAGATAAATATGCTCCTTTATATTACCAAACCGAAAGAATGGGGACGTGTTGATGGAAATCTTTGGTTGCTGGATACCACGAATTGGACAGACAAGGAAGTCGCGACCGGCGTGATCGGCGCTCAGTTGTCTCCAGGCGGAGATATGATTGTAATTTGGAACAAAGACCATGAAATATGGCTTATTTCTGCGGACGGAATACCCGAGGAGAAAATTGGCATTCATGGGGCGGCGCCAATTTTTTCTCATGACGGCAGATATATCGCTTACGAAAAACTGCCAGATTCTTCTTTTGACGGCGCAGAACAAAGTTTGTTTGAATTTGCTCAGGGAATAGCGATATATGATTTGATGACCGGGCAAGAGATGGTATTAACGCAAGCAGAGCATGGGGAAGATTTTGCGCCTGTTGGCTTTTCGCAAGGTATGAAAAGGATTTACTTCAATTCCACAAGAGGAGGGATCGCATCTCTATGGTCTGTCAATCTAGATGGTTCGGATTTAAGACAAGAGACTAATAGCGGTTTTGGAGTGAAAGCAAAAGGCAGACCGATACCAGTGTTAAGTCAAAACGCGATTTGGTCATCTAACAAAAAAATAGCCGTCTCGTCTATCGGAACGGCAAAAGAAATATGGATATTTCATTTTGGAGATAGCGGCGAGTTAAGGAATGCTAAACTTTTAACAGGCGGGGAATCTCCTGAATGGTTGATTAAAGACAAAAGGATTGCTTTCCGTGTAATTTATAACGGCAAAAGCAAGTGGCAAACGATGGATATTCAACAATAAGCCAAATAACAAAGAAGGAGGATGTAAATGAAAAAGACAAAGATCTTTTTAGTTTTTGTTTTTCTGTTGATGATGCCGGTGCTTTCTCTAAATAATGCCAATGCCACTACACTATATCGCCTTCCGCTAGCCTCAAATCCTGGTTACAATGCTTGGTTTGACCACAATGCATCCGTGGGTTCCGAGTTGCGCTATGATTGCGTAACAAATTTTAGTTACGACAATCATCATGGCACTGATTTTGCTGCAAGTTTTGGCACCTCTATTTATTCGGGTGCAGCAGGATCACTCTATTACAGAGTTGATAACTGCCCTGACGGTTCGCAACCATCATGCGGAAGTTATTATGGCAACCATGTTCGTTTGTGGCATGCTGATGGTCGAGTAACTATCTACGCGCATATGAGGCAATGGACACCAATCTGGTATCAGAGTGTATTATGCGGCGTATACATTGGACAATCCGGAAATTCGGGGCAGTCATCAGGCCCCCATCTTCATTTTGAGTTATGGCAGAATACTGGAATAGGAACACGGCTAGATTTTTTTGGAGGGAATTGTAATTCTCCTAGTTATTGGGTTAATCAAAATGGTGGTTGGCCCACCACTCAATGTCAATAAAGATTTTAAAAACAATTAAAATCTCAAAGGCGGGTTGAAATATATCAACTCGCCTTTTCTTATCGCTGGCATCCTGATGCTCGTTCTCGGAGCCGTTTTTCTCCTTAAGCCGGAACTGCTGATGTTTGGGTAGGCTTGCCTTGACTCTTATTTTTTGAATTGATAAGATAAGAGCATTATGAATGCCCTTACCATTCCCAAAAAATTAATAAAGAATGACGATTTAGTGATTATTCCTCGCAGAGAATACGAGAAGTTTTTGCGTATTTTTAAGATGATCCCAAAAAGCCAATGGTGGTTTTGGAGCAAGGAATGGCAGGCAAAAGAAATGGAGGCGGAAAAAGATATCAAATCAAAGAAATTAAGCGGACCCTACAAAGCAGCCAAAGATTTAAAAATGGCTTTGGATAATTTGAAAAGATAAATCAATATGCGGCTCTTTTTCACTAAGTCTTTTGAAAGAGATTATAAAAAACTCCCTACAAAAATCCAAAAGCAATTAGATAAACAACTTACTTTTCTCTTAACAAACTCTAAATATCCATCATTGCGTATAAAAAAGATGGAGGGATATTTTGATATTTTAGAGGGTCGTATTAGCAAGAATTATCGGTTTACTTTTCAAATTAAGAAAGAGGCATATTATATCCACCGCGCCGGCACTCATAAAATACTTAACAATCCTTGAGATTGACATAAATCGGCTCATTTGTTAGGATATTCAATATGCCCAAGAGGGTATTTTAATTTGTTATGGCTTTATTTGACGTTTTTAAAAAGAAAAAAGAGACGGCCCGTTTTGAAAGAAAACAGAAAGAAAAAGTTGAATCAAAAAAAGGACCGCAAGAAGAAGAAAAAAAAACAAAGGACTTGAAAGAGGCCGCTGATTTCGTGGCGCCGGTGAAAAAATCAAAACCCGAAGGGTATGCCGCCAAGGTTTTAATCGGTCCCCACATCACCGAAAAATCAACTGATTTGGGCAAGCAAGGCACATATGTTTTCAAGATTAAGTCCTTGGCTAATAAAGTGATGGTAAAACAGGCGATTAAGGAGGCATATGGAGTGAGGCCAAAAAAGGTTAACATTAGTTTTTCTCCCGCAAAAACAAGGTTTATCCGCGGAAAACACGGAACAAAATCAGGGTTCAAAAAAGCCATGGTTTATTTGAAAAAAGGAGACAAAATAGAGATATAATTATGAAGCGCTACAAGCCGACAACTCCATCAAGAAGGCATATGACGGGCATAAACTATCGGGATGTTTTGACTTATCCCGCCGGGAGGTGTAAGTCAAAGCCGGAAAAATCTTTAACAAAGGGATTTAAGCGAGCGAAAGGAAGAAATTCTGCCGGCAGGATTACGGTTCGGCATAAAGGAGGGGGATCGAAAAGATTATACAGACAAATTAGTTTTAAATATGACAAGCGGGATGTTCCGGCAACCATTAAAACCATTGAGTATGATCCGAACAGAAGCGGATTTATTGCACTTGTTGTTTATGCCGACGGAGAAAAAAGGTATGTTCTCGCGCCGGGAAGAGTTAAGGTCGGCGATAAAATTATTTCTTCGGAAAAAGCGGAAGTGAAGGAAGGAAACAGTCTTCCGCTCAGTAAGATTCCCGTCGGGTCTTTTGTCTATAATATAGAGTTGAAGCCGGATGGAGGAGCAAAGATTGGAAGATCTGCGGGAAATTACGCGGAGATAATCGCCCATGACAAGAATTACGCACTCCTTAAACTTCCTTCGGGTGAAACGAGAAAAGTTCTTGAAAAGGCGTGGGCAAGCATCGGACAGGTTTCAAACGAAGAATATCGCTTGATAACGATTGGCAAGGCGGGACGCTCAAGGTGGATGGGGAAAAGGCCGACAGTGCGCGGTTCGGCGATGAATCCCGTTGATCATCCTTTTGGGGGAGGTGAAGGAAAGGCCGGAGCCGGAATGAGAAGGCCGAAAAATAAATGGGGAAAAGGAGTGAGGGGCGTAAAAACGCGCAAGAAGAAAAAGTATTCAAATGTTTTTATTGTAAGCAGAAGGAAAAAGAAGAAGAAAAAATAATATGGCTAGAAGCATTAAAAAAGGTCCATATGTGGACGAAAAATTATTAAAGAAAATCAGCAAGATAAAAGCGGAAGACAATGCGGTTATTAAGACATGGGCGAGAGGTTCGCAAATATCGCCGGAAATGGTCGGATACACGTTTGGTGTGCATAACGGCAAAGATTTTATACCGGTGAAAATTACCGAAGATATGGTCGGGCACCGCTTGGGTGAGTTCAGTTTCACCAGAAAATTTACGAGACACGGAGGGAAGATACAAAAAGAAATTGAACAAAAGAAAAAGGACACAGAGATAGCGGCCGCCAAGGCGGCAAAGAAGTAAATAAGCAAAACGAGTAACAAGTAATGGGATAAATTGGTAATATGGTGGAAATTAAGGCAAAATTGAGTTATTACAGAGTGGCGCCGCGCAAAGTTCGTCTTGTGGCTGATTTGATTCGCGGGAAAAAAGCCGATGAGGCTTTGGCGCAGTTATCTTTCATTGGCAAAAGGTCAGCTCCGGATATTGCCAAGCTGTTGAAGTCGGCGATTAGTAACGCTAAAAACAATTACAAGGTTGATACGGAAGCCGTTGATTTATATATTAAAGAAATTAAAGTTGATGGAGGTCCGTCGTATAAAAGATATAGGCCGGTATGGCGGGGGATGGCGCATCCTTTCAGAAGAAGAACATCCCATATTTCCATTGTTTTAGGAGAAAAGAAAAAATAATTTTATGAGTAAGACAGTTCATCCATACGCATTTAGAATAGGAGTAATTCGGGGCTGGAAGTCACGCTGGTTTAATGTTAAAAAATACAGACACTTTTTAAAAACAGATGTTTTAATCAGAGAATGGCTTGAAAAGAAATTAAGAGGAATGTATATTGAATCAATTGATATGGAAAGATCGCCTAATATTTTCCATTTAATTATCAAAACATCAAGGCCGGGATTATTGATAGGACGTAAGGGTGAGGGCTCTGAAAAGTTAAAGTCTGAGATAAAAAAGAAACTTGAGAAAATCAAAGCGGAGATTCCAAGAGAAATAAAATTGACGGTTGAAGAGGTGCGCTCACCTGAGATGCGCGCTAAAATTGTTTCTCAAATGGTTGCCGAAAATCTTGAAAAAAGAATGCCTTTCAGACGTATTATGAAACAAATGATGGAAAAAGTTATGGCGAATAAAGAAGTTGAAGGCGCAAAAATAGCTTTGTCTGGCAGATTGGGGGGAACGGAAATGAGCAGAAGAGAATGGTTGAAAAAGGGTAGAATTCCCTTGCAGACATTGCGTGCAAATGTTGATTTTGCGCGTGAACGCGCTCATTTGCCGTATGGCGATATTGGAATAAAAGTTTGGATTTATAGGGGTGAATTATTAAAATAAAATGGCATTATTTCCCAAAAAAGTAAAATTCAGAAAGTGGCAGAAAACAAGAAGAAACCCTAAAAAGAAACAAATTGCCACACGAGGAGCAACCCTTGCCTTTGGTTCTTTTGGGTTAAAATCCTGCGAACCGAAATGGATTAAGGCAAATCAAATTGAGGCGGCGCGGCGCGCAATGTCGCGCTTCGCGCAAAAGACGGGAAAAATATGGATACGTGTTTTTCCTGATAGGCCGATAACCGCCAAACCTGCGGAAGTTAAAATGGGAAAAGGTAAGGGTGATCCGGTTGGTTATGTCGCTCCGGTAAGGACGGGAACCATTATTTTTGAAGTTGACGGAATGGCTGAAGACGCGGCGCGTGAGGCATTGCGCAAAGCTGGTGCGAAATTGCCGTTAAAAACTAAGATTATAAGCCGATAAATATTATGCCAAAAAAGAAATTAAAAGGAGAAGTGGTTTCTGACGCGATGAACAAGACCGTCGTGGTTTTGGTTAATCGTTATACTAAACATCCAAAATATAAAAAATATGTCCGCACCGGCAAAAAATATAAAGCACATGATGAAAAGAATGAATACAAGAAAGGGAACAAAGTCGTTATTGAAGAATGCAGGCCGATTTCAAAAGACAAACATTTCAGAATTATTAATGAATCCTGATTGATGTAATTGAAATTTATTTAGAATAATTGGAACAAGCGAAGCAATAGAACAAGCAGAATATTTACCATGATTCAAACAGAAACAAAACTTAACGTGGCGGATAATAGCGGAGCGAAAATCGTTCAAGTTATTAAAGTATTGGGAGGGAGCCGGAGGCGCTATGCGCGCATCGGCGACCTTGTCGTTATTTCGGTAAAATCAGCCGAACCGAGAAAAATTGTGAAGAAGAAGGAGGTGCTCCATGCCCTGGTTGTGAGACAAAGGCAGCCTTTCAGGAGAAAAGACGGTTCCTATATCCGTTTTGACGAGAACGCCGCAGTCATTATTGAAAAAGGCAAAAAAGAACCCAAGGGCGGAAGAATTTTCGGACCCATCCCTCGCGAGATTCAAGAAAAAGGTTATAGTAAAATAATTTCGTTGGCGCCGGAGGTGGTTTAGAAAAATAAGGAGTAAGTAAAATTGGCATGAATATAAAAATTAAAGATACGGTAAAAATAATTTCAGGCAAAGACAAGGGTAAAACCGGGAAGGTTACTCATGTTTTTCCCGATAAAAATAGAATTGTCGTTGATGGGGTGAACATCAATAAGAAGCATACGAAACCGAAAATGCAGGGGCAAAAAGGGCAGGTTGTCCAGATGCCGATGCCTATTGCCGCCTCCAACGCGATGATTTTGTGTTCTTCCTGCAATAAGCCGACCAGAATCGGCAAAAAGCTCATCGGTTCAAAACGCGTCCGCGTCTGCAAAAAATGCGCCGGAGAACTCTAAATAATATCTTGTTTGTCCATTGATACCTATTTCCGCCTATCGCTCCGGATGGATGATGGTTGGAAATAATTTGTTTGTGTTATAATAATTACAATGAGGCGCGGAGGTTTTTCTCTCATTGAAACTCTTATCGGAACCGCTTTGATGCTGGTTGTTTTTGTTTCCATTTTCGGAGTTTTTAATATGGGTATTAAGATTGTCGGCAAGTCCAAAGCGAAAGCCGGAGCGATTGCGCTTGCCACGGAAAGAATGGAGTTGATAAGAAATCTTCCCTATAAGGATGTCGGGACGGCCGGCGGATTGGTCCCGGGGAATATACCCCAAACAGAATCTATTGTTTTGAACGGAATTAATTATACCCGCTCGGTGTTTGTCCAGTATGTTGACGACCCGAAAGACGGCCTTGACGCGAATGATGAAAACGGCGTCACCGCCGACTATAAAATCGCAAGAGTGGAGGTAAATTGGCCGGGCGCCGCCAGCCCGGTCATTTTTGTTTCCAATATCATCCCCAAGGGCATTGAGACCGTTGCCGGAGGGGGAACGCTCAAACTTAATGTTTTTGACGCAAGCGCCCTCCCTGTGGCGTCGGCGCAAGTGCATATTGAAAATCCAAACACCGACCCGCCGGTTTCCACCGATGTTTTTACAAACTCGCAGGGTAAACTTATTTTTCCGGGGGTCGCCACATCCTCCGGCTATGAAATTACCGTTACAAAAGACGGCTACAGCGCCGCGCAAACTTACGGCGCCGATTCTTACAACGTTAATCCGGATCCCGGGCACCTTACGATTCTTGAGGGGAAAACAACGGAAGCGAGTTTTGTAATTGACAAATTGAGCGTGAAAACAATAAGAACGTGGAAACCCGTGGGCGGTTTTACTTGGTATGATTATTTTGACGACTGGAACAAAGTTTCAACTTCCTCAAACATTTCCATAAGCGGCGGACGCGCCGCGCTGGCGGAACAGGCGACCTCTTCTTATTTCAGCAGCGGCTTTCTGATGTCATTGGACCTCGGCGGCATTTCCAATCTTGTCAATTGGGGAGAATTTTCATGGAATGACAACGAGCCGGCAAGCACGACAATTAAATACCAAGTGATGCATTATCAGGGCTCCGGCTTAGAGCCTGTTCCCGACTCTGATTTGCCGGGGAATGAGGCCGGTTTTGAAAATTCTCCGATTGACCTCACCGGACTTTCAACAAGCACTTATCCGACATTGCGTTTGATGGCCGATTTCAGCACCGATAACACCAGTTCAACTCCCGCGCTATTGGACTGGAAAATAACATGGAACGCCGGTCCCGACCCCCTTCCGAACATTCCGTTTCATATGCGGGGAGAAAAAACAATCGGCACCGATGCGAGTGGCGATGCGATTTATAAATATTCAAAAGATCTCTCCACCGGCGCTGGAGGGCAATTGGGAATAAATAATTTGGAATTTGACGTGTATAATATAAGTATTGATGGCATTTCAACCGGTTATGACATATCGGAATCCTGTCCTTTCCAGCCGGTTAACATTTTGCCGGACACGACGAACACCACTGACTTGTATTTGGTCCCCCACGCCGACAATACCCTTTTGGTCGGAGTTGAGACCGGGTCCGGCGGTATGCTTGAGGACGCGAATGTCCGCCTTTATAAGACGGGATATAACGAAAGCAAAACCGCTTCCGCTTGCGGCCAGGCCTTCTTCACTCCGCTTTCATCAGGTTCCTATTCAATGGAAGTTTCAAAGAATGGTTATGAGACATCCACTTCAACACTGAGTATCAGCGGCCAAAAAACATTAGAAGTAATTTTGAATGAATTATGAGCCCCGTAAAAAAACAAACATCAAATACCGGGTTTACACTCGTTGAAACGCTTGCCGTTATAGCGATTACCGCTTTGGTTTTTGCCGCCGTTTCTTGGGCAATCACTTCTTTTTATCGCGTTAACAGTTATATCATTCAACAGTCACTGGCGGTTAACAGCGCGAGGAGTGGTGTTGAACGAATGGTGCGGGAAATAAGGGAAGCGGCATATTCCGATACGGGCGCTTATCCCATTGTGAGCGCCAGCAGCACGGAATTTATTTTTTACAGCGATATCAACCGCAACAACAACGTGGAAAAAGTGAGATATTCGCTGGAAGGTTCTGATTTTGAGAGGGGTGTGATTGAAGCGAGCGGAGACCCGCCGGTTTACAATCCCGCCGACGAAACGGCAAAAGTTCTGTCCGCGTACGTACGCAATTCCGAGAGCCAGCCGGTTTTTACTTATTTTGATTCTTCCGGAAACCAGATTGCGGACTTGAGCAATGTGAGCGGCATCACGCTGGTAAAGGTGAGATTAATTGTTAATGCCGCGGAGAGCCGGACGCCCGACGAATTCACCCTCCGTTCAACCGCGCAAATAAGAAATCTGAAAACAAACTTATGAGATATAAATTAAAAACCAAAAACCGTAAGATAAACCACGGTTCAATCACATTGTTGGTGGTGATTTTTGCCGGAATATTTGTTTTGATTTTTGGGGGAACCGTTGGATTCATTTTTACTCAGCATCGTTTACAGAACAAGAAAGCCGATTTGGGTTCGGCAATCCAAATAGCCGAGGCCGGCCTTGATTATTACAAATGGTTTCTGTCTCATTATCCCGATGACTTGAAGGACGGCACTGGAACGGCTGGACCTTATGAGCATGAATATTCCGACCCCGAGGGCGCTCCGATTGGAAAGTTTTCGCTTGCGATTTCAGGTAATTCCGTATGTAATTCAGTTTCTTCAATTGACATCACGTCAACAGGTTGGACTTATTCCAGTCCGAACTTGAAACGGACAGTTAAGGCAAGATACTCCAAACCTTCGGTGGCGGAATATGCTTATATTATTGACGATAATGTTTGGGCGGGAGGCGACAGGGTGATAAAAGGCAGATACCATTCAAACGGCGGAATAAGAATGGACGGAGAAAATGATTCTTTGGTGACAAGCGCGAAGGAAACTTGGAATTGCACACCTTCTTTTGACTGTAAGAGTCCTTACGAGGTAAAACCCGGAGTGTTCGGTGCGGGAAGCGGGTCTGAATTATGGCATTTCCCGTCAGAACTGATTGATTTCACAGGTCTTACTCTTGATCTCGCCCAGATGAAATACGCAGCCCAAAATTCGGGCGGTATTTATTTTCCCCCGCCAAGCGAAATAGGATATCCGAACGGACGGGGCTACCATGTGATATTCAAAAACGATGGAACTTTTAATGTTTATGTCATTACCCGCCTCGGGCGCGTCTATAGTTACAGTAGCGATGAGGATTGGCATTGGAGTTATGAATCTATTTCCCGCGAAAGTTTTTATAATAATTATACTATTCCCTCTGGGTGCGGTCTGATTTTTGTTGAAGATGATTTATGGGTTGATGGCGAGGTTAAGGGCAAAGCGACTATCGCTTCAGCCGACCTTATTCATCCGAATGTTGACACAAATGTATGGCTGGACGGGAATATCACCTATACGACGCTTGACGGTTCAGACGGCTTGCTGATACTTGGAGAAAACAATGTCCGCATACCTCTTGTCTCGCCGGACCAAATGGAATTGCGGGGAATTTTTATGGCGCAAAAAGGGCATTTTGGCAGAAACTATTACACAGAGACAGGTTGGAATAGAGTCCCATGGTCTCTCCGTTCTTATGTAAAAAGAGACACGCTTGAGATAACAGGTTCCATTGTAAGCAAGGGCAGGGTTGGAACTCAGTGGACTTGCGGTGGCTCATATTGTTCCGGATACGCAAACAGAGAAAATTCTTATGACCGAAAACTGATGTCCGCTCCGCCTCCAATGACTCCCTTCACCAGCGATGAATATAAATTTATTGATTGGAACGAAAAGCAGTAAAATGTTATCATTTATTTTATGAAAAGACTGATTGTCGCCAATTGGAAAATGAATCCGCAGTCGCCGAAAGATGCCGAGCGGATTTTTGGCGGGATAAGGCGAACGGCTGTCAAATTAAAAAAAATTGAAACCGTAATTTGCCCCCCTTTTGTTTACTTGTCACTTGTCGGAATTGTCGGAAACCGGGTTTCCGACAAGAGGCTGAGTTTCTCCTTGGGAGCGCAGGATTTGTTTTGGGAAAATCCACCGGCAGGCAAGGGTTCTTATACCGGCGAGATTTCGGCTGAAATGTTGAAGAGATTCGCCGTGAAATATGTCATTGTAGGTCATTCCGAGAGGCGCAGGCATCTCGGAGAAACAAATGAAATAATAAACAGGAAAATTAAAACCGCCTTGAAAGCCGGGCTGAGAGTTATTTTTTGTGTCGGGGAAAAAGAAAGAAACCCAAATGAAGATTATTTAAGGTTTGTAAAAGAAGAAGTCATAGCGGGATTAAAAGGCATCCAAAGGAAATTTTTGGGGAAACTGATTGTCGCTTACGAGCCGATTTGGGCAATCGGCAAAAAGGGGAGCGCCGCGGACGCGCCCGAAGATATTTTACAGATGGTACTATATATAAGAAGAATACTTTTGCTTGTCACGGACAAAGACTCGGCGCGTGTGATGCCTATTCTTTATGGCGGATCAGTGGTTCCCAAAAACGCCGAGAGTTTTTTACGGAATGCGGGCATTCAGGGGCTTCTTATCGGCCATGAAAGCCTAATTCCAAAGGATTTTAATGAAATTTTAAGAATTGCCGAAAAAATAAAAACAAAATGAAATTACCAAGCGTAAAAAATGTCCAATTGAAAGGCAAGAAAGTCCTCTTGCGCGTAGATTTTAATGTGCCGATAAAGAGAGGAAAAATTACCGATGATTTTCGCATCAAAAGAACTTTACCCACAATAAATTTATTAAAAAAAGAGGGTGCCAAGATTATTTTAATGAGCCATTTAACAAGTGGCAGAGCGAAAAGTTTGCGTCCAGTTGCCAAGTTTTTGTCCGCCAGCTGGCAGATAGATTTCATTTCGGAAGTGTTGGGTCCAAAAGTTGAGGGCAGGATTTCCAGAATGAAAAACGGTGATATTTTACTTCTTGGAAACTTGCGTTCAAACGATGGCGAAGAAAAAAACAGCCCTGTTTTCGCGAGAGAAATGGCGAAACTTGGCGATATTTATGTGAATGACGCTTTCAGTGTTTCTCACAGAAAACATGCTTCCATTGTAAGTCTTCCAAAATATCTTCATTCGTATACCGGTCTGCTTTTTGCTGAGGAATTAAAAAATTTGCGGAGCGCCTTCAATCCGAAGCGCCCGTTTTTACTGATTCTTGGAGGTGTTAAATTCGGGAGCAAATTGGGGGTGCTGAAAAAATTCATTAAAACAGCCGACAAAATTTTTATTGGCGGTGCTTTGGCGAATAATTTTTTCAAAGCTCAAGGATTAAATATCGGAAAATCGGTGTTTGACGGAGGTATTTCAGTGAGAAAATATTTTAAAAGCCCTAAAATTATTTTGCCGATAGACGTAAAAACAAAAAATACTTCCATTTTGGATTGTGGACCAAATACCGTCAAACTAATTTCAGGCATAATCAGCAAATCAAAATTTATTTTATGGAACGGCCCGCTGGGAGATTTTGAAAAGGCAGGTTTTGAAAAAGGGACTTGGAAAGTTGCGAAATTAATTGCAGGATCGCGGGCAAAAACAATAATAGGAGGAGGCGACACAATTGCAGCGGTCCGGGAAATCAACAACGGGAAACTTCTGGAAAAATTTTCTTTCGTCTCCACCGGAGGGGGTGCAATGCTGGAATTTCTCGCCAAAGGCACCTTGCCGGGAATTGAGGTGTTGATACGAAAACCATCCGACAATGGAAATAAATAAGAAATGTGCCAAGGAAGGCGTTACGGAAAAAAGCGCCGGATGTAATTTCCGGCACTTTTTATTTCATAAATTTTTTTTGATTTTGTCGGCTGTTTTTTGAGATTCGCCCTTGGAATATGATTTGCCATGCCAGAGATGATAGCCATCATCCGCGAACCGCGGCATTATGTGAAAATGCGCGTGTGTGACAATCTGTCCGGCTGCGCTCTCGTTGTTCATTCCTATGTTTATTCCATCGGCATGGGTGCCCTTTTTTACGGCAATGGCGATTTTTTTGATGACGGGCGCCAGTTTGGCGAGCGTTTCATCCGGCAGGTCGTAGAGGTTTTCATAATGTTTTTTGGGGATAAGCAGAGTGTGACCGGGATTGATTGGTGTAATATCCAAAAAAGACAGGCAATTTTCATCCTCATAAATTTTATCCGCCGGAATTTCTCCTCTAACAATTTTGCAGAAAATACAGCTTGTTTTGTTAGATATTACTTTGGAATTTTTAGTGTGGCCACTCACATTTATATGATATAATAAACAACATAATGAAACAATGGGTTGTAAGAAAAGAGGTGAGCAAAAATCTGCCGGAGCAGATTTTGTTTTATAGGGGGATAAAAACCACGGAGGAAGCGGAAAAATTTTTGAATCCCGATTATGAAGAGGAGTTGCACGACCCTTTTAAAATTTTAAATATGGACAAGGCGGTGAGTAGAATTTTACAAGCGATAAAAAAGAATGAGGCAATAATTATTTTTGGCGACTATGATGCGGATGGCGTTTGTTCCAGCGTCATCTTCCATGATTTTTTCAAGAAAATCGGTTTTGAGAATTTTTACGTTCATATCCCAGACAGGAATTTGGATGGATACGGTTTGACATTTGAGGCGATTGATAAATTCATCAAACGAAAAGCCGGCCTTATAATTACCCTTGATTGCGGGATAACCGATTTTGCGGAAGTTGAGAGGGCGAATTCAGCCGGTCTTGATGTGGTTATTATTGACCATCATCTTGCCAACGCAAAATTGCCCGATGCCGCCGCTGTCGTGGATGCAAAACAAAAAGACGACCCCTATCCTTTTAAATCTTTATGTGGAGCTGGGGTTGCCTTTAAGACTGTTCAAGCCATGATTTTTAACGGAGATTTTAATATTGTCCCAGGTTGGGAAAAATGGCTTTTGGATTTGGTTGCCATTGCCACAGTTGCCGATATGGTTCCTCTTGTTGGCGAAAACCGCGCACTTGTTTATTATGGTCTTCAAGTTTTGAGAAAGACTCGGCGAGCCGGCTTGCTTTCATTTTTGAGGAGATTGGATATTAATCTTTCAGGAGTCAATGAAGACGATATCGGTTTTATGATTGCGCCGCGCATCAACATTGCCAGCAGGATGGAGCATGCCAATACCAGTTTTGCCCTTTTGACGACTGAATCGTCAGAGGAGTCAGATTGGATTGGCGGACATTTGGAAGTGATGAATAATGACAGAAAGCGAATCGTTGAAAATATTTTAAGAAAAGCCAATAAAAGGATTGAAAAATCCGGTGAAATGCCGAAAGTGATTGTTGAAGGCGATATGGGCTGGCATCCCGGCGTTTTGGGAATAGCCGCTAATCGTATGGTTGAAAAATACGGCATACCCGTTTTTTTGTGGGGAGAAGCGAATGCAAAAAAAATTAGAGGTTCTTGCAGGAGTGACGGGACGGTGAATTTGGTTGAATTGATGAAGGTATTGCCGAAAGGTGTTTTAACGGAGTATGGCGGGCATGCCATGGCGGGAGGTTTTGGGGTAAAAGAAGAAAAAATCGCCGAGTTTAAAGATGAGATTGTGAAAGCTTACGAAAAGGTCCCAAAGCAAAAAATAGAAAACGGGATTTTGAACATAGACAAAGAATTAAAAATCGGCGATGTAGATTGGAAAACTTGGGCATTAATAGAGAAATTACAGCCTTTTGGTATGGAAAATCCAAAACCGGTTTTTCTTTTTTCCGGTTTGGAGATTTTTAACGTAAAAAAATTCGGAAATGGCGGAATTCATCTCGGACTGGATTTCAAAAAATCAGACAATAAAATTGTTTCGGCAATAGGATTTTTTATCGCCAATGATAAAAAATTTGATTTGCGGGCGGGGCAGAAAATAGACCTAGTTGCCTCATTGGAAAAATCCACTTTTCGCAATTATCCAGAACTGCGCTTGAGAATAATTGATTTAAAGGTAAAATAAAACGATGGTAAGGGAGAAAATAATCACTTACACGGATGGCGGGTCAAGGGGTAATCCCGGACCGGCGGGAATCGGTGTCGTTATTGCCGACAGAAAGAATTCTGTGATAAAAGAGTATTCTAAAGATATTGGAACGCGTACCAATAACGAGGCGGAATACGAAGCTGTTATTTTTGCTTTACAGAAAATCAAACAATTGTTCGGAAAAGAGAGAGCGAAAAAAATGGAGATAGAAATGAAAATGGACAGCGAATTGGTGGCACGCCAACTTGGAGGAAAATACAAAATCCAAGAAGAGAAATTGTTTCCGTTGTTTATAAAAATATGGAATTTGCGGATGGATTTCGGTAAAATTTCTTTTACGGAAATCCCGCGCGGAAAAAATAAAGAAGCCGACCGACTTGCCAACGAGGCGATGGACAAAAGAGAAACAAAAAAGATGTTTTGATTTTTTGTTATTATGAGTCAAAGATTGATGATGATTTTTTTGGCTGGTTTTATTGGCGGGGTAATGCTCCGTTCTTTTGTAAATTTCGGTCGGGCGTTTGCCGGGCTTTTTATTTTACTCGGCATAATTTTTATGCTTGTTAGACTTGTTAGACACTCGGTGTCTAACACTAAGATTTTTTTGTATATTGCGATTTTTTTGATTGCGGCCGGCTTTGGTATGGCGCGTTATGAAATTAAAGATACCTCTCCGGATTTGAGCCGGTTTGAATCAGTAATCGGTCGCGGCGGACAAGTTGAGTTAGACGGACTTGTCGTTGATGAGCCGGACGAGCGGGAAAATTACACTCGGCTTGTTGTTGAGTCCCCGCCTAGCGGGGCAGGCGGGGCGAAAATTCTTATTTACGCCCAACATTATCCGGAGTTTAAATATGGCAACGAGATAAAAGTGTCCGGCGTTCTTAGGAGACCGAAAAATATGGATGATTCGTTTGACTGGCGGGCGTATCTGGCGAAAGATGATATTTATTATGAAATGTTTTATCCGAAAATCGGATTGACTGCAGACGGAAAAGGAAATTGGATTAAGCGCCAATTATTCGCATTCAAGGAAAAATATCTTGGCGCTTTGGCAAAAGTTATTCCCGAGCCCGAATCCGCTTTTATGGGCGGACTCACGGTGGGCGCAAAGCGGGCGATAGGGAAGAGTTTGTTGGAGGATTTCAGAAAGACGGGCATTATCCATATCGTCGTGCTGTCCGGATACAACATTTCACTTGTGGCGGACAGTATTATGCGCGGCTTGAGTTTTCTTCCAGGAGTTTTCGGAATAAGTTTGGGCGTCTTGGGAATTATTCTTTTCGCCGTAATGACAGGCGCTTCCGCTACCGTGGTGCGCGCTTCACTAATGGCGTTGTTGGTTATTTTGGCGCGGGCGACGGGCAGGATTTACGAAATAACCTGGGCACTTTTTCTCACGGGCTTTTTTATGGTTTTGCATAATCCGAAAATCTTGCGTTTTGACACGGGATTTCAGCTTTCTTTTTTAGCGACTTTCGCCCTTATCTGGCTCGCTCCGCACATTGAGAAAAAATTGCATTTCGTTCCGAAAAAATTCAAGTTTCGCGAAATCGCGTCCGCCACAATCTCCGCCCAGATTTTCGTCTTGCCCTTGCTTCTCTATAAGATGGGGATGTTTTCCGTTGTGAGCATCCCCGTCAATCTTTTGGTTTTGCTTTTTGTGCCGGTGACAATGCTTTTTGGTTTTCTCACCGGAATAATCGGAATGTTTTCCGCAATTTTAAGCGTTCCCTTCGGTTGGATTAGTTTTGTTTTTTTGCAGTATGAACTATGGATAGTGGAAGGTTTCGCCAAACTTCCATTTGCTTCGTTTAATGTCCCGCGCTTTCCCCTCGCGGCGATGCTGATTATGTACGCGATTTATGGGATAATTATTTATAAATTGAATGGAAAAAATAAAAAAGCAATTTAAATATTATTTTGTCGGTTTATTGTTTTTAATCACTATTTTTGTTTGGTACGCTGTTTGCGCAGAAACGCGGAGCGGGCTGACGGTCGCTTTTTTGGATGTCGGGCAAGGAGACGCTATTTTTATTGAATCGCCGAACGGCAACCAGCTTTTGCTTGACGCCGGTCCGAACGATAAAGTTCTGCGCGAGCTTTCAAAAATAATGCCCTTTTACGACCGCTCCATTGATATGATAATTGAATCGCATCCGGATAAGGACCATATCGGAGGATTTGTTGAAGTGTTGAGAAGATATAATGTGGACTTGGCGATGGAGCCCGGAGTTCACTCCAAGAGCGCCGTTTACAGAGAATTGAATAATCTTATCGCCGAAAAAGGCATTAAGAAAATTTTAGCGAGGAGAGGAATGAGGGTGGATTTCGGCGATGGAGTTTATTTGAATATATTGTTTCCCGACAGAGATGTTTCAAACGTGGACACTAACACCGCTTCCATTGTCGCGAAACTCGTTTACGGAAAAACTTCCTTTTTGCTCACCGGCGATTCGCCCAAAGCGATAGAAAATTATCTTGTTTCAGTTGACGGAGAGAGTTTGAAAAGTGATGTGCTCAAAGTTGGGCATCATGGTTCAAAGACTTCCGCCTCAGAACTTTTTTTCGGGTATGTTTCTCCGCGATACGCGATAATTTCCGCCGGCGCGGGCAATCGTTACGGCCATCCACACAAGGAAACAATTGATTTGCTGGACCAATTTGAGATTCCGATTCTAAGTACTATCAACCTCGGCACCATTAAAATAAAAAGCGACGGCAAAGGGATAATGATTGCAAATTAAGAGAAAATTTTTTAATATGGATATTATGAAGAAAGAACAAACTTTAATCATAATCAAGCCGGACGCCCTGCAGAGAAGTTTGATGGGTGAAATTATCAACCGCTTTGAGAGAAAGGGTTTGAAAATTGTGGGAATGAAGATGGTGCAGTTGGAAGACGTCCTGCTGGATGAGCACTACTGCCACCACAAAGGCAAGCCATTTTTTGAATCTCTGAAAAAATTTATGAAATCCGCGCCGGTTGTCGTTTTGGTTCTTTCGGGCATTAACGCCGTGAAGGCCACCCGCTTGATTGTCGGCGCTACAAAAGGCTATGAGGCAGATGCCGGAACTATCCGGGGCGACCTTTCCATCAGCGGACAGGCGAACATTGTCCACGCCTCCGACTCGTCTGAAAACGCCGAAGGGGAGATAAAAAGATTTTTCAAGCTGGATGAATTGTTTGAATACAAAAAAATTGATTATGAATTTGTTTACGGGGAGGAGGAACGAGAGGAAAATTTTTAACTTGAAATATTGTATTTTTGGAATACAATATTAAATAGGTTATTGGGGTATAACTTCCTAGACTAAGTTATAACTCATGGGAGCCTTATATCCTGTTTCGCCTTGGCGGAGCTATGCGGGCACCCACCTGGCGTAACGCTGGGAGAGTTTATCCCCAATAACCGAAAGAGTGTCCGCTGAAAGGCGGCTTTTCTTTTTGCACAAGCCGCGCTATAATATTGTATACAATGCTTTCCAAACAAAAGTTCCTGCTGTTTACGGTTTTACTGCTTATCTTGATTATCATTTTACACTCGTTGGCGCTTTATTTTTTTCTTTATTGGAGAATTTGGTGGTTTGACAATGTTCTTCATTTTTTGGGAGGTGCGTGGCTGGCATCTTCGCTTTTCTATTGGGTGTATTTTTCAAAAAAGATAAAAGGAGATGCTTTTCCGTTATTTTTTGTTTTGATTATGCTTGTGGGATTTTCCGCAATTGGCGGAATTCTTTGGGAGATTTGCGAATTTTTTTACGATCACTTGCTCGGAAGGAATATTGGTATGGCGCTGCAATTCGGAGTGGCGGATACCGTGACGGATTTGTTTTTTGATTTGCTCGGCGGACTGGTGTCCGGATTAATATTTATCAAAATGTTAGGAAAACATGAAGAACAAAAACGAAAACAAAATTAATGGAACTAAACTCACATTTTACGGAGGTGCGCAGGAGGTAACAGGTTCCAATTATCTTTTGGAAACAAAATCAAACGGACAGAAGACTAAAATTTTGATTGACTGCGGTCTTGTTCAGGGAACGAAAATAAGCGAGGATAAAAACGATGACCCTTTTTTATACGACCCTTCTTCCGTCAGCGGTCTTTTTATCACTCACGCCCATCTTGACCACATAGGCAAAGTTCCGAAACTGGTAAAAGATGGTTTTAGGGGAAAAATTTTTTCAACTCCTCCCACTCGGGATTTTGCCAAACTGATGCTCGTTGACAGCTTGGGAATAATGGAAAAAGAGGCGAGAAGAGACAAGAAAAAAAGGACTATTTATTCGGAAAGTGATGTTGAAAGAGCCATGAGCCAGTGGGAAGTCCTTGACTATCATCAAGAATTAAGCCTGCCTGCAGCCGGCGGAGGCTTTAAAATAAATTTCAGGGAAGCGGGGCATATTATGGGTTCGGCAATGGTTGAGATTGAGAATAAAGGGAAAAAGATTCTTTTCACCGGTGATTTGGGAAATCCTCCCAACCCTCTTTTAAGGGATATGGAGAAAGTTACGGACATTGATTTTCTTGTTATTGAGAGTACTTACGGAGACCGCGAGCATGAAAAGTTAAGCGGCGCCAAACTTAAACTTGAAAGGACGATTGAAAATACCGTGCGTAAAGACGGAGTGTTGATGATTCCCGCCTTTTCACTTGAGCGCACGCAAAAACTCCTTTTTCAGATAGACGACCTTGTTGAACATGGCCGTATTCCGCGAGTGCCCATTTTTCTTGACAGTCCCTTGGCGATTAAGGCGACAAAAATTTATAAAAAATATCAGAGATATTACAATGAAAACGCCAAGGATATAATCCGTTCGGGCGACGAACTCTTCCAATTTCCGGGACTTAAAATGACAATTGCCACGGAGGAGTCAAAAGCCATTAATAATGTTCCACCGCCGAAAATCATCATTGCCGGCTCAGGGATGTCTAATGGCGGGAGAATTATTCATCACGAGCTTCGTTACCTGCCGGACCGTAAAAACACATTGCTTTTAATCGGCTATCAGGCGGCCGGTTCTTTGGGGAGGATGCTGCAGGAGAGGATGAAGTCAGTGAGGATTTTGGGCGAAACCGTTTCTGTGAGGGCGCGCGTGGAAAATATTCGCGGTTATTCCGCCCATCCCGATATGAACCAACTTTTTGATTTTGTCCACAACACAGCCGACACAGTGAAGAAAGTCTTTGTCGTACAGGGAGAACCGAAATCATCTTTATTTTTCACACAGCGTTTGCGCGATTATCTGGGGGTTAACGCGATGGTACCCAAAATTGGAGATTCTTTTGAACTTAATGTATAATTAAACCATGAATACCCAACGGCACCCTCATCTTAAAATAAAATTGTGTGTTTCCGGCGCGGCGGAAACCGGGCATTGCGGTCCGAATGCCCTTGAGAAAGCGAAAGAGTTGGGCAGAGAAATAATAAAGCATGGTTGCGTTCTTGTTACGGGCGCGACTACCGGCTTTCCCTTTTGGTCCGCCATGGGCGCTAAGGAAATTGACGGAATTTCCATTGGACTTTCTCCGGCTTCTTCTGAAATTGAACATGTTGAAAAATACAAACTCCCATTGGAATATCTAGACTTGATTATTTTCACGGGTTTTGGCTATTCCGGGAGAAACTTGCTCCTCACACGTTCGGCGGATGCTATTCTTGTCGGTTGCGGAAGAATGGGCACGCTTAATGAATTCACTATTGCTTTTGAGGACGATAAGCCGATAGGAGTTTTGGAGGGTGATTGGGAGATGGACGAAACCATAAAAGAAGTTATAAAGAGAGCTCATCGCGGTTTGGGGAAAGTCGTTTTTGACACCGATCCCAAACGCCTGGTTGAAAAAGTGATTGAACTTGTCAACAAAGATAAAATTTCTCGCTAACAATGCCAAAAATGTATCTAAAGGGAATTGGGATGATGGTGGGAATGATGTTTGGGGCTGGTATCTTCGCTTTGCCCTTCGCTTTTTCCAAGGCGGGAATTTTTTGGGGCCTGATTAATTTTGTCGTCGCTTTTTCCATTCTCCTTCTTTTGCATTTTTTCTATGCCGAAGTTGCTTACTTCACCAGAGGGAAACACCGCTTCACCGGTTATGTGGAAATTTTTCTTGGAAAAAAGGCGAAGCATCTCGCTTTTTTGACAACCATCGGCTCCTATTACGGTTCCCTGCTTGTTTACGGACTACTCGGAGGCCTTTTTCTTTCAAATTTTTTCAATAATGGCTCCTATAAAATTGATTTGTCCATTTTGTTTTTCATTCTTGCCGGATTTTTGGTGTTTTTAAATCTCTCCAAAATCGCAGAGATAAATTTTTATCTGACTATCCCGCTTTTCGGCTTCATTGTTTTTTTGCTTTTCATCGCGGCGCCGGCCATAAAAGCGGAAAATTTTCTTATGAATTTCAATATCGGTTTTAGTGGAGAATGGTTTCTCCCCTACGGAATATGGCTGTTTTCCTTAGCGGGGTTCGCCACTTTGCCGGAGGCGCGGGACATATTCGCGAAGGCATCCATTAAAAGTTTTAAAAGGATGATTTTGTTAAGTTTGATTTTGTCGGCGATATTTTATTTTTTGTTCGTGATGGCCGTTTGGGGGGCGAGTAACAGTAATACTTCTCCTGATGCGCTTTCCGGTATTGCAAATGTTCTCGGACCCAAGGCTTTTTTGGCAGGTTCTTTTATAGGATTGCTTGCCGTTTTTACTTCTTTTCTCGCTATGGCCACGGATATGAGGAATATTTTCAAGTATGATTACAAAATCCCAAAGTTTTGGGCGGGAATTCTGACAGTTTTTCCTCCCATAGGGCTGTTCCTTTTGGGGGCGGTTGATTTTACGGCGATTTTGTCAATTGTCGGCGCCTTGGGGCTTGGCACTTTTGGAATTTTTATTATATTTATGGCAAGGAGTTTAAGAAAGAGGATTAAGTCCGGCGACCCGGGCGATTTGCTCAAGCCGGATAACGGCGAATATTCCAAACCGCCCCGCTTTGTTGAAATTGCCGTCTTGTCCGGCATTATCGCCGGTTCCATTTATGAACTTTGGCAGATTTTCGTGTAAACACCACCTCTTTTTTTGTTTTTTGCCCCAAATGTATCACATTGTTTTATTTTTTGCGATATACCCGCGAAGAACATATAATTGTCAATAATAATATAATAAATATTGATACATTTTAATCAAAAGCGCAATTAAATAAATACATTTCAAAAAAATCAACGACCATTTGCGGATTATTTTAATGGAAGCAAAATTATTTTAATTTTTATATTATGCCTTGTATCATTTATCAGACAGAGGGGATTGTTTTGGAGAAAAAAAATTTTGGCGAGGCGGATATGTCCCTTGTTGTGTTCACCGAGGATTTTGGGAAAATACGAGTGTTTGCCCAAGGGCTTCGCCATCTTAAATCAAAGCTCCGTTATAATCTTGACTTGTTTTCTTTTTCGCGTTTCGGCCTGATGGCTCTTAAGGACGGTTGGCGGCTTATTGATGCCGAAGAAATTACGGATAATCACGGAATATCTTCCATTTCCGAAAAACTCGCCCTGTTTTCACGCCTTTCCGGATTTTTGAACCGAATGATTCAAGGCGAAGAAAAAAACACTTATTTATGGAGCGAATTAAATAATATTTTTAATATTTTGAGAAAGAAAAATTTAGCAAGAGAGGAAATAAAAGATTTGGAAATTTCATTTTTACTGAATATTTTACGAAATCTCGGGTATATTGGGAGAAAAGAGTACAATTCAAAAAAAACCGCCATCTTCGCAATCAATAAGGCAATAAAAGAAAGTATGTTGTAGATATGCTATAATAAAAACGTAATATTATGGAAAAAGATAATCTTGAGGAACTTAAAAAAAGGCTTTATAAAAAGGGAGAATCTTTTGAAGAGAGAGATAAAAGAACAAGAATTTACGGCAGAAGAGAAAAAAAGGTTTCCACTTATTGGCAGCTGCCCTTGAAAAAAAAGAAGACTGTTTTTGCTCCGCTAAAAATGATTTTTATATTTGCCACAATTTTTTTTCTGCTTTCTGTGGGGATATTTTTTTATCTTTGGGGGAGAGGGGGAAATATTGTTTCCTCGCGCAATATCGGAATGGAAATTAGAGGCCCCGTTTATATTCAAAGCGGAGACGTGACTAATATTAATATTTTTATTGAAAACAGGAATAACAGTAACCTTGAGTTGGCTGATTTAGTGGTTGATTTTTCACAAGGTTCTTTTTCACCTGATGGGCGTAAAATGAGTCATGAACGCTATTCCTTGGGAATGATAAAATCAGGAGAGTCAGTCAAAAAACCGATAAGAGTTGTTTTTTTGGGAGACAAAGATGAAGAAAAAACCGTAAAAGTGTCTCTTGAATACAGATTGGCTGAATCAAACGCTATTTTTGCGAAAAACGGAGAATATACGGCAAAAATTTCCCGTCCGCCAATCGGAGTGTCCTTGTCAGTTCCCAAGGAGGTAAACGCAAGACAAAAATTTGAGATAGATGTTGGTGTTGTTTCAAATTCTGAAACAATTATCAAGAATTTGGCTTTGAAAATTGAATATCCCGGCGGTTTTAAATTTGACAGTGCAGTTCCGGCTGTAAGTAATAATGATAATATTTGGCTGCTGGGAGATTTTAAGCCGTCTGAAGAAAGAAAAATTACAATAAAAGGAATTATTGATGGACAGGACTTGGAGGAAAGGGCGTTTCGGGTTCAGGCGGGAATAATTAAAGAAAATAACGAATTTGTTTCTTACGGTGCCTCTGCCGAAACCATTACTCTTAAAAAGCCGTTTCTTGATTTATCTTTATTTATCAATGGCAAAAATTCATTCAACGATATCTCTTTCGCTGGAAATTCTTTGCGCGGCGAATTGGTGTGGAGAAATAATCTTTCCGTTCCGGTGCACAACGCGACATTAAGGGTAAAAATTAAAGGTAAGGCGTTGAATGAAAAATCCATTTCCATAAGTAACGGATTTTATAGAACTTTTGACAAGAGCATAATATGGAATTCTTCAAGCTTGCCGCAATTGGATTTGATAGGTCCCGGAGAAACGGGCCGCGCTCAATTTAGTTTTTCAATTCTTGACCCCTTGCCGGTAAACGGAGTTAACGATAAAAATTTTACTATTGCTCTTAGCGGCAATATTGATGCAAGCGCCGTTTCAGGAACATTAGGTAATAGAAAAATTCACAGCGACGTGAAGAAAGAGATAAAAATCGGGTCACGATTGCAACTCGCAAGCATGGCATTGCATTATTCCGGAGTTTTTCAAAATGGTGGACCTATGCCTCCAAAGGTTGGGCAGGAAACAGCTTATACTATTGTATGGTCCTTGGGCAACGCGTCAAATGATTCTTCCAATGTAAGCGTCAGAGCAGCCCTTCCTTCTTATGTTCGCTGGTTGGGAAATATTTTACCAAAAGATGCAAATGTGCGATTTGACGATACTGCCGGGGAGGTTGTTTGGGAAGTTGGCGACATACTCGCTGGGACGGGAATTATCCGTCCGGCCAAAGAAGTTTCTTTCCAAATTAGCATTGCTCCGAGCGTCAACCAAGTGGGTTCTTCCGCGGTTCTGATTGGCGAAACAATGCTGGAGGGTCATGATGATTTTATTGATAAAATTTTTCAAGGTAAAAAGCGGCCTTTAACGACTTTCCTGTCCGGCGATTCCAAATTTGGTAAAGGAGAAGACAGAATCAGCGGGCAGTAAAAGGACACTCCGCGCGGCATTAAATATTTATGGGCGACAAAATAAATAATAAAATGGAAAAAATCGTGAGCTTGGCGAAAAGGAGGGGTTTTGTTTACCAGAGCTCGGAAATTTACGGCGGATTTGCCGGTGTTTATGATTTCGGTCCGATGGGAGTTGAGCTTGAAAGGAACCTAAAGGAACAATGGTGGAAAAAAATGGTGTATGAAAGGGACGATATTGTCGGGCTGGATTCGGCGATTTTTATGGATCCCAAAATTTGGGAAGCTAGCGGGCACACTAAGGGTTTTTCCGACCCGCTCGTTGAATGCAGGAAATGCCACAAAAGATTTCGCGCCGATAAAATTTTGGAAGAAATTGGCGTTCCCGCCGATGAGAAAATGAGCGAAGATGAAATCAATAAAATTTTTGGAGAGAATAAAGATAAAATAAAATGTCCTGAATGCGGGAAGCAAAATTTCACCAAAGTGAGAAAGTTCAATCTTTTGGTAAAAAGTAATCTTGGAGATTTTACGAATGACAATTCAAAACCCGTTTATTTAAGGGGAGAAACTTGCCAAGGTATTTATGTGAATTTCAAGAACGTTCTTGACTCCACGCGCCTGAAAATTCCTTTCGGTATTGCGCAGATTGGCAAGGCGTTCCGGAACGAGATATCGCCGCGGCAATTTCTTTTCAGAGGGCGGGAATTTGAGCAGATGGAAATGCAGTATTTTACGAGACCGGAAGATGAGATGAAAGAATTTGAAAAACTGAGAGAATATCGCTGGAGCGCGCTTTTAGAGTTGGGTATCTCGGAAAAAAATCTGAGTTGGAAACGGCACGAAAATTTGGTTTTTTACGCCAAAGACGCCTATGACATAGAATATAATTTTCCTTGGGGTTTTGACGAACTTGAAGGTGTTCACGCCCGCGGCGATTATGATCTTACTCAGCACTCAAAAGGGTGTGGCAAACAGCTGGATTACTATGACCAAGAGAAAAATGAAAAATTTATTCCACACATTATTGAATCGTCTGGCGGTGTCGGGAGGTTGTTTTTTGCGATAATGTTGGACGCTTACACGGAAGATGAAATGTCCGGAGAAACAAGAGTGTTTTTGAAATTCAGGCCGGAGATTGCCCCGATTAAGGCTGCCGTTTTTCCGCTCCTTAAAAACAAGCCGGAATTGGTCGCGAAGGCGAAGGAAGTTTATGAAATGATAAAAAAAGAAATCCACCCCGTCGTTTTTGACGATAACGGCAACATCGGAAAGCGTTACCGCAGGCAGGACGAAGTGGGAACGCCGTATTGCGTGACGATTGATTTTGACACCATGGAAGACGACACCGCCACTCTCCGCAACCGCGACACCGGCAAACAGGAAAGGGTGAATATTAAAGAAATAATCTCTCGTCTGAAAATTTAAAAACCCTGCATCTTCGGTAAAATGAATGGTTGACTGATTTACTAAAAGACGGCGGTTTTGTGGTTAGCGAAAGGAATAAATTTATTTTTGTGCTATTATTATTACATGTTTAAATTTGAGAAAAAAGTTTTAAATAACGGATTACGCGTTATTTTGGCACCCATGGGAAACACTGAAGCGGTAACACTTTTGGTTTTGGTTGGCGTCGGTTCAAGATACGAAATAAAAAAACTCAACGGCATCTCTCATTTTTTGGAGCATCTCTTTTTTAAGGGAACAAAAAGCCGTCCCAAGCCGGGGCAAGTTTCCCGAGAACTTGACGGCATTGGCGCGAACCACAACGCGTACACATCCAAAGAGAGGACGGCTTTTTGGGTCAAGTTGTCAAAAAATAATTTTGATGTCAGTTTGGATATTGTTTCCGATATTTTACTTGAACCGCTGTTTGATGCGGATGAAATAGAAAAAGAACGCGGAGTGATTTTGCAGGAAATAGACATGTACGAAGATAATCCGCAAAGAAGAGCTCTTGAAATTTTGGAAAATGTCGTTTACGGCGATCAGCCGATTGGCTGGGATGTTGCTGGAAACAAGAAAACGGTGACCGGCATAAAACGAAAAGACATCTTGAAATACAAAACAGACAATTATTTTTCAAAAAATATGGTAGTCGCGGTTGCCGGGAACATTGTCAAAGATGAAGTCTTTGAAAAAATCACCAAGACCTTCGGTAAGATTAAAAAAGGGAAGAATAATCCCCCGCGAAAAGCAAAAAATACGCAAAAATCTGCGTCCGTAAAAATTATTGACAAAAATTTGGATCAGACGCATTTAACCATGGCGTTTCGCGCCTATGATATGTTTGACAAAAAAAGATACGCGTTGAATCTGCTGTCAATTATATTGGGCGGCAAAAGCTCGTCAAAACTTTTTACGGAAATTAGGGAAAAACTTGGCCTTGCCTATTATATTTATTCTTGGGGAGATCAGTATTTGGACTGCGGTTATCTCGGGATGGCTGCTGGAATTCCCCACAACAAGCTTGAAACGGTTGTAAAGAAAATAATTGAAATTACGGGTAAAATAAAAGAAAAAGGGGTGAGTAAAAGCGACTTGAAGCATGCTAAAAATTTTTTAAGGGGGAAGACGGCATTAAGCTTTGAAACCTCCGACGATATTGCTTCATTTGCGGCTGAGCAAGAGCTGTTCCGTGAAAAAATTCTTCAGCCGGATGATATTTTGAAAAAGATTGAAAAAGTTTCCCAAGATGATATTCTAAAGGTAGCCCGAGATATTTTCCGTCCGAATAAAATCAATATGGCGGTAATCGGCCGCCACGAAGACACAAAGAAAAAAGAAGATTATTATAAAAAGTTATTCGGCAAATATAATTTAATATGAATGGCGATAAAATTATAAACATTAACATTACGACCGGAACATTTTTCAGGGCGGTTCTTGTATTGCTTTTATTGTTGTTCCTTTACCTTGTTCGCGACATCGTGGCAGTGGTTCTTTTTTCTGTTGTGTTGGCTTCCGGAATAGAGCCGGCGGCCCGTTGGTTCCAGAAATATAAGATACCGAGAGTTCCCTCGGTGATTCTTGTGTACCTCATTACATTTTCAATAATGGGAATGATGTTTTATCTTGTCATACCTCCGATTTTTTCTGAACTTTCAAATCTGGCGACAAACATACCTTCCTACATAAATAAACCCATTGAAATCAGCGCCGTGCGTGAATTTTTACCCCAACTTCCCCAATCCATTTCCCATCTTTTGGTCGGTTTTGCCGAGAATGCGAGAGAATTTATAGGAAAATTGTCAATTGGATTTTTTCAGGCAACTGCCACAATATTTGGCGGAGCGCTGTCTTTTGTTCTTATTGTCATACTTTCTTTTTATTTGGCGGTTCAAGAGAAAGGAATTGAAAATTTTTTGCGTACCATTACTCCCATTCAGCATGAAAAATATATTGCCGGACTTTGGTTCAGGTCACGCGACAAAATAGGAGGATGGCTAAAAGGGCAAGTTCTGCTCGGTGTGCTGGTTGGCGTGCTTGTTTTTCTCGGACTGACTATTTTAAGGGTGCCATACGCTTTGACATTTGCCCTGCTTGCCGCGATTTTTGAATTGATACCGATTTTCGGACCCATTATGGCATCCATTCCCCCTATCGCAATCGCTTTTTTACAGAGCCCTTCTCTTGCCATGGAAGTCATAATTCTTTACGTGATTATCCAGCAATTTGAAAACCATCTTATTTATCCTTTGGTGATTAGAAAAACAGTTGGTGTTCCCCCTATCATTACCATTCTTGCGCTTATCATCGGAGCAAAATTAGGAGGTCTTTTCGGAGTCCTTTTGTCCGTTCCCATCAGCGCCGTGTTCTTTGAATTTTTAAGTGATATTGAAAAGAAAAAAAGAATTGAATCGCAATAATTCGCAATGGAAAAATTTTATATCACAACTGCCATTGATTATGTTAACGCGGCTCCGCATTTGGGCCATGCATTGGAGAAGGTGCAGGCTGACGCGATTGCCCGATATCAAAGATCTCTTTCTCAAGAGGTTTATTTTTTAACCGGCACCGACGAGCATGGTATAAAAATAGTGCGTTCGGCCGAGCAGACCAAAAAGAACACCCGTGAATTTGTTGATGAGAATGTTAAAAAATTTCAAAATCTTGCTGAAAAATTAAACATATCAAATGACAATTTCATCCGCACCTCCGATAAAAGGCGGCATTGGCCGGGAGCACAGGCACTCTGGAAAAAACTTGAAGAAGCTGGAGATATTTATAAATCAAAATATAAAGGATATTATTGCGTTGGTTGTGAAGCGTATATTACTGAAAAAGATTTAGTGAATGAGAAGTGTCCCTATCACGACAAGGAGCCGGAATTGATTGAAGAGGAAAATTATTTTTTTAAGCTTTCCCGTTATATTGACGAGATAAAAAAAAGAATTGAAAATGAAAAATTAAAAATTATTCCCCAAAGCAGAAAAAACGAAATTTTATCAATGATTAAAAGCGGTGTGAAAGATATCAGTTTTTCACGACCAGCAGAAAAACTGGGAGGATGGGGCGTTCCCGTACCGGGAGATGAATCACAGTTGATGTATGTATGGTGTGACGCTCTTTCCAATTATATATCCGCCCTTGGTTACGGTTCAGATGACCAAAAAATTTTTGATAAATTTTGGCCGGCGGAGTTACATATAATCGGAAAAGATATTTTGCGTTTCCACGCCATTATCTGGCCGGCAATGCTTTTGTCCGCCGGCTTAAAACTGCCAAAGCAAATTTTTGTACACGGCTTTATCCTCTCAAAAGGCAGGCGGATGTCAAAAACACTCGGCAATGTTATTGACCCCTTTGATTTAATTGGAAGATACGGTACGGACGCGGTGCGCTATTATCTTCTGCGAGAGATAACTCCCTTTGAAGACAGCGATATTACGGAAGAAAAATTCAAGGAAGTTTATAATGCCAATCTGGCGAACGGACTCGGTAATTTAACAGCGAGGATTATGAAGATGAGTGAACAATACTTGTCCCAATGCTCCCATCCCCGACATCCGATGTCGGGGATGGGAGTGCCGAAAGAATATCATGAATTTATGGATAATTATGAACTGAACAAAGCGATGGATTTTATTTGGGATAAAATTTCCGAATTGGATTTGCATATCCAAAAAACAGAACCCTTTAAGGTGGCTAAACAAGACAAAGAGAAGGCAAAAGAAATTTTACGGTATTTGATATCGGAACTCAGCCAAATTGCGATAACACTCAGGCCGTTTTTACCGGAAACTTCCGAAAAAATTCTGGATGCCATTAAGCAAAACAAAATGCCAAAACCGTTGTTTTTAAGGAAAAAATAAGGTACCCTTAAAAATAGAAACTAAAGATCTTTAAATAAGAAAGGAGGTGGTTCCGGTGTTTCCATCATTAATAATCAAGGATATAAAAATTGAAGTTCCTATTATTCAGGGAGGTATGGGAGTGGGAGTTTCCCTTTACCCACTGGCGCGTGCCGTTGCGACTGAAGGAGGCGTAGGTATCCTTTCCAGTGCGACTCTTGACAGATTACTGTCTAAGCGTTATCGGAAAAAAATCAATGCTTATGAATCTGCTTATAGAGAGGTTACTCTTGCAAAGAGCGGAGGTGGGGTTACCGGTATAAATATAATGGTGGCCCTTGTGCGTGATTTTGATGATTCGGTGAGGGGTGCGATTGACGCGGGTGTTGATATGATAATTTCCGGCGCGGGTTTGCCGATATCTCTGCCATCAATTGCACGGCCCAAACACACCGCCCTTATTCCCATAGTATCGTCGGTCAGAGCACTCACTATTATTTGTAAAAAGTGGGAACGGCAAGGGTATCTACCCGATGCTGCGGTATTGGAAGGACCGCTCGCAGGTGGTCATCTGGGTTTCCGAATGGATCATTTAAACCTTGAGGAGAATCTTTTGGAGAACCTGCTGTTACCGGTTAAGGATGTAGCCCGCAAATTTGGTGATTTTCCGATAATAGTGGCCGGAGGCATTTATACCCACGATGACATCTGTCAATTTTTGAAACTGGGCGCTGACGGGGTGCAAATGGGTACGCGGTTTCTGGGAACAAAAGAGAGTTCTGCCACATCCGAATACAAGAATGCGCTGTTACGAGTTAAGCGGGAGGATATAATCGTCGTTGATCCTAAAAAAAATCCTCCCGGTTCACCTTGTGGATTGCCTTTTAGAATAATAAGGCAATCGCCAATGTATCAAGAAACATTGCGCCGCAGACGTCCGCCAAAGTGCGACAAAGGTTTTGTCCTCTTGAAAGACGAGAAAGGCAATTTTACTCGTTGCCCGGCCAAGGAAAGCAATGAAGCTCATTTTTGCATTTGTAACGGGCTTTTAAGCTCTGCAGGCTACAATCCCGGAAAAGAAAAACCTCTTTATACTGTTGGAATCAACGCGCATCGCGTAGACCGGATTGTTTCCGTGCGCGAACTGATGGATGAACTAAAAGGCAAAAGTTAAAACATGGAAATTAAACCATGCGATAACTTTTGCCTTATTTATTTTTTCATCATATACTGAAAATATTATGGATAGTCCGAAACTTTTTGATATTCACTCACATTTGAATTTTTCCAGATTTGACGAGGATAGGGAGGAAGTAATAAAAAGAATGCGGGATAATGGCATTTGGACCGTTTGCGTCGGGGTGGATAAAAAGACCTCGCGGGAGGCGATAAAATTGGCGGAAAAATATGATGAGATTTTTGCGGCAGTTGGTTTGCATCCGACGGAGGATTTAACAACGGGATTTTCAAGTGATGAATTTGAAAAATTAGCCCGCCACCCGAAGGTGGTCGCGATAGGAGAATGCGGATTGGATTATTACAGAATTGAGAATCAACCCGCCGAGGCGGAGCAAATTCGGCAGAAAGAAGTTTTCGCACGGCAAATTGAACTGGCGATAAAAATAAATAAGCCACTGATGGTTCATTGCAGAAGCGCACACGGTGAGACCCTGGAAATTCTTTCTTCTTATGAGGGAGCCAGGGGGGACATTCATTTTTTCTCCGGTGCGTGGGAGCAGGCGAGAAAATATTTTGATTTGGGCTTCAGTATTTCTTTCGCGGGCCCGATAACCTTTGCGGATGAATACGATGAAGTGATAAAAAAATCCCCCTTGGACAAAATAATGGCGGAAACCGATTCTCCGTTTGCCTCTCCGGCGCCGCATCGCGGAAAAAGGGGCGAACCATTGTTTGTGAAGGAAGTTGTCAAAAAAATCGCCCAAGTTCGGGGGATTTCTTATGAAGAAGCCGCCGAGGCGGCCACCCGAAACGCCTTAAATTTTTTCAATTTGCGGACAGCCCCAAAAACTACAAAATAACGGACACTTTATCGCCCTTAATGTAGCATTCCCCGCCGGGGATTTGCGCGGACTCTTTTTTGCCGTCCGCCTTTTGCAAAATAACTTCGCCCTTTCGCAAAAGGACGAAAGATTCGGCGTGTTCGGGCAACACCTGCATTTGCCCCGCAAAAGCCGGCAATGAAACACTCGCCAAGTTGTCATACGTGGCGGTTTTTTCCGGAGAAGTGATTGCGCAAGTTATCGTAGCCATTTTTATTTTTTGCTTATTCCGTCAACCGACCCTATCATATAAAGTTTTTCAAGCTCCACATCGTCAAAGTCGCCTCTCATTATTTTCTCGCATCCGTCCAAGGTTTTTTCAAGAGGGACATAAACTCCCTTTGAGTTGTTAAAGGATTCCGTTACGAAAAGCGGTTGGGTGAGGAAGCGCCTCAGGCGCTCCGCCCGTTTGGCGATAACCCTGTCCGCGCGCGAGAGCTCGTCAATGCCGAGAATCGCGATGATATGGGAAAGCTCCCGGTATTTTTGGAACATCGCTTTCACTTGCGACGCCGTTTGAAAATGGCGGAGCCCGACGATATCTTTATCAAGTGACGAAGAATGCGAGCGCAGCACGTCAACCGCGGGATAAATTCCCTTTTCCACGATGTCCCGTGAAAGCACCAGCGAGGCGTCAAGATGGGAAAAAATCGTTACGACCGCAGGGTCTGTGAGGTCGTCCGCCGGAACATAAACGGCTTGCAGGGAAGTGATGGAGTTTTTCGCCCCGGCCTGGATTCGCTCTTGGAGCAGGGCCAGGTCGTGTTCAAGTGTCGCCTGATATCCCAACTCCGAAGGCACCTTTCCCAAGATGGCTCCTATTTCCATTCCCGCCATGGCATAGCGGAAAATATTGTCAATAAACAAAAAGATGTCCTTACCGAGTTCGTCGCGCAGGAATTCGGCGGCGGACACAGCTGAAAGCCCGACGCGCGCCCGCACGCCCGGCGGCTTGTCCATCTCCCCAAAATAGAGCGCCGTGTTTTTCAGGACATTTGATTGGCCCAGCGTATTGTAAAGGTCATTGCCCTCGCGTATGCGCTCGCCAATGCCGGCAAAAACGGAGTATCCTATTTTTTTAAGCGCGATATTGTGGATAAGCTCAGTAACCAAAACGGTTTTCCCCACGCCCGCTCCGCCGAAAAGCCCTATTTTGTCCCCGAGCCGAAAGGGAGTAAGAAGGTCAATGACTTTTATGCCGGTTTCCAATATCTTGCCGCTCTCTTTGAATTTTTTCGCGTTTTCTTTTCCGGAACCGTAAAGCGGGAATGGTCTGCCTCCCTTGAACGGCTTTTTGTCTATGGGGTTGCCGAACATATCAAACAGCCGCCCCAAAATATCTTTATTGAGAAGCACTGAAATTTCTTCGTTGCCGGCAATGACCCCTTCGCCCCTTTCAACCCCTTCCAAGGGAGAGAGGGCGATAGCGCGGATTGTTTTAAAATCTTTTTGTTCAACAACTTCAAAAAGCGCGCCCTTATTTTCGCTTTTGAGCAAACTGCGCAGGGAGGGCGTTTCCTTTTCAAACATAACTTCTGCCACGCCACCCTTTATCGCCGTAATTGTTCCTTTGATTTCGCTCATATTGTTATTTTAGCACATCATTTAAAAACGATAATATTATTTCAATTTCAATCTCTTTATATTTTTCACCTTTGGAAGATAATTTTTACTTGTTGAAACTTTTTTGCCGCTCCTTTTTTCCAAATCTTTTCGCGCTTTGCCCGCTATGCTTCCGCCATCCCGCGCGGCAATTTTATTTTTATTAAAACCCTGAGCGTTTTTATTTCGGGCAATTTCTGTTGTTGACGCTTCGCCAAGCATCGTAAAAATCAATTCTAAATCATTCATGTGGTCCCGTAAATTTTCTCTTTCCAATCCTTTGAATTTTTGGTATTCACTTGGTGTTATGCCAAAAGTCGCTTTGGAAATTTCCGCAGTTAAAATTACGTATTCTTGCCCCTCTTTTACTCCTCGAGTTTTCCATTCATCTGTTAAGGTTTCTCGAACTTCAATGCCTCGCATTCTCTTTTCAATCCACGCGTCGGGGTATCCTTTTGCTTTATATAACGCTCGCGCGCGTTTTGTTGCCAACTCGGGGTTTTCAATTTCTTGTACTCGTTCATAACCAACTTTTGCCAGCCAGCGTTTGAATGGCTCGGCTTTTGGCGAGGGAATTGATTGGATTATACGAAAAACACCCTCTGTATTGGCGCTTATTATCTCTCTCTTTTTACCGTCTTTGGCCAGCATTTCAAGGTGGGTACAAATTGTACCCCAGTAGGAATTAAGCTCCGGGTCGCGTTGCCTCATTCTTTTTATGTACTGTTTTACATCCGCGCTGTCCGTAAGCGTCTCAACAATATCCGCAACCGAAAACCACCACTCATTTTTATAAATAATTTTACGGATTTCTTTTTTTTGAAAAATCGCGATTTTTGTTGTTTGAATTTTCCCCTCCATAAATTTATTTTAGCATAATAATGTAAATTTTTCCGTCAGTGAAAAATTGGTCCCCGGAAAAGTTTTGCCCTATAGCCGGCTTAACGAATTGTATCTTCCGGAATTCTCCAATCAATCCGGTTGAGCGCAAATCATTTAATAAAAATTCCCTTTCAGTGTCTATATCGGGATTGATTTTATGGGTAACTCCCCACTTTATTCCAATATCAAGGCTTGCCGTTCCGACATAAATCCTTTCCCCGTTTTTCAGCCGGTATGGCGTCAGCCAAAACCGCGCGTGGTGGCGCTGGCGGACATTTTGGATATCGGTAGGCTTTTCAAAGCCAAAATTATGAACCTGATTATTCCAAAAATCCGGCGTCATTGGCGCTTTAAGGTACTCTTTTTTCAAAAATGCCGCCTTGGCGATTTTCATCAGCGAGAAAAAACTCACTTCATCCGCCAAATGCCATTCGGCGCTCCGAAAGGCGCCGATTAATTGGGTGTCATTCTGGGCGACAATGAGAAAACTGAGCGGCTCTTGATGCGCGCCCAAAATGGTTTCCGTATATTTTGGAAGGCGGACTTTTGAAAAAATATCCAGCGCCCCGCGCGCGGAAATTTCTTTTTGGGGAAACGGTCCGAGCTCAAGCGAGGGATGATATTGGTTCGCGAAACCGGCGTAAAAAAGAATTGCGCCAAAAATTAACGCCAAAGAGATAATTTTTTTTCTCTTTGGGGCGAAAAGTTTCGGCGGGCGCGCCGCTTTTATTTTTCTCGCTGTCATCCATTCACAAAGGCTGATGGCAAAAATCATCCAGAGCAAACCGAGAAGATATCCCCCCCATATGTCGCTTAAATAATGCACTCCCAAATAAAGCCGGCTGAAGCCAATCGCCGAAATAATCAGCAAAGTAGTGAATAAAATGCCGATTTTATGTTTCCGCTTTTTTACCCTTCGTGTCAGGGCATAGGCGAGAAAACCATAGAAAGCGACTGCAATCGCGGCATGTCCGCTTGGGAAAGAAAAAGAATGTTCGGTGTAAACCGCCACCTCCGGACGCGGGCGATGAAAGAGAATCTTGGCGAAAAAAACGAATATTTGGCTGCTCGCGATGGAAATCAAGAATGGCGCGATATACAATTTCTTTCCCCACATCCAAAAAAGCGCTACGGAAATCGCGGTAAAGGCAAAAATCACTTGCCATTTTCCGAACAATGTTATCCAAAGAAAGATTTTTATCAAACCCGCGGAATGGAAAGCGGCGAGAAGATTTTCTACGCGAATATCGGTTGCGGCAACAAGGGGAGAATTAATAATGTCTTCGGTAATACCCAAAAAAAGAAAGAAAGCGTAAAGAAATGCCGTACCCAACAGGGTGAGGGGCAGGCCCGAAAATTTATTTTTATTGAACCTCTTTTTTAAAAAACTGAAAAGCCGGGGATGTTTTCCAATAAAATTTTTAACATCCTTATTTTCAAGAATTGCCGTTTTTATTGACCGCCAAAGGGAGCCGATAAAACAGAAAAACCGCTTGCCTTTTTTTACAACCAAACGCTCCACGCCGTAAAAAACAATCAGGAAAATTATAATGCCCGCTATAAATAAAATATTTAAGAAATTCATATTATTTTGTGCACCGCGAAGCTTTCCAGTTGTTTCAGATCGGAAGAGCGTCGTGTAGGGAAAGAGTGTAGATCTCGGTGGTCGCCGTATCATTAAAAAAAAAAAAAGAGAACAACTATAAAGACCGCATACTAAATATAAAATCTATACCC
>CAJVWH010000006.1 GCA_913009575.1 uncultured bacterium
ATCAGGGATTGGTTAAAAGAGTAACAGCACATCCGCCTCTTAGAGTGGTTTTCGTTGAGCTAACTAAAAAATGCAATCTGCGGTGCGAGCACTGCTATGTTCCAGATTGCAGTGTCCTTGAGGCAAAAGCGAACACTAGTTCAATAACCTTTGGTGATATCCGCGATTTAATTTCGCAAGTCGATGAATTAGGGGTAATGGAACTCCAACTCACGGGAGGAGAACCGTTCATGCTACCCTACATTCTTGATATTATTAAAGAAGCTCAGAGTAGATTAATTCCTTGTTCGGTTTTTACCAACGGAACATTGATGACCGAAAAAGTTTTCAGATACATATCTGAAAACAATTATGGCTTGATTTTTTACATCAGCCTAGATGGTTATCAAGAAACTCATGATGCTTTTCGCAAACACCGAGGAGCGTTCCAAAAGACCGTTGCGACAATCAAGCGACTGTTGCAAATAGGTTGCGACGTTAGAATCAATACTTCGGTCGGGAGGCACAATATTACGGAAATGCACCAATTCATCGAATTCGTAAAAAATGAATTCGGTGCTTTGCACAGACTGGTTAGCGTAGAACCGATTGGCCGAGCCAACGCTGAAATGATCGTTTCCGCGGAGGAGTTTGCGAATCTACTTCAAGAAAGTGGTAACACCTTTGAGTTTCTTGACAGCCATGATTCAATAGCGGATTGGACAACTCCTGCTTGTGGCATTGGTTCGTCAATGCTATTCATTGATGCGTACGGTAATGTATCGCTTTGTCCGACTTTGACACAGCGAGAAAATCCAGAGTTCTTGGCTGGAAACGTAGCTCATTCTTCTTTGAAAGACATCTGGGAGAACTCCCTGGCTTTAAAAAAAATCAGAGGGTTCCAGTGCAGAGAAGTGGAGCAATGTCGTTTTCGCGAACTCTGCAAGGGAGGTTGCAGAAGTCGAGCTTATCTTGCTACCGGTGATGTAAATTCACCTGATCTCGCAATGTGCTTACTATACAATGAGAGATAAACTTAAGCCCAATTATTCTTGATTGGGCTTTATTTTTTGGCTTTAAAATGATAAAATTTATTTATGAATATACCAAAAGTAAAATTTACCAATATTTCATTATCCAAAGAAGTTGATTGGATACACGGTTTTTTATTTCAAAATGAGTGGGGTTGGGGTAAATATATAATCAAAAAACATCCTAAAATTAAAAAAGTTTTTTCTTTTAAAGATGAGAGAGAGCGAGTTAAGTTTTTAAGAAATTATATAATTCAGTTTAAAAAGGATAATCAAAAATTAATAGAAAAAAATAAAATAAAATATCAAACAGAATGGCAGAAAATAGAAAAAGATTTTTTGATTACGCTTTCGGAAATTATACAAATCAATTGGCCTAAAAACAGGAAAACAATTAAAGCAATGATTTCAATTAATCCAATCTGTCCTCGTTTTTTAAACGATTGGAGTTTTTCCATTTTCTATAACTATAAAAAAATGTCTCACGCTATGGAAGTGATTATGCATGAATCTTGTCATTTTTTGTATTTTGAAAAATGGAAAAAACTATATCCAAAAGTGGATAACAAAAAATTTGAATCACCTTATATAGAATGGCATTTAAGCGAAATAATTGCTCCGATTATTTTAAACGATCAAAGAATAAAAAAAATATTGAAGCAAAAAGCTGTTTTTTATAAAGAGCATGAAAAAATAAAAATAAACAACAAAACAGCTCCAGAATATTTTACTGAGCTCTATAATAAAAGTAAAAATTTTGAACAATTTTTGGATAAAAGCTACAAAGCCATTAAAAAAAATAAAAATCTATTTAATTGCAAATAAGGAGTTTTGAATTTTGGGCATTCACCCCTTTAATTCCCCTCTGCCCAAATTACTTCGCAACTTCTCATACACGCAAACGTTAGGCGAAATAAATTTTAGCTCAACAAAAATATTTTTTGCTTTTATATTTATATCAACCAATAAAAAGGCGATGTAATCGTAGCGTTTAGCTAAAATTTACATCGCCTAACAGCATGTATCTGGCTCTCATTATGCAAGGCTGAGCCTTGCACATTTGCTTGCACACGGTATATCTGGTTCTCCTCTCGGCTCGGGGCTCACGCAAATTTCGCAAAAAATCTATTGATTTTTAAGGAATTTTTTGCGAAACTTTGGATATACCGATACATTGTGTGAAATTCAGACGGCTTGCTAAAATTATTAAACTGGAATCAGTAAAGATTTATTTAATAATTGAAGCCCTTGATCATTGATATGATTAAAAAAATTAGCAAATCTATATACTGGATTCCAAGAATATTGGCGATATTATTGATTCTTTTCTTGATGATATTTTCATTAGACGTTTTTGAACTTGGACTGACTGGCTGGCAGGTGGTCGCCGCTTTCTTCATACATAACCTTCCTTCTTTGATTTTGGCGATTGTTCTGTGGATATCATGGAAGTATGAAATTGTCGGAGGAGTTGTTTTTATTATTGCAGGTGTCGCTCACATGATATTTTTACTTGTAAGGGCGGATGTTGAACCTTGGTATATATCTTTTCTTATTTCGCTGATAATTGATGTGCCGGCATATCTTATAGGGGTTTTGTTTCTCATTGGTTGGTTCAAGAAGAAAGAACAATGGAAGCCAACCGAATTCTGAAATTCCCCTTTTCTTGAAATATTTTTTCTATTTGTCAGTTTGTAAATTAAATACAATATAGTAAAATATTATCAAAGGTCAATCAACAATTAATTCAATAATTTCAAATTATTATGGAAAATTTAAAGGGGACAAAAACGGAGCAAAATTTATTGAAATCGTTCGCCGGCGAATCGCAGGCGAGAATGAGATACGATTATTTCGCGAAGCAGGCGAAAAAGGAGGGTTTGGAGCAAATGTCCGCCGTTTTCGCGGAAACCGCGTTGAACGAAAAGGAGCACGCCAAGAGGTTTTTTAAGTTTTTGGAGGGGGGAGCGGTTGAGATTACAGCGATTTACCCCGCCGGAAAAATCGGGAACACTCTGGAAAATTTGAAAGCGGCGGCGGAAGGGGAGAAAATGGAATGGGGCGAATTGTATCCGCGATTCGCTGATGCCGCGGAAGAAGAAGGTTTTACGGAAATCGCGGAGGCGTTCAAAAATATCGCTTCCGTTGAAAGAGGGCACGAGGAAAGGTACCGGAAGCTGTACGAGAATATTGAGGAAGGAAAAGTTTTCAAGAGAGGGGAGACCGTGATTTGGAAATGCAGGAATTGCGGTTATATTCACGAGGGGCCGGAGGCGCCTGAGAAGTGCCCCGCCTGCCTGCACCCGCAATCCTACTTTGAACTCAAGGCGGAAAACTATTAGTAAGCATAATGTACAAGTAATGTGCAAGGCTCAGCCGTGCACATTAAGTGCTTATAGCAAGCTTTCCGGGTCCACGTTTATTTTCCACGCCGGCGGCAACGAGGAGAGAATTTGATGAAGCTCCCGCTCTTCGCTCGGCCACTTTTGTGGCTCTATTTTGAGTAAAATGTGCCACGAATAAATATTTTTTATTTTTGGTGTGAAAGCGGGATATGATAAAGGGTGCCATTTCTCCAGTTTTTCCTCAAGCGCCTGAATTTCTTTTTTCAGCGCTATTTTATTTTTGTTTTCTTTTGTTATTTTAATCAAGGTTTTAAACGGAGGATATTGGAATTGTTTTCTTGTTTCCAATTCCTTTTTATAAAAACCGGAAATATTCCCCCTTATTGCGTCATCAAAAAGCGGTTGGTCCGCCATTCTGGTTTGTATTATAAACGTTTTTTTTGCGAGTGTCTTCAATCTTAGAAGAAGATTAAAAATTTTTTCGTTTATTCGGAAATCCGGGAGGGCAAAAAGAGAGTCAACGGAAACCGCCGCCACTCTGTCCACCGGAAAATTAATATGGGAAAAAATCATTTCGGTTCCAATCAGAACACTTCCCGGGCTGTAAAGAAATTTTTCGGCAATTTCATCACCTTGTTTTTTGGTTTTGACCGCGTCGCTGTCCATCTTGAATAATTTAACCTCCGGAAAAAATTTTGAAATTTCTTCTGCTATTTTTTGCGTTCCGATTCCCAGAGTTTGCAAACGCCAGCTTCGGCAATACGGGCAGCGTTCGGAGGCAGTCGTCTTTTTCAGGCATTTATGGCAGATAAATTCCACTTCCTTTGTTTTGCCGTTTTTTTTGTGCAATACCAATGGCGTGTCGCATTTTTCGCATAAGATGGTTCGGAAACAATCGTTGCAGATCGTGGTAGGGCTGTGTCCGCGCCGGCCCGCAAAAAGAATAACATTTTCATTTTTCACGCGTGCCATTTCAATCATCTTTCTGATATCTTGCCCAAGGACTGAAAAGATTTTTGTTTTCTGCCATTCAACGGAATCTTTTTTGCTCATATTGGAGATAGTTTGTTCCGCCTCTGAGAGCGTTCTTGAAACCGGGCCTTGCCCCATTCTGAAGTATGTTTCACTCCTCATTATATTATCTCCGAAAATCAGTCGCAACCCGGTTTTTGAAGACAATATTTCCGCAGACTTCCTTGCGTCTATATACGGCCGGATTTGCGATTTGTAGAGAGACGAACTTTCACGTTCAACGATTAAGGTTCCTACATTCTTTCTGGGAAGAGAGAGAAAAGATTTTGTAGCGATTATCAAAATCGGATGTCTTTCATTAAGCACCCGTGTCCATACCTCTCTGATTTTTTTCTTTGGCATTTTGGCGTAAAGGACCATAGTATATTCCTCAATTCCCTTTTTTAGTTCTGAAGAAAATTCTTCTATTTCTGCCGCCGAAGGGAGACAGAAAAAAACCGATTGTTTTTTGGCAAACTCTTCTCTGATGACACTTTTGTAATATTGAAGGCGTTCTTTTTTTTGGGCTTGAAAAAGAATTGTCTCATTTTTGGTCCAGGCAAGGTTGGGGCCATTCCGAATTTTGTGCTGAACTATGGGTGGATTTTCCAAAATTACTTGAGGAGTGAAATTTTTAATAACCGGACCGACGGGAGAAACAAAATAATCAGCTATTTCTCCGCAAGCTTCAATGAATTCGGAACTAACGAAAGAGTCCGACTTGACGGACTTAATCGCCTTGAGAACAAACTTGGATTTTTTCACGGATGTTTTTATTTCTTTTGTTTCTTGAACAGACACCACCAATGCCGGCACTATTTTTTTTCGGATAGGTACGGTTATCAAGGCGCCGGCTTTGATTTTTTTTGAGCTGAAATATGAAAGGCTTTCTTTGAAAATATCTTTCGCGATTGGTATAACTGTGAGAATTTTCATAATTTGATTTTTATTAGAGCCCCTTCTTCAAGTATATAAACCGCCGATTCTTTTTTATAAGTTGTAAAAAACGGTTTTTTTCCTTTATAAATCGGCTGCATATTTTTTCCGCCCCTTTCATCAATTTCAACGGCAAAAATTCCGTTTTGAACTGCCACAATAATCACATCATTTCTTCCCGGGTAAAATTCGGCGTTTCTTATTGAAAATTGGGAATTTAACACAAGAATCTTATTTTCGTTCATATAATAAGGACGTGAGTTTTTACCTCTCAGCCATTCCACCCAGACTTTGTTTTTTTTGGGATTCCACCATAATTTTTCCCGTTCGTGATTACTAAATCTTTCCAATATTTCCGTTGTTGTTCCCGTTTGCATATTTTTAAGCAAACCAAGAATTTTTTCGTATTTTGAAGACTCCAACGGGGAAAAATTTTCTTTCAACAAAACTTTTCCTTCGGGATTTTTAGGCAGGATAAGCGCCCGAGCTTCTGTCACAAACTGTTCTTTTACTTTTAATTCTTTCGCCCATGGCCAATATCCTTGTTTTCCGACCAATATGGAATATGTTCCCGGTTTAAGGTTCTCTAAAAACAGCCCATCTTGCAGTATATTGGTTTCTTTTTCCAATTTGTTATCCACGAAAATCTGTGAACCGGAAACCGGCGATGAAATATAAATTCCTCCTGTTTTGACCAGTTGTAATTTGGAGTTGAGATGATATCCCAAACTATAAAGAAGAATTACCGGCAGTGCAGCCAAAAAAAACAAGGTGCATAGTATTAGAATTATCCTCCGTTTTTTAAGTGTCATTACCCTTATATACTCGCAGAAAACTAAAAAAAAGCAAACATTTTATTTTGAAAGAATTATGGAAAAATGAAACAAGAAAAAAGGCGCTGATTATTATCGGCGCCTTTATCGCGTTTATTAATATCCGCCATATGCCAGTCCGTAAGCGTAATGCCCCAGTTCAAACTCTATAACGGGACACAGTATATCTCCTATACCCGCGTAGAATGTATAATCATAAGGGCTTTCTTCCCCTGTGATTTGTTCCATCTGTTCAACTGTCAGCCAAGTGTGGGGAGGAGAAAAGAAATCAGCAGGCGGTCCATATCCGCGCCACCTTCCATAGATAGAGGCGAAGATTGTGTTCTCGTTTTCGCTGAAAACTCCGGCGCAAAGGCCTGATGCTGACAGTTCTCTTGAACAGGAAAATGCGAATGCGTCAAATAAAATAAATCTTACATTTACCCTAATCTTGCCGCAATCAAAATCTTCGTGGTTGTTGCAAAATTCTTTTGTCCTGGTGTCTACCGAGGACAAAAGTTTGTCCGTTATTTCATCCGGGTTTGTGATGACTCTATCTGGCAGGTATAAATCATGAGTATATAGGCTGTCGGGAATAAGCACATGAAGCCCGTTAGGACTTTGATACCATTCTCCTTTTGGCTGAGAAATTCCTGTATCATCTCTCCCACAGCCCATTAAAAGAAAAGGGAATAATATAAGCAGAAACAGTAGCAGTACGCTGCAACTTTTAATGTTTTTCATCACATATCCTCCTTTTTTGTTTTTTATTTTAAAACAAACTATCTTTAAATCTGATCATATATTAGCATTTTTTAAAAAAAAGTCAAATCATAAAAAAATGAGCCAAGAAATTGGCGCCTTTTTCCGAAGTAGTGCGTTAAGTTGTGAAATTTGGAAAAGTTTGAGAGAATGTGAACATGGGTTCTTACATCATCAATGGCGGAGAAAAATTGAAAGGGAATGTTACGGTCAACGCCTCCAAAAATTCAGCAGTGGCGATTTTAATCGCTTCTCTTTTAAATGACAAAAAAACTGTTATTAAAAATTTACCCAAAATTGAAGAGGTTTTCAGAATAATAGAAGTTTTGGAGAGTATTGGTGTCAAGACAAAATGGAAAGGGCGCGCGCTTGAAATATGCCCGCCTCCAAAGATTGATATTAAGAAGATTGATAAGGAGGCGACAGGCAAAACCCGCAGTATAATATTGCTTATTGGGGTTCTTGTCCATAAAATTGAAAATTTTGATTTGCCAATGTTGGGTGGATGCAAACTTGGCAGAAGAACGATAATGCCGCACATTTACGCTCTTGAAAATTTTGGAATAAAAATAAAATCATTTGGCGGAAGACTAAATATAAGCCGCGAAAAATTGTGTCCCTGCAATGAAATCATAATGTATGAATCTGGCGATACGGCAACTGAAAATGCCATACTTGCCGCTTCGTTGATTCCGGGCCGGACTGTTATAAAATTCGCCTCTGCCAATTATCAGGTACAGGATCTGTGTTATTTTTTGAAGAAGCTGGGAGTTCGTATAGAGGGAATAGGCGTGACCACTTTAACAATTTACGGCAAAAAAAAGTTAAACAAGGAAATTTCATATTATTTGACGGAAGACCCCGTTGAGGCGATGCTTTTCTTGTCCTTGGCGGCAGTGACAAAATCGTCAATTACCATAAAAAGATGCCCCATTGAATTTTTGGAGCTAGAACTGTTCAAGTTGAAAAAAATGGGTTTTAGGTTTAAGATACTTAAAAGATATAAGGCAAAAAACGGCTATGGCCAGCTGGCTGACATAAAGACTTTCGCTTCAAATCTGTCCGCCCCGGCGGAAAAGCTTTCAGCAAGGCCTTTTCCCGGACTAAATATTGATAATCTTCCGTTTTTTGTGCCCATTTCCAGCCAAGCAAAAGGCGAAACATTGATTCATGATTGGGTTTACGAGAATCGCGCCATTTATTACACTGAATTGAACCGGCTTGGGGCGAAAATAAAACTTGCCGATCCTCATCGTGTTTTCGTAGAAGGTCCGGCAAAATTAAGGGGAGCGGAAATTGCTTGTCCTCCCGCGCTTCGTCCATCGGCAATTATTTTGGTGGCGATGCTTGGAGCGAAAGGAAAGTCAGTTTTAAAAAATACTTACGCGATTGAAAGAGGATACGAAAATTTAGTGGAAAGATTAAAAGCGCTTGGCGCAAAGATATATAATACAAATCAACGAATGGTATCCGAATGCAACGAATAACAAATGCTACAAGTAAAATTATTCGCAATTTATATCATTCACATAAGATTTGTAGATTAATATTGCATTTATGTCATTATTCATAAAAAAACTTGGAATTGATTTGGGAACGGCAAATACGCTTGTTTTCGTGCCCGGAGAAGGAGTGCTTTTAAATGAGCCATCAGTGGTGGCTGTGTCTATGCCGGAAAACAAGGTTTTGGCGGTTGGCGACGAGGCAAAGGTGATGATAGGGAAGACCCCAGACACCATTACAGCTTACCGTCCAATGAAAGACGGAGTTATTGCCGATTATCGCGTTACTGAAGCGATGTTGAGATACTTTATTTCAAAGGCGTTGGGAAAATGGAATATATTCAAGCCAGAAGTCATGGTTTCAGTGCCAGCGGGAGTAACCTCAACCGAAAGAAGGGCCGTAGTGGAGGCCGGCATAAAGGCTGGAGCAAAATCGGCGTATGTCGTAAAGGAACCGATTTTAGCCGCTATTGGAGCCGGTATCCCGATTCATGAACCGACCGGGCATATGATTGTTGATATAGGAGGAGGAACCACGGACGTAGCGGTAATTTCGCTCGGAGGCATTGTGGCTTCAACTTCCGTAAAGGTGGCGGGGAATAAGATTGATGCCGCCATTGCCGATTATGTCAAAAAAAATTTTAATCTGGCGATTGGAGACAGAACCGCGGAAAATATAAAAATACAAATTGGTTCAGCGGTGACAATTGAAGATGAAATAACTTATAAAATCAAAGGCAGGGATTTTTTGACGGGGTTACCGAGAAGTGCGGAAGTTTCAACCAATGAAGTTGTTAAGGCGATAGATGTTGAGTTAAAAGAAATGATGAAAGCGATAAAGGCGGTTTTGCAGGATACTCCTCCCGAACTTGCCTCTGACATTATTGATAACGGCATTATTATGACGGGCGGATCTTCGCTCCTACGCAATATAGATGAACTGGTTTTCCGCTCCACGGGTGTCAAAGCGGTAGTGGCGGAAGATTCTTTGCTTTGTGTTGCCAAAGGCACGGGCATCGCCCTTAACCACCTAGACGTCTACAAAAAAAGTATTATTGCGAAGAGGTAATTTTTTTCAGGAGTTTTATGTCTTCTATGACTTCCGGCCAGTCGGTTTCGCAGATTAAATCTATTTTGTTTTTCTTCGCGAATTGCGCGAATTTTTTGAACGCTTCACCGCCGATTTTTCCTTCACCAATGTGGGCGTGGCGGTCTTTCCGTGAACCGGTTTCCGTCAAACTGTCGTTGGAGTGAATCAGCTTCACTTTTTCAATTCCAATCCACTTGTCCAAAATTTTCATATTTTTTTCAAAATCGTTTTTCCAATCGTAGCCGGAGGCGAAGCCGTGCTGGGTGTCCAGACATATTCCGGCGAGTTTCGGCGAGTTTATCGCTTTCATTATTTTTCCGATTTCTTCAAAATCGCCGCCGATTATTTTTCCCGCTCCGGCGGAGTTTTCAATGAGCAGTTTAGCGGAACCGCCGTATCCGTCCAAAACTTTTTTCAGTCCCTCAACAACCTTGTTTTCGGCTATCGCATAGCCGAATTCTTTCGCGCTTCCAAGGTGGGTCATCACATATTTCGCTCCCAGAGCGCTCGCGCGTTCCAGCTCGTCCCTTATCGCTTTGATTGAGCCGTAGCGGACGCGGTTGCTTGCCGAGGCGAGATTTATGTAGTAGGGAGTATGGACATAAACATTTTCAATTTTGTTTTTCGCGATTTTGTTTTTGAAGTTCTTGATTATCTTTTCGTCCAGCTCCGGTGATGCTCCGCCTTGCGGGGAGCGGGTGAAAATCTGCATCACCTCGCAACCGGCGGCAACGGCCCACTCAGGCGCTTTATCAACCCCTCCGGCTATGGAAACATGGCATCCAACCTTTGTCATTATATCCATTATATATTAAGATGTGGTTTATGTCGTTATCAATAGGAATCGTCGGTCTGCCGAATGTGGGGAAAAGCACGCTTTTCAAGGCGTTGACCAAAAAGCAGGTGGACATACAAAATTATCCCTTCTGCACCATTGACCCGAACGTGGGCGTGGTGAAGGTTCCGGACGAACGCCTGCAAAAGCTGGCGGAGTTTTCACGTTTCGCGAAGACGGTTCCGGCGGCGGTGGAATTTGTGGACATCGCCGGCCTGGTGAAAGGAGCTGCCGAAGGGGAAGGGCTGGGAAACAAATTTTTGGCGAACATCCGCGAGGTGGACGCGATTTGCGAGGTCGTGCGCATATTTAAGAATGAAAAAATTACTCATGTCCATAATAAGATTGACCCGGAAAACGATATTGGGGTTATAGAGACGGAATTGATTTTGGCTGATTTGGAAACGGCGAACAAGAGCGAGCGCAATCTTGAAAAAGAAGTCAGGGCGGGGGACAAGGAGGCGATAAAAAAAATGGAAGCGGTTAAAAAAATCAAGGCGACTTTGGAGAAGAGCGAGCCGGCCAGAAAGGCCGGGCTGGATGAGGATGAGCCGGCGCTCGTGAAAGACTTGCATCTGCTCACATTCAAGCCGATTCTTTATGTTTTTAATGTTTCGGGGATGGAGAAAGATTGGAAGTTGCCCTCCTCCATTACGGACACAGAGGGAAATGATTCCGGAGGGCAAACTTCCAATCTTTCTCAAAATGTTGTTTTGGATATTAAACTTGAAGAGGATTTACTGGAGATGAACGAGGATGACAAGAAGGAATTGGAGGTGAAAAGCGACTTGGATAAGCTCATCGTGGAGGCGTATAAATTGCTCGGGCTTATGACTTTTTTCACGACCGGCGAGGACGAAACGCGCGCGTGGACGATTAAAAAAGGTTCAACGGCGCCGCAGGCGGGCGCGGCAATACATACCGACTTCCAAGAGAAATTTATACGAGCGGATGTCATAAATTGGAAAGATTTGCTGGATGCCGGCTCTTACGCCGTCGCCCGCGAAAAAGGCCTTGTCCGAACGGAGGGGAAAGATTACATTGTGAAAGACGGCGATGTTATAGAATTTAAAATATAACAGTCAGTTTTCTTTTTTTACGAATGTGGTATAGTAATATCATTATGAAACGCGTAAATTTTAAAAAATTAATTCTTGTTCTTGGAATTATTATTGTACTCAATTTGTTTTTTAATTACGGGATAAAAACTTTTTATCATTCGCCTAAGCGCGGGGATTTTTGCGGGCGGGAAGAATTTGTTCCAAAGCCGCCTCTTTTAATGAAACAAGAGAGTGTGGCCGATTTTGACAGCGGAAAATATGAAAAACAGTTGAAAGCGCAAAAGGAATGCAATGAAAATTATCAAACAGCCCGAGACCTTTACAATAGAAATGTTTTTGTGTTTTTAATTATCACCGGTATAATTTCAATCATTGTCGGATTTTTAATCACACAAGCGGAAGCGGTTTCCTTGGGGCTTTCTTTTGGTGGCCTGCTTTCATTGATTATCGGCACCATCCGTTATTGGTCGGCAATGAATGATTATCTGCGATTCATAATTTTAAGCATCGCGCTCGCGATTCTAATTTGGATGGGAATTAAAAAAATAAAGGATTAAAAATGCGTTCATATAATCCCCAAAAAATAGAGTCAAAATGGCAAAAGGTTTGGGAGGAAAAAGGTTTTTATAAGGCGGAAGATTTTTCCAAAAAACCGAAATATTATTGCCTGATTGAATTTCCTTATCCGTCCGGGGACGGTCTGCATGTCGGGCATATCAGGAGCAATACCGCCATGGATATCATCGCCCGCAAGCGGAGAATGGAGGGTTATAATGTGCTTTATCCGATCGGGTGGGACGCGTTCGGTCTTCCGACAGAGAATTACGCGATCAAAATAGGCGTTCATCCGTCTGTTGTTACCAAACGGAATACGGACAAGTTCAGAAAGCAGCTTAAGGCGATCGGCTTTTCTTTTGATTGGAGCAGGGAAATAAACACCACTGACCCGGAATATTACAAATGGACGCAGTGGATTTTTTTACAATTTTACAAAAAAGGGCTCGCGTATAAAAAAAAGATGCCGATAAATTGGTGCCTTTCGTGCAAAACGGGACTGGCGAACGAGGAGGTCGTTGACGGCAAATGCGAACGCTGCGGCGGAGAGGTGGAGAAGAGGGAAAAGGACCAGTGGATGCTGGCAATTACAAAATACGCCGACCGGCTGGCGAAGGATTTGGATGATGTTGATTATCTGGAAAAAATCAAAATCCAGCAGAGGAATTGGATAGGGAAGAGCGAAGGGACTTTGATTAAATTTGGAATCGTCGGAGAGGGTGAAGAGCTTGCTCCTCAAGGTCAGACCTCCTCCCGCCCTCAGGGCTCCTCAAGGTCAGACCTCCTCCCGCAAGTTGAGGTTTTCACTACAAGGGTTGATACGCTTTTTGGCGCCACTTATTGTGTTCTTGCGCCGGAGCATCCGCTCATTGGCGAATTGAAGGGGCAAATTGAAAATTGGGACGAGATTGAAAAATATCGCCAAGAGGCCGCCCAAAAAGCGGAAATGGAAAGGACGGCGGAAGGGAAAGAGAAGACAGGGGTTGAATTGAAGGGCGTGAAGGCGGTGAATCCCGCGAACGGGGAAGAGATTCCGATTTTTGCCGCGGACTACGTTTTGGGACATTATGGAACGGGAGAGGTGATGGCGGTGCCGGCGCACGACGAGCGGGATTATGAGTTCGCGAAAAAGTTTGGGTTGCCGATAAAGCAAGTAATCGCCGGAAATACGGAAACGGAAATTCCCGCCTCCTCCGGTGGAGCGTTCACGGGAGATGGCGTTTTGGTCAACTCCGGAGAGTTTACCGGCATGGATTCAAAAAAAGCCCGCAGCGAAGTCACGAGATGGCTGGAGAAAAGAGGACTTGGCGGCAAGAAAACAACTTACAAACTTCGCGATTGGATTTTTTCGCGGCAGCGTTATTGGGGTGAGCCGATACCGATTATTTTTTGCGGGAAGTGCGGAGAAGTTCCGGTTCCGGAAAAAGATTTGCCGGTAAAGCTTCCCGAAGTGAAAAAATACAAACCGACTAATACCGGCGAATCTCCACTGGCAAGAATTGACAAATGGGTTAATGTGAAATGCCCGAAATGCGGAGGAAAAGCGGAAAGGGAAACGGATACCATGCCGAATTGGGCCGGCTCGTCCTGGTATTTTTTACGCTATGCAGATCCGAAGAATTCGGAAGTGCCAGCGGATAAAAAGAAATTGGAATACTGGATGCCGGTTGACTGGTACAACGGCGGGATGGAGCATACAACCCTGCATCTTCTTTATTCGCGTTTTTGGAATAAATTTTTGCATGATATCGGAATTGTTCCGGTAAGCGAGCCGTACAAAAAAAGGACCGCCCATGGAATGATTCTTGGAGAGGGCGGGGAAAAAATGTCAAAGTCAAAAGGGAATGTCGTAAACCCGGACGATATCGTGAAAACTTACGGGGCCGACACCCTGCGTCTTTATGAGATGTTTATGGGCCCGTTTGATCAGGCGATTCCGTGGAGCGCGGAGAGTATGATAGGATTGAGAAGGTTTCTGGAAAAAATTTGGAAATTGCAGTACCGCTTGACCCACTTGGAGACTAAGTCTCCAAGTGGATTTGGAGACTTAGTCTCCAAATTGGAGGCGGAAGTTCACAGGACTATTAAAAAAGTGACGGAAGATATTGAGGAAATGAAATTCAACACGGCGATTTCACAAATGATGATTTTGGTTAATGAAATGGAAAAACAAAAAGAAATAAGCGCCGTTGATTATTCCTTGATTATCACCCTCTTGGCTCCTTTTGCTCCGCACATCGCCGAAGAATTATGGAGCTTGTTGGGAAATAAAAATTCTGTCTTTGGAGAGTCTTGGCCCGAATATAATCCGAAAAAAATCAAAGAAAATTTCTTTAAATTAATTATTCAAATAAACGGAAAAACTCGCGATATATTGGAGGTTTCTGATGGAATTTCGGAAGAAGACGTTCGGGCGTTGACATTGGAACGAGAAAATGTTAAAAAATGGATAAAGGACAAACCGATTAAAAGAGTTATTTTTGTTTCAAATAAACTTATTAATATAGTAATCAATAATTGATAAAAATGGCAGTGTTCACATTTAACCCGGAAATCGTCACAAAGTCTCTTGTTGGCGGTCTCAAAGACAGAAACAGGGACGTTGTTTTACAACGTTTTGCTCTTGGTGTTTCCCCGGAAAGGAAAACACTTGAATCTATCGGGCAGGATTACGGAATTACCCGAGAGCGTGTGAGGCAGATAGAAAGTTTCGCCCTAAACTCAATAAAAAAAAGCGAAAGTTTTTCGTCCGCCAAGAGCGCTTTCGCGGAATTAAGAAATATTATTAACAAAAAAGGAGGGCTTATGGCAGAAGATGATATTCTTGATTTTCCGGCTGGTGGAGAGAAAGCAAAAAATCATATTTATTTTCTTCTTGTTCTCGGAGAAAATTTTACAAAAATGAAAGAGGATGATGAATTTCGCCACCGTTGGGTGGTTGAAAAAAAGAAAGCGGAAATGATACATCAAATTTTAAGAAATTTACACCGAGAAGTGAGTGAAAGTGATTTGATTCCCGAGGAAGAGATTATATGGAAAATTAAAAAATACACTAAAAATATTTTAAAACAAAAAATATCCAATGAAATAGCACGTTCGTGGCTCAATATTTCAAAATTTATGGCATCAAATGTTTTTGGAGAATGGGGAGTAGCATCTTCCGCGAGTATTCACCCAAGGGGAATGCGCGACCTCGCCTTTCTTGTTTTGAGGAAACATGGTTCCCCGATGCATTTTACTGAAGTGGCAAGCGCGATTTCCGAGTTTTTTCCAAAAAAGGCGCACCTGGCGACAGTGCATAATGAATTGATAAAAGATAACCGTTTTATTTTAATGGGACGCGGAATATATGCCTTGGGTGAATGGGGCTACAGTCCCGGAACGGTTCGCGAAGTGATTAAAAATATTCTAAAGTCAGAAGGTCCGCTTCAGAAAGAGGAATTAATAAATCGCGTTTTAAAAGAAAGGTATGTGAAAGAAAATACCATCCTTGTTAATCTCCAAAATCGCGAATATTTCAAGCGTGACCACAAATCAAGATACATTCTCACATAAAATTATGATATATTAATAATATGCCGTTATCGCAAATGGCAATACAAGAATTTTTTAACGGTCTCGCTTATATCGTGTGGGATTCGTGGTTTTTATGGTTACCTGTTATTCTTAGTCTTACATTTTGGAAATTGTGGATTTATTATATTCACGCGCGTTTCATTAAAGGAGGCAGCTGGATTCTTTTGGAAATGAAATTACCAAGAGAAATAATGAAAAGTCCGCAGGCGATGGAATCAGTTTTGAACGCGTTCCATATTACCAGAGACGGTAATTTTAAAGAAAGGTTTTGGAAAGGTTTGTTAAGGGTGTGTTTCAGTTTAGAAATAGCGAGCATTAATGGAGAGATACATTTTTTTATTTACACTCAGAAGTTTTTTAGAAATCTTATTGAAGCGCAAATATATGCCCAGTATCCGGATGTGGAAATTATGGAAGTTGACGACTACACCAAAATTTCATTGGATGAAAGTTTTGGTGAGGAATGGAATTCTTGGGGAGCGGAATTTCAATTAACCAAGGAAGACCCTTACCCCATTAAAACATATATTGATTACGGATTGCATGAAACCGCCGCGAAAGAAGAGCAAAAGACGGATCCAATTACTTCATTTTTGGAACTGATAGGTTCTTTGAAAGAAGGTGAGCAGGTTTGGTTTCAAATTCTTATTCGGGCGACAAAGAGTGATTGGAAAGAAGAGGCAAAAAAGATTATTGATAAAATGATGAAACGAGACGAAAAGCCGAAAGAAGGGGAAGACCGTGTCAGTATGGGTGCTTTAATGCTTTCCCCCGGCGAGAGGGATGTTGTTCAAGCGATTGAACGCGATGTTTCCAAACTCGGCTTTGATGTCGGAATCAGAACTATTTACGTCGCCAGAAAAGATAGTTTCAACGACATAAACAAACCGGCGCTGATAGCGGTCATGAAGCAATATAATTCTGCGAACTTGAACGGATTTAAGCCGGTCAACACGACATCGGTTGATTATTTTTGGCAATTTAAAAAAATCAGGGAACCAAAGATGAAAGCGGTGATGCTTGATGCTTTTCGCCAGCGTTCCTATTTTTATTGGCCATACGAAAGGAAATCTTTTGTCTTAAATACTGAAGAATTGGCGACCATATATCACTTCCCGGGCAAGGTGGCGGAAACTCCGACCTTTGGCAGGGTTGAAGCGAAGAAGAGCGAGCCGCCCGCCGGGCTTCCGATATAACGATGCGATTTTCAAAAAGGACATTATTTATTTTCGCGGCGATAACGATTTTGATATCATTGATTGCCGCCGGACGGTTGTTAGCCGCCCCACCGAGCGGTTTTCCGGTTGGGAGGTTGATTGGCGTTGAAAACGGTTTAAGTTTATGGCGCGTAGGCGCGCAACTTGAAAAGGAGAGTGTTGTCAGATCAAGAGTCTTTTTTGTTTTTTTGGCAAAATTGGAAGGAAAAGAGAACAACATAAAATCAGGCGACTATTTTTTTGAAAGGCCTATTTCGGTTTTTGGCGTCGTCAAACGCCTTGGCACGGCGGGCTTCGGTCTTGACCCGATAAAAGTTATGCTGCGTGAAGGTTTAACATTAAAAGATATTGCAGGAGTCTTCAGTAATTTTAAAAATTTTGACAAGAAAAAATTCTTGTCAGACACGAAAGGAATGGAGGGATATCTTTTTCCGGATACTTATTTTTTCTCGCCAAACGTGGACGAAATGGGAGTTGTTAAAATAATGACAAGGAATTTTAAGAAAAAGGCCGGTAAAATAGATTACGACACCCTTATAATGGCATCTTTGATAGAGAAGGAGGCTGCCGATTATAAGGACCGCAGAATTGTTTCCGGAATTTTATGGAAGCGTTTGAAGGAGGGAATGCCTTTGCAGGTGGATGCCGTTTTTCCGTACATTATCGGAAAATCGAGCCGTTTGCTTACGCTGGATGATTTGAAAATAGACTCGCCGTATAACACATATCTTTACAAGGGTTTGCCCCCGGCGCCGATATGCAATCCGGGCTCGGATGCCATAGACGCCGCGCGCAATCCGGAAAAATCACCTTATTGGTTTTATCTTTCCGACAAAAAAGGCGTTACTCATTTTTCCAAAACTTTCGCGGAACACAGGAGAAATAAGGCGAAATATTTAAGACAAAAGAAAGGGCTTGATTAAAAAATCAGGCCTTCTTCTTTTCTCCAATAAAAAACTTTCTTTTGGTGGCATTTTTGTGCCACCTTGTAAGGAGCTTTAAAAGCTCCTTTTTGGATTTGGTTGGTTTCCCAACCAAATCTTTTTTTGAAATTTTTTTCAATTTCATTTTTCACCTCCTTTTGTATTTTAGCAGGTTTGTATTATTATTCAATGTATGCGAAACGGGAAAAAGAAAACAAAGGTTTTTGTCGCCATGTCAGGCGGGGTGGACAGCTCTGTGGCGGTCTTATTGCTCAAACAAAAGGGATATGATTTGGCGGGGTGTTTTATAAAGGGATGGTATCCCGCTGGGTTTATGTGTGATTGGAAACGGGACAGGCGGGACGCGATGAGAGTTTGCGCCAGGCTCGGCATACCATTCATCACCATTGACGCGGAAAAGGAATACAAGCGGGAGGTGGTGGATTATATGATACGCGAATACAAGGCCGGGAGGACTCCCAATCCGGACGTGATGTGCAACAAGAACGTCAAGTTCGGCGTGTTTTTGGAGAAGGCTTTGGAAATGGGCGCGGACAAAATCGCCACTGGACATTATGTTAGGTTGCGCCGCGCCCATCAAACGCCGGCCGATCACTTGGAAGTTGAGCTTCCACTTGGAAGCTCAACTTCCAAGTGGCGGTTACTTCAAGCCAAGGACAAAAACAAGGACCAATCATATTTTCTCTGGATGCTTACGCAGGAGCAATTAAAGTATTGTATGTTTCCAATCGGCAATTTACTGAAACCGAAGGTTAAAAAAATCGCCCGCGAGGCCGGGTTGCATACGGCGGAGAAAGATGAGAGCATGGGAGTTTGTTTTATCGGTGAATTTAATATGGTTGATTTCTTGAAGAAGTACATTAAGCCCAAAAAAGGGAAAGTCGTTACCGCGGATGGCGAAGTGGTCGGCGAGCATGAGGGAGCGGTTTTTTATACGATAGGCCAACGCCACGGATTCGGTGGCGGTGGCGGCATTCCTTATCACATTGTGGCGAAAGACATTAAGAAAAATTTATTGATAGTTGCGGACAAGGCGCGCGAAGGTGAGTTTTATAAAAAAGAAGTGGAAATTGAAAGTGTAAACTGGATTTCCGGCGAATCGCCAAATCACTTGGGAGCAGGGCACCCAAGTGCACTTGGGTGCCCTGCTCCCAAGTTGCTGAAGGCGCGCATCCGTTACCGCCAGCCGCTTCAATCCTGCAGAATTATTGTTCCAAAAAACTCCCAACAAAATGGTGTTAATAAAATGCGGTCGCTTAAAAATAACACCATTTTGGTAAAATTTTTCAAACCGCAGCGCGCCGTTACCCCAGGGCAGTCATTGGTTGTTTATGACGGTCAAACGATGCTGGGAGGAGGAATAATAAAATAATTTTTATGATATATTAAAAATATGCTGAAAAAACAATATCTTCCCAAAGAAAAAATTATAAGCATTTTGAATGAATATAATATTGGAGTTATAAAAAAAATTGAACCTTTGGCTACAAGCGGAAATATAAGTTATATTGTTTTAACGGACACTGATGAGTATTTTTTGCGTATTTCTCCAGATGGAATAAGATGGCGATCTCGAGGCGAAATAGAAGCGGAGCTGGAATTAATTAGTTTTTTGTCTGAGAAAGGAATTCCCGTTATAAATGCGGAATTGCAAAAAAACAAAGAAACAGTCATTGAACTAGATAATAAATTTGGATATCTTAGAAAATACAATAGAGGGGAAGAAATATTAAGTCCTGATACAAAACATCTTAAAAAGTTCGGCAGAATCCTTGGGAAATATCACAAAGCAATTGAAGGATATAGGACAAAAAACCATAGAAAGCATACTTGGGATTTGGAAGAAACAAAGAAAAACTTTAAACAAAACAAAGAAATAATTTTAAAAAGCAGTTTTTCTAAAAAGGAAGAATTTATAGAAAAATTTGAGAAGGAGATATTTCCGCTGAATTTTCCAAAAAATCTTCCATTGGGAACAATTCATGAAGATTTAGGCAAAAGGCATGTTATTTGGAGAAAAGACAGCATTATTGGAATTATAGATTTTGATAGATGTTATTTTGGAAAAATAATTTTGGATTTGGGGCAGGCATTGCGCGGATGGTGCTTTATTGATGATTGGTCAAATTGGAGCAATAAAAATTTTAAAGCGATTTTAGAAGAATACCAGAAAGAAAAAAAATTAAATGGTTTGGAAAAAGAATATCTTATAGATGCCGTTAAATTTGCAGTATTGGAAAGGGGATTGTCTTTTTGTCTGCGTTTTATTTTGGTTACGCAAGATCCTGAAGACGGTGATTACGCGATGAATTCAGTTTCTGAAAACGGGTTTTTAAATATTATAGAAAAAAACAGGGATAAAATTGAGCAAATAATAAAAGCCGCTTAATTTTGTTGTAAACATACAACAAAATTAAGCGGCTAGATGTCCAATCTGAATTTTGGTCCCTTGGAAGACCAATACGACCGGATAATAGTATGAGGATAAGGACTGACCGCCTGTAAATCTTCACGAATCCATTTTTTCCTGTTTTTGAAATCATGGATTAATGCCTTTGTAATCGGCAGTATGTTTCGCCAATCTTTTTCTTTGCCAGTCCCTCTCCATCCCGTCTCTGCTTCCCAAGAAAACTTACCCTGATTAAACCAAGCAATAATTCTTGGAAGCCAAAAAATCAGGTGTGTCAGGAAGCCAGTTTTTACATACAGAATCAAATCGTAGCTTTCCAGCGGCAATACAGCAGATTTTAACGGGCCGTGTACATCTTCTATAATATACACGATTTTTTCTGAAAAACTTTCTGGCAGTTTTTCAAGGCAATCCTTGTCTGTAGGATCCCTAAGTTCTTTGAATTCATCAGCGTCGTAATGGACTACCGATAAACCAAAGGATCTTAGTTTTTTTATTAGCACCCTTCGCAAAGTGCTTTTGCCGGTTATCCCGACTGCTGTAATGAGAATTTTCAATGTTGTTCTCACCTCCTTTTTAATCTGCCCACATTATAACAAACTGAATTTATTTGTCAAGGTCAAAATAAAAGAGCGGAAATACCGCTCTTTTTAACTGTTTTTTCTCATTTCTTATCTGCATCCGTGGCAGCCGCTGCACTGCCTGCAGATAATTCTTTTTCCCGACGAATTTATAATATCCATCGGGAAATTCATAACCTTTTCTTTTTTCAGTATTGGCTTTGCATAAGGTTTCTTTTTCATTTTTTTACCTCTCCTCTCTATATTTATTTGTTAATTTTGTTCTAGTTTGATATTACCGCAAAAACTGGAAAAAAGCCAGATGTTTGATATTATAAACAACAATGGCATCAAAAGAAATTAGGCGAAAATTTTTGGAATTTATGGAGAGCAAGGGACATAAAATTGCGCCTTCGTCTTCGCTTGTTCCGGAAAACGACCCATCGGTGCTTTTTACCACTGCCGGAATGCAGCAATTTAAGCAGTATTATCTTAATCCCGGCGTGGCAAAGAATTCCAGAATTGCAACGAGCCAGAAATGCGTAAGAACGGTTGATATTGATGAAGTGGGGGATAGTACGCATCTTACTTTTTTTGAAATGCTGGGCAATTTTTCATTTGGATATCCCAATAAAGAAAACTCGTATTTCAAGAAAGAAACCATAGAATATGCCTGGGAATTTTTGACGGAAGAGTTGGGCGTTGATAGAACAAGAATTTACGCGACTTATTTTAAGGGTGAAAAAGGAGTGCCGGAAGATAAGGAATCATTGGAATTGCTGAAAACAATAAAGGGACTCAAAGAGATAAAACCGCAGGGGTTTGAGGATAATTTTTGGTCGCTTGGAACCGAGAATTCCCCGGGCGGGCCGACCGTTGAATTTTACATAGACGAGATTGAAATATGGAATTGCGTTTTTAACGAATATGTTTTTAGAAACGGCAAGTATGAACCGGCGGAAAATAAAGGTGTTGATACGGGTATGGGACTGGAGCGATTGGCGACAATAATGCAGGGCAAGGATAATGTGTATGAGACAGATTTGTTCACGCCGATAATTAAAAAAATAGAGCTATTGGCAACGAAGTCCGGTGTCGTAGCTAATGTGAGGATTATTGCGGACCATATCAAAGCAAGCGTTTTTATAATCGCTGACGGGGTTGTTCCTTCAAATGTTGGCAGAGGATATGTGTTGAGGCGCCTGATTAGGCGCGCAGTTCGTTACGGAAAATTGTTGGGCATTGTTTTTTTTACTTCTAAGATTGCCGAATCAGTGATAGAAATTTACAAAGATGTTTATCCTGAAATTAAAAAAAATAAAGAGAAAATTTTTGGCGAATTGGGCAAGGAAGAAGAGAAGTTTGGAAAAACTTTGGAAAAGGGATTGCAGGAAATTATAAAATTTGAACCTAAATTTAACGAAGCCACTGGATTTTTGGAGTTTGGGATAAATGGACAAGCACTTTTTGATATTTATCAGACATATGGTTTCCCGTTGGAAATGAGTTTAGAAGAATTGGATAAAATTTACTCTAAACATGAAATTGGTATTCCTGCAGATTTTAAAGAAGATTTAAAAAAGTGGTTTGAGGAAGAAAAAGAAAAATGGAAAAATCAATTTCAGGAAGAATTGAAAAAACACCAAAAACTTTCCAAAACCGCTTCCGCCGGAATGTTTAAGGGCGGGTTGGCTGACTCCGGAGAGGAGGCGGCCAAATTGCACACCGCCACGCACCTTTTGCAGGCGGCGTTGCGCGAGGTTTTGGGCGAACATGTCACGCAGAAGGGAAGCAATATTACCGCGGAGCGGTTGCGTTTTGATTTTTCCCATCCAGAGAAATTGACTGACGAGCAGAAAAAGAAAGTGGAAGAAATCGTGAACGAAAAAATTAAAGAGAATTTGCCTGTTGTTTGCGAAGAAATGAGTGTGGAGGAGGCGAAAGAAAAGGGGGCGCTCGGAGTCTTTGATGAAAAATACGGCGACAAGGTGAAAGTTTATTCCATCGGAGATTTTTCTAAGGAAATCTGTGGCGGTCCGCACATTAAATCAACCGGTGAATTAGGTCATTTTGAAATCAAAAAAGAAGAAGCAAGCAGTGCGGGGATTAGGCGCATCAAATCGGTTTTGGAATAAAAAATAATAATGTTATAATGTAATCAATGAGTACCCTTGGTTTTAACAAAAAGAAAGAAGAGGTTATCGCTGTTTTTGATGTTGGGAGCGCTTCAGTCGGTGGGATGATTATTAAAACGTGTCCAGAAAGTAAACCGGAAGTTATAACTAACGCGCGAATTCCGATAGATTTTCTTTTGGATGTAAATTTTGAAGCTTTTTGGCGCTGCGCACGCAATTCACTCAAAAAAGTTATTGCGGAGCTTCTAAAAGATTCGCCACGCGGAGTTGACAAGATTTTTTGTACTTTTTCCTCCCCGTGGTTTATTTCACAAACAAGAATCATAAAAGTAAAAAGAGAAAAATCATTTGAAATAACTGATGATTTTCTAAAAAAACTTATTGATAATGAAATAAAGATTTTTGAAAGCCAATGGCAGTCCAAAAATCATCATTCTTTAGCCGGTGGCGCGGCGAATAAATGTGAGCTTGTGGAATATGATGTTATGAAGGTGTTTTTGAACGGATACCATACGTTAAAACCAATTGGCAAAAACACAAAAACGCTTGAAGCGTATATTTATATAAGCTTGGGAATTAAGGCGATTAATGAAGAGATAAGAGAAATTATTTTGAAAAATTTCGGGAAAGAAAAAGTTGTTTTTCACACCTTACCGATTGTTTCCTTTTCCATTCTGGAAGAGATTATAAAGCCGGAAGATGGATATATTTTTATTGACATTGGCGGAGAAGTAAGCGATATTTCGTTGGTGCGCAGAGGTGTTTTGGAGGAGACGGTATCTTTTTCAAAGGGCGCGAACACTTTAATAAGGCACGTTGCGGTTAGATTCAAAACTTTTGTGAACAATGCACTTTCACTGGTTGAAAGGTTTAAAAATAAACATATGAACGTTTCCGATTCTAAAAAGATGTCGCTGCTCATTGACAAGGCGAAAAATGACTGGTGCAGTTTTTTGCGAGAATCCTTATCCGAAGTCTCAGGGGGAAAATCTCTGCCGCAAGACCTTTTTTTGATGAGTAACGGCGATATCGGCCGTGAATTTGTTGAATGTGCGAAAGACGATTTTTTTTCTCGCTTTACGATTTTGGGAAAAACTTTTAATGTAAAACAGATTCTGTCCGGAAGTTTAGAACATTATTTTCTTTTTAAAAAAAGTTTTAAAAAGAAGAAAGACCTTTTTTTGATGATGGAATTTCTTTTTGTTTTGAAATCATATGAGTAAAAAAATAATCCAAGATATAATAATAAAGAAAAAAACCGCCCAAAGGACGAGAATTGAGGAAAAAAAAGATAATCCTCCGATTAGAATTCCAAGGCGGAAACAGAGAAAGATAATTTCTTTTAAAAGTATCTTTTGGTTTGCTTTTTTTGCATTGTTGATATTTGCGTTTTTTTCCGCTTTAGGATTCTTTTCCTCTGTTTCAATAAAAATTACGCCCAGACAAGAATTTATCGCGGTAGATTCTGATTTAAAGGCAAAGCGCGGCGGAGATGGGGGAATTTTGCCATTTGAAACAATACGAATGAAACGTACGGAAAAGTTTGTCGGGAAATCCACTGGAGTTGAAAAAGTTGAAGATATGTCCAGTGGGAAGATAGTAATTTACAACGCTTTTAGCTCAAAATCGCAAGTACTTATAGCTCGTACTCGCTTTGAAACTCCCGAGGGGAAGATTTATCGCATAAAAAAGCGCATTACAGTGCCCGGAGCAAAAATTAAAAAAGGGAAAATTGTTCCAAGCTCCATTGAGGCGGTTGTTTATGCCGATAAATTTGGGAAGGAATATAATATTGGCCTTAGTGATTTTTCCATCCCAGGTTTTAAGGGCGATCCGCGGTATAAAAAGTTTTACGCGCGTTCAAAAACGGAAATGAAGGGCGGTTATGAAGGAACGGTTTCAATTATCACTAAAAAAGACATTGCCGAGGGCAGCGATAATTTAAAGAAAAAAATTAAAAATTATTTGTTAGAGTCTCTTTCCAAACAAATACCCTTGGGTTTTTTGCTTTATAAAGGAGCTTCAATTTTTAATTTTTCCGAATTGGAGAACAACCCCGTTCCAGGCGACAGAATTGAAAAATTTGAATATGGTTTAAATGGCGAGGTTGTCGGTTTTCTAATTAAAAAATCTAGCTTAGAAAAAGAAATCGTGAAGAGATACTTGAAGGATAGTATGGATGAAGTGGGCATCGTCAATATTGATGGATTTGTATTTAAACTCTTTAAATACGATAGAGAGAAAAATGAAATAATCTTTAATTTAAAGGGCAAAGCGCACTTTGTATGGAAGATTGATACCGATTCCCTTTTGGGCGATTTGGTAAAGTCCCCAAGAAGCGAATATAATTTAGTCTTTAAAAAATATCCCGCTATTGAAAAGGCGGAGATAATTTTCAGGCCTTATTGGTGGCATTATTTGCCAAAAAATAAATCACATGTTCATTTTGAGCAGATTCTGAAGTCGGGATAGCCGTTCCAACCCCAAAAGCCCCATCTTCCGGGTCCTTGCTTTACTTTTGCGTTTTTAGGAGTATATTGAAATTAGACGGAGTAGAAAAATTCATATAAAAAGGAGGTATAGTCATGAAAATGAGCCTACTCATTTTAGACATGATTACTTTTGAGTGGTTGACTGATTTCATTTTCGTAATACTACTTTTCGTTTTCGGTACCGTGTTCCTGTTAATTGCCGGAGAGAAAAGGAAGAGAAAAATCCTTTGGGTTGTGACAACTTTTATGGGTCTTTTTCTAATAGCGGCCTCCATGGCAATTATCGTGGTGGGCGTGAAAAATTCCTATAGCCGATTATCCACGGGAAGAGAGTACGTAATCAGAGCGGTAATTCCCGGGTTGGTAACCACAATAGTTGTTGCGGAGCGGGCCAATAAAGTGTTGGCGATGAAAATGGATAAAAAGTTGTTGCCACTGGGCCTTAAGGTAGGCGATGTTGTCATCCGCACAAATCTGGGAATGAAAAGATTGAGTTTGAAAAAAGGGCGAAGGTTTCCAAAACGGATTCCCCTGTGGAATCCGCGGAAACAAAGAAAATTTAATTTTTAATTTTCAGAGGTTTGGTTGTTAGCCAAACCTCTCCTTTTTATTGTTATTTACTTGACATATTTACACGCATTTTGTTATACTGTAAAAGTTGAAATAAATGGCAGACAGGTCTGAAAAAACAGCTATAGGAATGGTCACAGAGGCATTACCCAATGTTACTTTTCGTATTAGATTTGAAAACGGGAAGGAAATTCTCGGGTATTTGGGGGGTAGGATGAGAAAATACAGAATTAGGGTATTGGTGGGGGATAAAGTGAAAGTTGAAATGAGTCCATATGGAGAGACAAGAGGCAGGATTGTTAAAAGATTATAAAATACAAATAACGGATTGATATTAACACACCAATATGCGAATTCGCAGATATTTTAAAATTAATAGTTAGTATTATTTATGAAAGTTAGGGCTTCGGTCAAAAAAATTTGTAAAGATTGTAAAATGGTCAGGAGAAAAGGCCGGCTTTATGTTATTTGTAAAAAAAACCCGAAACATAAACAGCATCAAGGATAATGAGAATAATAGGAGCAAACATACCGGATAATAAGAGATTAGAAGTGGCACTCACTTATATTTTTGGAATTGGCAAGACCAAGGCGCGGGATATTTTACATAAAGCGAAAATACCTCTCTCAAAAAAAGCGTCCGAACTTTCCACTGATGAAACAAGCGCGATGAGGAAGTTGGTTGAGAAAAATAGAATTGAAGGTGATTTGCGGCGCGAAATAGCATCAAACATCAAAAGGTTGAAAGAAATAAAATGCTATAGGGGAACCAGACATATTAAGCGTTTGCCGGTAAGAGGACAGAGAACTTCCACTAATTCCCGCACGGTGCGTCCATACAGGGGTCGTTTGACGATGGGAAGCGGAAAAAGAAAGATGGATAAAAAATAAGATATAAAAAAGTCATGGGAAAAAAACGCATCATAAAAAAATCAAGCGAAAGGGGCGCGTCCAGAGTAAGACAGGGTATCGGCAGGTTGCCCAAAAGGAAACTTTCCACGGGAATTTTACATATTCAATCCACTTACAATAATGCCCTTTTAACCTTAACCGATAAAGAGGGCAACGCCGTTATGCAGTTATCAAGCGGAGCAATGGGTTTTAAGGGGGCCAAGAAAGGAACCCCGTTCGCTTCTTCAAAGGTCGCTGGTATTCTTGCGGATAAGGCAAAAATGATAGGCGTAAAAGATGTAGATGTGATTGTAAAAGGAGTGGGTGCCGGCAGGGAATCTGCTATTCGTACTTTTGCCAACAAGGGAATCGGAATAAATTTAATCCGCGACATTACACCAATTCCACATAACGGCCCAAGACCACCAAAGCCAAGGCGCGTGTGATTATGCCGATATGCAAATGTAATGCCAATACTGCAAATTGCGAATTTGCAAATCGGTATAAAATTCATTAATTTGAATCATGATAGACGATAAATGTAAAAAATGTAGAAGGGCGGCACAGAAATTGTTTTTAAAATCCGGAAAATGTTATACCGCCAAATGTCCGCTTACCAGGAAACCATATATTCCGGGTATTTTTGGCAAAACGAGAGGGAAACATTCCAAGCGGGGGGTATCGGAATACGGTTCACAATTGCGTGAGAAGCAGAAAATAAGATTTACTTATGGTTTGCGTGAGAAGCAATTTTCCAATTATGTAAAAGAGGCGAAGAAAAAATCCGAGATAGATGTTTCTGCAGCTCTTTTTAATATTCTTGAATCCCGTCTTGATAATGTTGTTTTCCGTCTCGGACTTGCGGAATCCAGATCAAGGGCGAGACAGATTGTTTCCCATGGACACATAATGGTTAACACTCGAAAAGTGAATATACCTTCTTATAGAGTAAAACTCGGGGATAAAATTTATATCAGGCCGCAATCTCTTTCAAAGGGAATTTTTAAAGATTTGGAAATAAGGTTAAAAAAATATGATTCATCTTCTTGGTTAAAACTGGATAAGGATTTAACTTCCGGCAATGTCGCCGGTAAACCGGCTATCGGAGATGAAATGGGAATGGAAGACAGTTTAAACGTCATAATGGAATTTTATTCAAGATAGATTTATTCGCAATGGTCATTTTGTGCCAAGTGCGTATGTCGCGAATGGCAAAAGGATTTTTAAAAATGTTTTGTTTAACGATTACAAACATTTTTTATCCTTTAATTTTATAAATTATCAGTAATTTTAAACAAAAATATGGATTATGACATTTCATTGCCGTTGAAACCGAAAGTTGTCTATGAAGAGGATAATAAGGGTGTGTACGAGATTGACGGACTTTACGCCGGTTATGGGCATACTTTAGGCAATTCATTAAGAAGGATTATTTTATCTTCATTGCCAGGTTCGGCTGTGACCAAAGTGAAGATAGAAGGTGCCTTGCATGAGTTTTCCACGATTTCAGGAGTAAAAGAGGATGTGATAAATATACTTCTAAATCTCAAAAAACTGAGGTTTAAGATGCATACTGACGAGTCACAAACAGCAACAATTTCTGTTAAGGGAATAAAAAATATAACCGCCAAAGACATCAATCTTCCGTCACAATTGGATATTTTGAATAAAGATCAGCATATTGCTTCTTTGACAAACAAGGACGCTAAATTAGAGATGGAATTTTCCGTGGAAAAAGGATTGGGGTATGTTTCCAGAGAGGGCTTGCATAAAGATAAACTTGATGTCGGAGTAATAATATTGGATGCTGTTTTTACGCCAATAAGAAGGGTGAATTATGAAGTGGAAAATATGCGTGTAGGCGAACGCACTGATTATAACAGGCTTCGTTTCACTATAGAAACAGATGGAATTATTTCTCCCAAAGATGCTCTTGAAAAATCCATAGAGATTATGATAGAACATTTGAAAGCAATCGTTGGTTTTAAAGAAAAGGAGAATCTTGAAGAATTTAAGGATGGCGAGGAAACTGAAGGAGAGGAGGCTCCGGAACCAGAGGATAAAGAAGAAAAGGTTGAGGATAAAGAAATATTAAAGACAAGAATTGAAGATCTGCATCTCTCTTTCAGGGTGTTAAACGCACTTTCGGCGGTTGGCATTAGAACCGTTGGCGGGCTTGTCAGAAAAAAAGAAGAAGACCTTTTAGCATTAGAAGGAGTTGGAAAGAAGGCAATTCAGGAAATCAGAAGAGCATTGGGTAACTATGGATTGATATTGAAATAAATCGTTGGAAATCAAGCGTTTTGATGGACTAACGGCAATAAATAAGATATAGTTATTTTATTATTGAGATTTAATTTGATTTACGAAAATGTTTAAGAAACATTTTCTGTTTTTAACAGGATGAATCATAAAACGAAAGGAAGAAAATTGGGGAGAAAAATAAATGCGAGACGAGCCTTACTTAGGTCGTTGGCTGTTAATCTTGTCAGGGACGAAAAAATCAAAACAACAGAGGCAAAGGCCAAAGAATTACGCCCGTATATTGAAAAAATCGTCACAAAGGGGATAAGAAGCGATTTGAGCGCCAGAAAGATGGTTGTCGCAAAAATAGGCGCGCCGGCTGCTAAAAAAGTTTTTGAAAAAATCGCTCCCAAATATAAGGAAAGGAAAGGAGGATACACAAGAATTATCAAAATGCCGTTGAGGCGCGGAGATGCCGCCAAAATGGCAATAATAGAATTCGTATGATTGAACAAATTTTAGATGTGAAAAATAAATCGTTGGGGAGGGCTGCTTCAGAGGCCGCAGCCGTTTTGCGTGGAAAAAACAGGCCGGATTTCGCTCCGAATCGGATTCCCGATATTAGATTAATTATAGAAAATATTGATAAAATAAAAATTACCGGCGACAAATTGAAACAAAAAAAATATATTAGGCATTCAACATATCCAGGCTCTTTAAGAGTTGATAAACTTGAGGACATTATTAAGGGCAAGGGGATTAAATATGTTTTTGAAAAAGCGGTAAGTGGAATGCTTCCCAAAAATAAATTAAAGAAAGAGGCCATAAAAAGATTAATTATTAAATGATTAAAAACATGGTTGAAAAAAAAGAGAAAAAAAAGAAGACAAAAATAAAGCCCCAAAAGAAAACGCAGGACTCCAAATATATTGAATCTGTGGGAAGGAGAAAAACTTCTTCCGCCAGAGTGAGGCTATTTAATAAGGGTGATGCCGAAATCATCGTTAATGGAAAAAAAATGGAGGAATATTTTCCAACGGTGGAATTGCGCAAGGTTATTGAAGAACCGTTAAAAAAAATGAAATCTTTGGATAAATTCATGATAACCGTAAAAATTTCTGGAGGGGGAATTCATTCGCAGGCCGAGGCATTGAGGCATGGCATCGCGAGGGCACTTACCCAATTTAACACTGATTTCAGAAAACGCCTTAAAAAGGCCGGAATGTTGACCAGAGATCCACGAATGAAAGAACGCAGGAAATTTGGTTTAAAAAAAGCAAGAAAATCTCCACAGTGGTCCAAGAGATAATACCCTTGTATTTGTTTGGAAAATTTATTATTATAATTATCAATGGTAAGGGGAAAAAACACTCAGATGACCTCCGGCAATGAAGAAGACGGCGGAGAAAATGACATTGAATTGGAATATGAGAATTCTTCTGTAGCTTTGAAGTTGAAAAAGTTACGTGATAAATTGAATGAATGCCAAAAGCAAAAGGATGAATATCTGGCAGGATGGCAGAGAACAAAGGCGGATTTTATAAACGCCAGAAAAGATAACGAAAAAAAGAGGAAAGAGTTTGAAAAAATGGCGGATGCTTCTTTGTTCGGTGACCTTTTATTAATCGCTGATGGTTTTGAAATGGCTTTCAAGGATGATGCTTGGCAAAAACTTGACAAGACATGGCAAGATGGTATAAAATACTTATATAATCAATTTATAAATGTTTTTAAAGAACATAATCTTGAGCCAATAAAGGCGCTTGGAAAGAAATTTAATCCTGAAGAGCACAATGCTGTTGGCGAGGTTGAAGTAGTGGATGAGAAAAAAGATGGAATAGTGGTTGAAGAGCTTAGAAAGGGATATAAATTATATGACAAGGTTTTGAGACCGGCTCAAGTTAAGGTCGGAAGATTACAAATAACAAATTAATGCGAACGTGCATACATTTGTAAAAAATTAATAATTGATATTATTATGAAAATTTTAGGAATAGATCTAGGTACAACTAATTCTGCGATGGCAGTCATGGAGGGAGGTGAACCGAAAATTCTTGAAAATGAGGAAGGTAACCGCACGACTCCTTCCATTGTCGCTATTTCCAAGGCCGGCGATCGGCTTGTTGGTTTATTGGCAAAGAGACAATCAATCACAAATCCGGAGAATACCATTTTTTCGGTTAAGCGCCTTATTGGAAGGAAATTTTCCGATAATGAAGTAAAGAAAGACAAAGAGATGATGCCGTATAAAATTGAAGAGTCTAAAGAGGGCGGTGTTGTGGTTAAAATGAACGGTAAAACTTACAGACCTGAAGAAATTTCTGCTATGATTCTTCAAAAACTCAAACATGATGCAGAAGCGCATTTGGGAGAAAAAATAGAAGAGGCGATTATTACAGTACCGGCTTATTTTGACGATTCCCAAAGAAAAGCCACCAAGGATGCGGGGGAGATTGCCGGATTAAAAGTGAGGAGAATCATCAACGAACCTACTGCGGCGGCCTTGGCTTACGGATTTAATAAGAAAAAAGACGAGAAAATTGTCGTTTATGATTTTGGAGGAGGTACTTTGGACGTATCGGTTTTGGAAGTTGGAGATGATGTGATTGAGGTAAAATCTACCGGTGGAGATACTCATTTGGGTGGAGATGATATTGATCAAAAAATAATCAATTGGATTATTCAAGAGTTTAAAAAAGAAAGCGGCATTGATGTATCCAATGATTTCTTAGCTCTTCAACGGTTAAAAGAAACAGCGGAAAAAGCCAAGCATGAACTTTCCAGTACAACGGAAACGGAAATCAACATTCCATTTATCACTTCCGATGCCTCCGGCCCCAAACATCTTTTGCTCAAATTAACCAGAGCCAAGCTTGAAGAGTTGGTTGATGAATTTATTAAGAAATCAATTGAAATAAATAAAAAAGTGGTTGACGCTTCCGGTTTTAAAGTCAACGATATTGACGAGGTGATTTTAGTCGGAGGACAAACAAGAATGCCCGCCATTCAGAACGCGGTGAGGGAATTTTTTGGCAAGGAGCCGAATAAATCAATTAATCCCGATGAGGTTGTTGCACTTGGGGCGGCTGTACAGGCGGGAATCATGCAGGGAGATGTTAAAGATATTCTTCTTCTGGATGTCATTCCGCTCTCTTTCGGTATTGAAACTTTTGGCGGTGTTTGCACGAAATTGATTGAAAAAAATACAACTATTCCCGCCAGCAAGAGCCAAGTTTTTTCAACAGCCGCGGATAATCAAACATCCGTGGAAATTCACGTTTTGCAGGGTGAACGCGAGATGGCCGCTGACAATAAAACTCTTGGAAAATTTATTCTTGATGGCATTCCGCCAGCCCCAAGGGGTATGCCGCAAATAGAGGTGTCATTTGACATTGATGCCAATGGAATTTTGAATGTAAAGGCGAAAGATAAGGCGACTGGAAAAGAACAGTCAATCCGCATTGAGGCATCTTCCGGTTTGTCAAAAGAAGATATTGAAAAGATGAAGAAAGATGCCGAGGCGCACGCGGAAGAGGACAAAAAGAAAAGAGAATTGGCGGACGCGCGCAATGTGGCTGATACTCTTGTTTACACTGCCGAGAAATCATTGCGGGAGGCCGGAGACAAAGTTCCTAATGAGACCAAAAAACAAATTGAGGAGAAGATTGAGGCGCTTAAAAAAGTGAAAGACGACGAAGATGTTTCGTCAATTAAAAGTGCCACCGAAGAATTGTCAAAATCAATCCAGCAAATTGGCGAATTGCTTTACAAACAGGCACAATCCGAATCTGGGCAAGTCTCGCCCGATGGCGGACAAAAACAGAGCGAACAGCAGTCCGGGGAGAATAAAGACGGGAATAACGCCCGCGACGCGGATTTTGAGGAGAAAAATGAATAAAAATTACTTAGTTTTTGTTGTTTTTATTCTTTTTATTCTTTTGGCACAAGTGGCTTATGCCGACTACCCTTCATTGCAGAATAATGATTGCACTCTCATAAATGAATTCGCTGGCGATGACGGCAAAGAATATCTGATAAACAGCAATAGTGTTTGCTCGCCGTATAATGCAGTGGGTACTACTACACCAATTAAAGTTCAGATTTTTAGCAAATGTGTTAACGGCGATGTTTATAATCCTCGTTTTGATGTTTTTACCTACAATGGAGTAAGAGGGACCGAAATCGGAGGTTCAGATTTATATCAAGAGGGAGAAAATTTTCCTTTGTTTGTCTGCGACAATCTTGACAGAAACTTAGACGGCTTAATAAAAATACCAATGGGAACAAACAGGTCTTTTTTTGTCGTTATTTCCAACGCGACCAGTTCCGCTTCCGTGGTGGATCTTTTTGAGAAAGGAACAGGAAATCTAAATTATGCCCTAGCACATTTTGACGTGAAAAGCAGACAGCCCCACTCAACCTTACACAATAAGGTCATCCCCTAACTGGAAGTCTATTTGACGGCACAAAAGTTGAGGGCAGCGATACTGTGCGGGTTATTCATAAACATAAACACCATGAACATGAATAGTAAAAAAACAATAACAATTATTCTTGTTATTATTCTCATTGCTATTCTATTAGCCGCTGGTTGGTATTGTTTTATTAGGCAAAAAAAACAAACAGAAAATTCA
>CAJVWH010000007.1 GCA_913009575.1 uncultured bacterium
TTTTTTTTTTTTCAAGCAGAAGACGGCATACGAGATATATCAGTGTGACTGGAGTTCAGACGTGTGCTCTTCCGATCTTGGAATGGAACAAATGGATACAGCATTAGGACAGACTCAATAATTGGACAAGTGCAACAATCTGCTACAGGGGGAGATGCAAGATTTTTCATAAAAAATAATGCTGGTAGTGAGGTCTTATCTATTGATTTGTCAACCGGCAACATCGGCATTGGGACCACTTCTCCCGCCACCAAACTCTCCGTTTCCGGAAACGGCTATCTGACCGGCGGGCTCGGGGTCGGCGTTCTCAACACAACGGCCGGAACTCTCCAGACCTCGGGCAACGCCACCATCGGCGGAAATCTCACGGTGTCGGGAACGGACACAACCCTGGTGAACGCCTCCACCACCCTCCTCTCGGTGGCAAACAATTTCTGGTCAAACGGAACCACCAACATTGGAAACGCCGACGCGGACACTCTCAACATCCGCTCCGGCGATTGGAACCTCACCTCAACCGCCACCACCACCGTGGCAATGACCAACGGGCTGAACTTTGACTCCAATACCTTCGTCATTGACCCGAACAGCGGAAATGTGGGGATAGGGACGGCGTCGCCAAGCGCAGCGTTGGATATTAAAAGTTCACAAACAGCGGGTATTGTCGGCGTCGCCGCTTTTCGTTCCCAACAAACAAGCGGCAGTTTTAGGGGAAATGCTATCCTGCTTGATAATTTAAACTCAACCGGCAGTATGAATAATCAAATTATATTCAGGGGGCGCGGAACTGATGAATGGAGTATTGAGAGTGACGGTGAAGGCAACGGAACCCATTCTTTTGATATATGGGATCCCATTAACAGTGTTACAGCTTTGTATATAGATTCTTCTGACAACATCGGCATTGGGACCACCTCTCCCGCTTCAAAACTGGCGGTGAGCGGGGGAGCGAGCATCGGCGCGGATTACAACACCGCCGCTCCGACAAACGGGCTGATAGTGGAGGGAAATGTGGGGATAGGGACGGCGAGTCCGAAATCCAAGTTATATGTTTCCGCTACGGATGAGATTAATCCCATAGGTATTACGGTCGCAAACTTGGGCAACAATCAGAGCACTTTTGTAGATTTTTTGGAAAATGGAAGCGCAAGCGGAGAACCATCTTGGGGAGGATATTCATCATCAAACAATGCTTTCGGCTTCCGGTTAAAATATGACGGTGATGCTAATAAATTTGAAATAATTTCAGGAAAAAGCGTTGCCGACACCAGCTGGACTGAAAATGTTCGTTTGGCAATAGAACGCAATTCCGGCAATGTCGGCATCGGCACCACGACGCCTTACGCGAAACTCTCGGTTGCAGGAAATACGGCGCTTGACTCTAATATTATTAATTTTGCTTCGTCAACCGCTTCAACGCTCACTTTCAATTACCTTTCGTCAGCCACTTCAACCATTCTTGATTTAACAAATTATTCTTGGAGCATCGCCACCGGAACCGCGGCGGCCCCTATCTTTACGATTGACACAAGGGGAAGCAAGGCCACTTCAACTTTTACCGGCGGGTTTGTTCTTGATAACGGAAAATTCAAATATGATTACGGCGCGGGAACGGTTTCTATTCCGAAACTTGATTTAGGGAACATTTCATTTGAAGACAACGCCGGTACTGTCTCATGGGCTGATTTGGCAGTTACTTCTTCCGCGCCGGCGGGGACAAAAGAATCTTACACGGCGCAAATTGATTCCACGCCTCTTTTGACAATTTACGCTGAATCAAACGGCTCCGGCGGCATCCAAAATTCCGCTGTCGGCATCGCTCAATCCTCTCCCTCCGTTCTACTCGCGGTCGGCTCTTCAACTCCGAATTATATTCTCGCGGCAGAGGCATACCGTTCTATGTATGTCGCCGGACAAATGGAGATTGGAGGGACGGGAACTTCAACCGTGGCTAACAACCTTTACGTGATGGGCACCTTGCGGGCGGCGAATTCGTATGTCGGCGACCTTATTTTTAGCAATGGCTTCAGGTTTGTTGAATCGGCGGACGGCGTTGTTCCGCGGGCGCTGTTTTTGCAGAGTCCGGATAAGGAGACGCGTTTCGCGATTGACGAAAACGGCAACGTGGGAATAGGCACGACGACGCCGGCGTATAAACTGCATGTGCTTGGGGATGTTGCGGCGCAGGCGTTCATAAATATTTCCACCAGAGAGGCGAAAAAAGATATCGTGTTTTTGGGAGACGGGGATTACAAGGACGCCTTGAATAAAATCGCGAGCACGAGCGTGGCGACTTATTATTATAAGGACGAGATTTGCGGGGATTCCGCGGAGGCGGCCACGGGGGCCGGTTCGGGTTCGGGTTTGGGCTGCGAGAAGCGGCTCGGTTTGATAGCGGAGGAGGCGCCGAAGGAGGTGCTTTCGGTAAACAGCAAAGGTGTTGATATTTACAAGATGGCTTCCATGGCTTGGGCCGGAATAAGGGAATTGTCTTCGGAGATGGACGCGCAGAAAAAGAAAATCGCGGATATGGAATTGCGGATTGAAGATTTGGAGGCGGGCGCCGGCGCGGCGGGCGGTTCGGGAGGCGGTTCGGGCGGAGGCGCGGTTTCAATTTCGGACAGTTTCGCCCAGATTTTGGCATGGTTTAAAGAAATTGGAATTCAGATTTCACAAGGGGTTGTGCAGGCGAAGGAATTTATCGCTGACAAAATTACGGTTAAGAAAGTCGTGGCCAACGCGCTAGAGATGAAGGATTCGGTGACCGGCGAAGTATATTGCGTGCGAATTTCCAACGGGAAGTGGGATAAATTTAAGGGAACCTGCGGGGAATCTGCTCCTTCGGATTCCGGCGGCGCGAGTGGTTCCGGCGCGGCGGGCGCGGATACCGAACCGCCGGTGATTACACTGCAGGGGAATAATCCGGCCAATGTTTCCGTGGGCGCGAGTTACGGCGATTTGGGAGTTGTAATTACCGATAATGTTGACAAGAATCTTGGTTACGAAGTATGGCGGGACGGGCAATATCTCGGCAGAAACTTGAGCGGGGTGTCGGTTGACACGAGCTCTTCAACCGAACATACGATAAGTTATGCCGCGACTGACAACTCGGGAAACACGGCGACTTCAACAAGAAAAATAATCGTTTCCGATTCGGGTAGTTCGGGCAATTCCGGCAGTTCAGATGGTTCAAGCGCGGCAACCACGACACCCGATGGAAGCGCCGGAACTTCGGCGACAACCACTCCGGATAGCAGTGGCGGAGGAACGGCGACCACGACCGGCTCCGGCTCGGGCAGTGATTCTGGAGGTGTTCCCTCGGGAAGCGGCGGTTTCGGTTCGGATTCGGCAACTTCTTCGGCGACATCAACTTCTGATGGAACTTCATCGGCAAGTGGCACGAATAGCGCTTCCGGAACGGCATCCACCACCACCACCACTGCCGCCACCAGCACGTCAACGCAATAAAAATTATGAAAAATAAAGAAAAATTTTCAAGCTTAACAAAACTTCTTATTCTCATAACTGTTGCCGCCGTACCGGTGTTTGTTTTTTTTTCATTCAGCGCGTTCAGCGAAACGATAATAGGCAAACTTCTGGTTAGCGCGACAACTCATATCGGCAAAACACTCAAAACAAATCCCGGCTTGGAAAACGGGCTTGTCGGCCATTGGACCTTTGACGGCAAAGATATGTACAGTAATATTGCCGACACCTCGGGACAGGGCAATGACGGCACATTTTTCCCGGGAGCCGTTCAGGCCGCCACGCTTGATTCGGGGGCCGATGCCACCAACGCATCGGGTTTCTCAACCGGTTCGGTTGCGCCGAGCGCGAATAGTTTGGAGCTTATGGCAATTTCCATAAGTTGGGCCGGCGCGTCAGTGGCGTCCGCGCCGCCGGTAACCGTTACCGGCAACAATCTTACATGGGAACTCGTGGCGTCTCAAATTTATTTTCCCGACGGGACGGGCAATTGGTGGAATACACTTTATCTTTATCGCGCGATGGGAGCTAATCCCTCCAGCGGGAGCGTCACGGTGGACCTTGGCGCGAACACTTTTGACTCTGCCGCTTTTTCACTCGTTGAATTCAGCAACGTTGACACATCCGGCTCCAACGGTTCCGGCGCCGTTATACAAAGCGCGGCAAATAACGACACCGGCGTCAGCGCGATTGCGGTGACATTGGGGTCCTTCAGCAGTACCGGAAATGCGACCTATGGCGTATTCGGCGCCGGTGATTCCGACGCGACCGCCCGCACATTTACGCCGGGAACGGGATTCACCGAACTTCATGATACAGGCATTGAATACGCGTCAATCGGCACGCAGTGGCGCGCCGACAACGATACAAGTGTTGATACCACGGCCAGCGCGCTGACGGAGGGATTGGGCGGAATAGCGATTGAGATTAAACCTAACGCCACCACCACGGCGCCGGGCGCCATCGGCCAATCCTTGAAGTTTGACGGGCTGGAAGATTACGTGAAAGTGCCTTCCTCCACTGATTTTGATTTTAATTACACCGCCGGTTTTTCAGGTTTTATGTGGTTTAAGAAAGACGGAGACTGCGATAGCCGGGAAACGAACAACAATGAGGTTTTTTTGAGTAGGTTTGGAGCCAGCGATGCCGACAACACATGGTGGTTTGGATGTTTTGGCATTGGAGACAGCGACGCGAATAAACTCATAATAGACATAGAAGATTTGGGCGCGGGAGGGTATGTTGAAGGTGTAACGGCTATCAACGACGCCCAATGGCATTACGCCGGCTGGACATACGACAGCGGAGCTGGAACACTCAATTTATATTTGGACGGTTCGCTTGAAAATTCAACAACAACTATCTCCAGTTTTTATTTGAGCTCTTCAAATCCTCTTTGTATCGGCAATTACAATGTCGACTGCGGTGTTACTGCCGACAACTATGACTATAAGGGTTCTCTTGACGATGTCCGCCTTTACAACCGCGCTTTGTCCGCAGACGAAATTAAACGCCTTTATCAAATGGGCGCGACAACGCATATTGCCAAAACCCTTAAAACCAATCCCGGCTTGGAAAACGGGCTTGTCGGCCATTGGACCTTTGACGGCAAAGATATGTACAGTAATATTGCCGACACCTCGGGACAGGGCAATGACGGCAGTCTTCAGCTTGGAGTATCCGGCAACATTTCCACCACCACGGCGCCGGGCGCCATCGGCCAATCCTTGAAGTTTGACGGAGTGGACGATTATGTGGATATAGGTGATGTTACAACCTTTGACAATCTGACACAGATGACAATTTCAGCATGGGTTAAACAGGATTCACTGACTGATGATGACGTATTAATCGGAAAAATAGTCAATTCACCACTTTGGGATGGCTTTCTTTTGTTTCGGGACGATGTCGGCGGGGCTTCCGGACGAACAGACACTTACAAATTTGAAGTTGATTACCAATCAAATAACTCTTCCATTGAAGGAGCCACTAATGCTTCACAACAAGGTGTTTGGACACACGTCGTCGGTACTTTTGCGGGGAACAGCAGCACCGGATTAAGGTTATATATAAATGGTGTTGAGGACGCAAATTCGCCCGTGAGCACTGTTGGCACTTTAAACACAAGCTCTAATTCCGACCTGGTGAGGATTGGCAATTCCAATGCTTTTGCCGGCAAGGAATTTAACGGAGCAATAGACGATGTCCGCATTTACAACCGCGTTTTGTCCGCAGACGAAATTAAACGCCTTTATCAAATGGGCAGATAATTATATCGGATATCCACTTTTGGATTTAAATTGTGGTATAATAAAATTAATGGAAGAAAAAACAATCAACAGAGCCAAAAAATTACCTGATTTTTTTAAGCCTGTTTTATGGTCTTATAATTTTTCCGCCATGGATCCCAAACGGCATAAAAAAACCATTATTTTAAACGCGATAAATTACGGAAATTTAAGGCATTGGCGCTGGTTGTTGAATTATTACGGCAGGGAAACGGTTAAAAAAGTGTTAAAGTCCGCGCCGGCAGGCGGGATAAGGCCAAGGGTCAGGCGTTTGGCGGCCATTCTTTTTTCTGTTGAAAATTTTAATTATGCGCCTAGAAGTATTAAGCGATAAAGCGAAAGCGATTTTTTTAAAACTGAAAAACTTCAGTGATTTTTATCTTGCGGGAGGAACGGCGCTGGCTTTGCAGATTGGACGCAGAATTTCAGTTGATTTTGATTTGTTTTCCGATAAAGAGATTCCTGAAAATTTTTTAGACAAAGTAAAGAAATATTTTATTGAAAATTCTTTATCGGTATCAGTTAATAATCACGACGAACTTACCGTTTTTATTGATGAGATAAAAATTACTTTTTTGAAATATCCATTCCCGGTATTATTTGAGTTGGTTGATTATAAAGAGGTTAAATTGCTTGATATCAGAGAAATAGCCGCGACAAAAGCGTATACCATTGGAAGAAGAGGGAGCTATAAGGATTATGTAGACTTGTATTTTGTTGTTTCCGAAAAATATATTTCGCTTGAAGAAATTATTGATATTTGCGAAAAGAAGTATGGAAATGATTTTAATTCAAGACTATTTCTTGAGCAATTGATTTATCTTGAGGATATTGAGGATACAGAGATTATATTTTTACAAGATGTTGAGTTGGACAAAAAAACGATACAAACATTTTTTGAAAAAGAAATAAAGAAAATTAAACTGTAAAAAATTCGCATGTTCTCTGTTTTGAGGTTCAACCTCAAAACATGCGGATATCCACTTTTGACTTAAATTGTGGTATAATAAGAATATGAAAATAGCAATTAATGGTTTTGGGAGAATAGGAAGAATATTTTTTAGGCAGGCGGTTAAGACGCCGGATTTTGAGATTGTTGCCATAAATGATTTGGCGGACAAGGACAATCTTATTTATTTGCTTGAACACGACTCGGTACACGGCAAGTTCTCAAATGTCGGAAACCCGGTTTCCGACATTTCTAAGGTGAGATTTTTTCAGGAGAGGGAGCCGGCCAATTTGCCGTGGAAAGAATTGGGAATTGATATAGTGGTTGAGTCAACGGGTTTTTTTGCCACCTACGAAAAAGCCAAGGCGCATCTGGACGCGGGCGCGAAAAGAGTGGTGATAAGCGCGCCTGCGAAAGACGAGAAGACTCCGACTTTAACGCCGAATGTGGGCGTGAGCGCGGCGGAAAAATCAAAAATTACTTCAAACGCTTCCTGCACCACCAACGCGGTGGCGCCGGTGGCGGCGATAATGTCGCAAAATCCGGGAATTAAAAAGGCGATTTTGAACACGGTCCACGGGTACACCGCCTCGCAGGGGATTGTTGATAAGCCGGACGCGAAGGACTGGCGCAGGGGGCGGGCGGGAGCTTTGAATATCGTCCCTTCCACCACCGGCGCGGCGATCGCCACCGCCAAGGCGTTGCCGGCGATGGCCGGCAAATTTGACGGGGTGGCGATGCGGGTTCCGGTGCCGAGCGGTTCGCTTATTGATTTTACTTTTCTTGCCGAGCGCCCGACGACGGTTGACGAGATAAAAGAAATTTTCAAGGAGGCGGCGGAGAAGCCGGAATGGCAGGGAATTATGAAGGCGGTTGAAGAGCCGTTGGTTTCCACGGACATACTGGGCGAGCCGTACGGTTCAATCGTTGATTTGAATTTTATCAAAGTTATTGACGGGGATTTGGTCAAGGTTTTTTCTTGGTACGACAACGAATGGGGATACTGCGCGATGCTGATAAAGCATATTGAGGCGTTGAAAGGATACCTTTAATAATTTTCAATTTTCAATTTCTAATTTTCAAACAATTTCCAATTTTTAATATGAATTATGACCTTGAAGAAAGAACCAAAAAATTCAGCAAAAATATAATAGATTTATTGAAGAGAATTAAAAAAGATGAAATAAACAAAAATTTAATTTTTCAATTAATCAAATCTTCTACCAGTGTTGGCGCGAATTACTGCGAGGCTAACAGGGCTAGTTCCAAGAAAGATTTTAAGAATAAAATATTTATTTGCAGAAAAGAAATACAGGAAACCAAGTATTGGATTGAGTTATTATCAAGATCAAATCCTGAAACAGAAGAAGATTTAAGAAAATTATGGAAAGAGTCGCATGAATTAACTCTTATTTTTAATAAGATTTCAACGACTTTGAATAAAAAGTAATTGAAAATTTAGACATTGATTAATTGTTTAGAAATTAAGAATTAGAAATTAGAAATTGATAAATCTATGATTTATTTAGCTTCTGACCACGCGGGTTTTGAATTAAAAGAAAAATTGAAGACTTTTCTCGGCGGTTTGGGTTATGAAGTGGAAGATCTCGGCCCTTTTTCTTATGACGAAAAAGACGATTATCCGGATTTCGTTCTGCCCCTCGCCCGCAAGGTGGCCGAATCAGCCGCGGCGGATTCGGCGAATTTCGCGCGGGGAATTGTGATTGGCGGTTCGGGGCAGGGAGAGGCGATGGCGGCGAACAGAATCAAGGGCGTTAGGGCGGCGGTTTATTACGGCCCGTCCGGGGAAACCCCAGGTTTCAAGAGGAAGTCCGCCGCGGCGGACGACGGGAGCAAACCCGGTGTTGGGGAGGGCGAGCGAATAATAAAACTTTCGCGGGAGCATAACGACGCGAACGTGCTTTCGCTTGGCGCGCGGTTTTTGGACGAAGATGAGGCAAAAGATGCGGTAAAGCTTTGGCTGAAAACCCCGTTCAGCGGAGAAGAGCGTCACAGGAGGAGAATTAGTAAATTAGATAATTTCTAATTTTTAATTTTCAATTTCTTAATGCTTTAATTTCTTGATGTTTAAAAATTTAACCATTAGAAATTATTTAAAAATTACAAAATTAAGAATTATAAAATTTTAACTCACTATTGCCAACATTAAAATTTTGATATATACTAGCCAAATATGCAATTAAACGCGGAAACACGAAATATCTTTGGGAAAAAACTTGAAAAAGAAAGGAAAGAGGGCAAGCTCCCGGCTGTTTTATATGGAAAAAAAGTGGAGAATGAGCCGCTTTTTGTTGACGCGAAAGAGTTTAATAAAGTTTGGGAGGAGGCGGGAGAAAACACGATAATCAAATTAAAAACTTCGGCATCCGATGTTGAGGTTTTGATACAAGATGTGGATTTGGATCCTATGAAAAATAAACCGCTGCATATTGATTTTTTGGCGGTGGAAATGGATAAACCGATTACTGCCGCCGTACCTTTGATTTTTGAGGGCATCGCTTCGTCAGTAAAAGAATTGGGCGGAGTATTGGTGAAAGTTATACATGAAATTGAGGTTGAAGCGTTGCCAAAAGATTTGCCGCATGAAATAAAAATTGACATTTCAAAATTGGCGACTTTTGAAGACAAGATACATCTGGGAGATATTGTTTTACCGAAGGGAGTAAAAATTATTGGCAGCAGTGAAGAGGTTGCCGCTCTGGTGGAATTACCGCGAGAAGAAGATGAAACACCCGCGGAAACTGAAAGTATTGAAGAAATTAAAGTGGAGAAGAAAGGAAAGAAAACCGTTGAAGGCGGGGAAGGGGAAGCGGGAGGCGGGGAGAAGAAGAAATAATATTCCTTCAGATTTTCAATTTTTAAACAATGTTTTAATTTCCTAATGTTTAAAAATATTGTCATTCAGAGATTGTTTTAGAAATTAGGAATTAAGAATCAGAAATTTATAATGTTGCGCTTGCTTTTTGTAATAACATTCTCAATAACGGCAGTATTTACGCTTGCCCATGTTAACGCCGAAGGAGTTTCTCCTTCGGCGGTGCTTGAGCGGAGAGCTCAGCTGGAAAGTGAACTTCAGCAGATTGAAGCGCAAATTAACGGGTATCGCGGCATCATACAAAAAAAGCAGAGGGAAGCAACAAGTCTTGAGCGTGATATCGCTATTTTTAACGCGAGAATAAAAAAGGCGCACCTGAGCATCCGCGCCCTGAATATCAGAATAGATAATTTATCTTTGGGAATTAAAGACCGTTCAGCTACGATAAATTCTCTTTTGGAAAAAATAGACAAAGAAAAAATTTCACTGGGTGAATTATTAAGAAAAACCAATGAACTTGATTCAGTTTCTTTGGTGGAATTGGTGCTCGGATACGGGAAACTTTCTGATTTTTTCGTTGATTTGGATTCGTTTGAATCAATTCACGCCGCTCTGCAAAATTCCTTTAAAGAGATAAAAGTTTCCAAAGAGGGAACAGAAAAAGAGCGCGAGAAATTAATGGCGAGAAAAACCGAGCATTTACAGCTGCGCGTTATTCAAAGTCTTGAGAAAAAACGCATAGAACAAGCTGAAAGGGAAAAAAAGAAAATTTTGAAATTGACTAAAGGCGAGGAGACGAGATACCAAAAAATAGTAAAATCAAGACAAAAGGACGCGGCGCGCATCCGAAGCGAATTGTTTGTGCTTCGCGGCTCCAAGGCGATTCCTTTTGAAAAGGCGATGGAATACGCCAACGCGGCGTGGCGGGCGGTTGGGGTGCGGCCGGCTTTTTTGCTCGGCGTAATTGCCGAGGAATCAAATTTAGGTGAAAATGTGGGCACTGGAAATTGGAAATCCGACCTTGCAAACCCCAGATGCTTAAAACAACGGACGGCATTTATGGAAATTACGGGCGAACTTGGGCTGAATCCGGATATGATGCCCGTTTCGCGCAAGGCGTGGTATGGTTATTGCGGAGGCGCCATGGGACCGGCGCAATTTATGCCCACAACTTGGAATTTGTATAAAAAAGGAATCGCAAAAAGAACGGGAGATAATCCTCCAAATCCGTGGGACCCTCGGGACGCTTTTATGGCATCGGCGCTTTTGTTGAAAGACAATGGCGCCGCCGCCGGGGGATATACCGCCGAACGGCGCGCAGCTTTGCGTTATTTGGCGGGCGGGAATTGGAAAAAGTCCGCCTACAGTTTTTATGGAGACGATGTGATGGAATTGGCGGAGAAATACCAAAAAATGATTGATACTATTAGTCAATAATTTTATAATTTCAAATTTTTAATTTTGTAAATAAATCCGAATTTTTAAAAATTTAAACATTATTTAAAAATTACAAAATTAAGAATTAAGTTAATTTCAAAGGAATTTCTTCACTATCGGCTCTAAGTCGCCGGACATAATTTTTTCAATATTATGCCAAGATTTTTTAATGCGATGATCGGTGATTCTGTTTTGAGGGAAATTGTAAGTTCTGATTTTTTCGGCCCTTTCTTGATTGCCGATTTGTTCTTTTCTGATTTGTGAAATCTCACTTGCTTTTTGTTCGGCCATCGCTTGGTTGATTTTGGCCTTTAAAATACTTAATGCCTTTTCGCGGTTTTTCTGTTGGGAACGCTGCTGTTCCGAACGAACCACAATGCCGGTCGGTTTATGCAAAATTCTAACCGCAGTTTCAACTTTATTGACGTTTTGCCCCCCCGCTCCGCCGGAACGCGAGAAAGTTATTTCAAGTTCATCGGGTCTAATCTCAATTTTTTCATTTTCCGGCGTGGCGGATTTTACCAAAACAGCCACTGAAGCGGTTGAGGTATGCACCCTTCCTGATTTTTCAGTTGTCGGAATTCTCTGCACTCTGTGCACTCCGCTTTCGTTTTTCAATTTTTCGCAAACTTCATTTCCGCTAATTTCAAAAACAACTTCTTTGTATCCGCCCAATTCATTTTTTGATTCGCTGATCAGACTGGTTTTCCATCCCTGTTTAGCGGCGTATCTTGTGTACATTTCAAAAAGATTCATAGCAAAAAGAGAGGCCTCAGCGCCTCCCGCTCCCGCGCGTATTTCCATAATGATAGTTTCCATAGAGTTTATTAGCTGGCTTTGGCGCGCCGCGCTTTGAATTTTTCAACTCTTCCGGCAGTGTCTATGATTTTTTTCTTTCCGGTAAAAAACGGATGGCAGGCACCGCAAACCTCCACCTCCATTTTTTCTTTGGTAGAGCCAATGGTAATTTTATTTCCGCAGGCGCATTTTATAACTGCTTTATCGTAATATGACGGGTGAATGTCTTTTTTCATACTCGTTATTATACAGCATAACAGCACTAAATTGCAACATTTTCCGATTTGAGATTCAATGGCCGATATGGTGCCGATACAGGCGCGCAAGTTATCCACATTTTTATTTTTATAATTGTGTTTTTGATTATATAATTAAACCAATGAAAATATTTATAAAAACAACGATTATTTCTTTGTTCGTATTGTTTTTTTCGGTCATTTCCGCCAATGCCGCTCAAAGAGCGTTAAGCGGTTGGGCGTGGTCCGATACAATCGGCTGGATTCAATTTAACCCTTCTTATGGAGGAGTTTTTATTGATAACGCTACGGGAGTTCTTTCCGGTTCGGCTTGGACCGATAATGCCGGTTGGATTGATTTCAGGCCGGGAGGCGCCGCGCCTAATGGGAAAAGCGGAGCGGTAACCATGAATTTGAGTACAGGAGAATTAACGGGATGGGCGAGAGATTTGTCCGGCGCAGATTTCAATGATGGATGGGACGGATGGATAAGTATGAGCGGAACAAGCCCCAATTACGGTGTTGGTATGGATTTGAACACGGGGAAATTTTCCGGTTGGGCGTGGGGAAGTGATATTGTGGGATGGATTTCTTTTTCAGGATCTGGTTACGGTGTTTCTTGTTTGAATTGCGGGTCAACATCATCCCTTCCCCAGTGCAGTGACGGAATTGACAACGACGGCGACGGATTGGTTGATATGAATGACCCGGGATGTGCTTCCCCGTCTGATAACAGCGAGGCAAACAGTCTTCCCCAGTGCAGTGACGGAATTGACAACGACGGCGACGGATTGGTTGATATGAATGACCCGGGATGTGCTTCCCCGTCTGATAATAACGAAACGGACCCTGTCATTCTGCCTAATTTTAATCTGTCAAATTCAAATTCCATACACGCGACTATTATTTCCAAGGGAGCGGCGGTTTCGGATGAGACAACAATTACCGTTGTCAATGTAAGGAAGTTTTCCGGCAGCGTTTCGCTTTCGGTAACAAACATAAATCCTCCTCTGTCGGGAGCCACTTATAATTTCAGTGACGCGACACTAAGTTCTTCAAAATATTCTACAGGTTCAACGTTCAGTGTTAACGTTCCAAGCGATACTTCCAGCGGTTTGTACACCATAACTGTCCATGGGCAAGGAGGTGGTTTGTCGGATGACGTTACCATCAAATTGAACGTGGAATCTCTCAACCCAACTTGGAAAGAAATATAATGAAAGGTGAGTTTTAAACCCGGTTTTTGGAAATAGGGTTGATTTTATTTTGATTTTTGCTAGGGTATAAAACAATGGAGCAAAAAAACAAGGAAATTAAAATTGAAGAGATGTTTGAGGCGGGAGTCCATTTCGGCTATTCGCGTTCCCACAGGCACCCAAAAATGAAAATGTTTCTTTTTGGATTAAAGAATAATATAGAAATTTTTGATCTTGAAAAAGTAAAAGAAAAACTGAACGAGGCGAAAGAATTCATGAAAAAACTCGGCATGGATAAAAAAATGGTTATTTTTGTGGGGACCAAACCCGAGATTAAGGGGATTATCAAAAAATATGCCGAAGAAATAGAAGCTTCTTATGTTGTTGAAAGATGGGTGGGCGGGACATTGACGAATTTTGATTCAATTAAAACCAGAAGAGATTATATGGATGAGATGACTAAAAAGAGGGAGTCCGGAGAATTGAATAAATACACAAAAAAAGAACAATTGAAAATCAGCAGAAAAATTTTTCGCCTAAAGCATTATTTTTCCGGATTGGAACAGTTAAAAAATCTTCCTTCAGCACTTATGATTATTGATACGAAAAAAGATAAAATTGCCGTTAGAGAAGCGAAAAAAATGCGAATTCCAATAATTGGAATAGCGAACAGTGACTGCAATCCTGAAGATGCCGAATATTTTATTCCGGCAAACGATAACTCAATATCCAGCGTGAATTTCTTTTTAAAGGAGTTGGTAAATGCTTATAAAGACGGATTGAAGGAACATAAGGATGAGCAAAAAAATGAAGACGCCGGCGATTCCAAAAAAACAGAAGATAATAAATAAAATATGATAATTGCCTCAGATAAAATTAAAGAATTAAGGGATAAGACTGACGTTTCAATAATGGTTTGTAAAAAGGCGCTTGAGAAGGCGGACGGCGACATAGAAAAAGCCATGTTGGTTTTACGCGAGGAAGGCGTTAAAATTGCCGAAAAAAAATCTGAAAGGGCGCTAAAAGCGGGCGTTGTTGAATCTTATATCCATTCCACCAAACAGGTAGGGGTGATGGTGGAAGTGAGATGCGAAACTGACTTTGTGGCCAGAAACGAAGAATTCCAAAAGTTCGCCCATAATATTGCCATGCATATTGCCGCTGCCAACCCTGAAGACGCAGAGGAACTTGCAAGGCAAGACTACATTAAGAAACCGGAAATCACCATTGAAGAATATGTAAAAGATAATATCCAAAAATTCGGTGAAAATATTGAAATATCGCAATTTGCCCGCTATAAAGTTTAAGACGATAATATGTCATTAATATTAATTTTATTGTCTCTTCTTTCCGCAACAGGTATGGTTGTTATTGTTATTCGCCGCTTACCGGAAGCGCGCGCCTTGCCGAAAAATGAATTTTTTGAAGAATTCAATTCCACTAAACCGGTCTTTGCAGATTTCCGTGATTTTGTAATAATTCCGCTTGAGAGGTTTTGGAATGACAAAGCCCTTGTCTTCATTTATAAAAAAGCTGAAAAGGGGGTTTCCGAAATAAACCTTTATGTAAAAAAGATTGAAAACAAGCTTTTGAAAGCCAGAGATTATATACATGGGAAAAATTTTCCGAAAGAAAGCGGCAGGGAATCTGAATACTGGAATGGTGTTAATGAATTTAAAAATGGCTTGCCTCATGACGGCGAATCCGAAGAGGATTTGAATGAAAAATAATTGCCACCTTAGCTCAGTGGTAGAGCAACGGTTTTGTAAACCGTAGGCCGTCAGTTCGAATCTGACAGGTGGCTCAATGTCATCACTATTGGAAATACACGTAAAAAACAACCAGCTGGGACACGGCTATTTATTGGTTGGAGATATTGAGGTTTCAAGGAGGATGGCGCTGGAGGCGGCATCCGCTCTTTTCGGCTATGCGGTAGCCGAATTAAAAAAGCATCCTGATTTTTATCATCAGGCGTTTGAATTATTTGGGATTAAAGAAAGCCATGAATTAAAAGGCAAGAGTTCGCTCCGCCCTTTTATAGGCGAAAAGAAAATTTTTATTCTGGAAATATTTTCTTTCAGTATTGAATCCGCCAATGCACTGCTCAAAATTTTTGAAGAGCCGCCTGAAGGAACGCATTTTTTTATCATTGTTCCGTCTGTTGGCGATATGATTCCAACTCTTCGCTCGCGTCTTATAGTCATTGATAACTCAATGTCTGGGAAAGAAAACAAAGAAGACGGCAGTTGTGGAGAATTTTTGCGTTCTCTGCCCGGCAAAAGAATGGAAATAATCAATAAAATCGGAAAAGATAAAAATAAGGCGGTTGAGTTTTTAAATGGTTTGGAATTGGAAATTTTTCGCCGGCGCCGGCGCGGCCGTCATGCGGCTTCGGAAGCTGCATCCGCATCATGCGGCTTCGGAAGCTGCATGGATTTTTTGGATGAGATCCGGGCGGCGCGGGAGTTTCTTTTCAGCCGTTCTCCAAATGTGAAAATGATTCTTGAGCATATTGCGCTAACACTGCCAAAAGTGTAAAATGAAATGTATGGCTTATGATTTTTCGCGAATAAAAAACAGGGGAGAGGAGATTAAAGAATGGTTCAAAAAAGAATGCGCTGTTTTGCGCACCGGGCGGGCGACCCCGACTATTGTTGAAAATTTACAAGTTGACTCTTACGGCGCCAAGGTGCCGTTAAAACAAATTGCTTCAATTGGTATTGAAGACGCGCGGACAATTAGAATTACCCCTTGGGACACTTCCGCGCTCAAAAACATTGAACACGCCGTTGCCGTTTCTAACCTTGGCGCCCAGCCGATATCCGACAAGGAATCGGTCCGTGTCCGCCTTCCCGAACTGACGGAAGAACGCCGAAAGTCATTGGTTAAAATTCTTAATGAAAAACTTGAAGAGGCAAAAATTTCCTTGAGGCAGGAAAGAGATGAGATTTGGAAAAATATCCAAGAAAAGGAGCGCGACAATGAAATCAGCGAAGATGACAAATACAAATTTAAAGACGATTTGCAGGAAATTATAGAGAAAACGGTAAAAAATTTGGAAGAAACGGCTGATAGAAAAAGAGTGGAAATTAGCAATTAGCAATCAAAAGTTTTAATTATGTCCGTAATTATATTTTTCGCGGTCCTGGCGGTTTTAATTTTGTCTCATGAGTTCGGGCATTTTATCGTTGCCAAAAAAAGCGGCATTAGGGTGGATGAGTTTGGTTTTGGATTTCCGCCCCGTCTTTTCAAATTTAAAAAAGGAGAAACACTTTACAGTTTCAATCTCTTTCCCTTTGGCGGTTTCGTGAAAATTCAAGGGGAGGAAGGCGAAAATTCGGGAGACCCGCGAAGTTTTTCTTCAAAGCCGATATCGGTCCGCGCCGGCGTGATTGCGGCCGGAGTTGTTTTTAATTTAATATTGTCATGGTTTTTATTGTCGGGCGGATTTATGGTTGGAATGCCGGCGAGTGTTGGTTCCGCTCCGGCGGGAGCAGAGGTAAAGAACGCGAGAATTATGATTTTGCAGGTCCAAAAGGATACTCCGGCGAAAAAGGCGGGACTGGAGGCGGGCGACCAAATTCTCGGCTTTAACGTAACAGGTCTCGGCTATATTAAAGCCGAAAATATTCGGGACGTGCAGAAATTCATCTTTGAAAATAAGGGCAAGGAAATAAACATAAAATATAAAAAAAACGGCGAAACGCTTTCAACATCGGCCATTCCCAGCATAAATCCCGGGGAAGGGAAAGGGTCTTTGGGAATTGCCATGGATGAGATTGGAACAGTCAACCTTCCTTTTTATAGAGCATTTTGGGAAGGACTCAAAATGACTTACAACATTACAATCGCCGTGGGTGTTTCAATTTTTTATTTTATTTCCAATGCCGCGCGCGGTTTGGCGGGCTTCGGCCAGATTATGGGACCCGTGGGCATAGTGGGCGTTACGGGCGCCGCCGCCAAACTCGGTTTTGGATACCTTCTCGGTTTTATCGCCATGCTTTCCATAAATTTGGCGATAATAAATATTCTTCCATTTCCGGCACTGGATGGAGGCCGGCTTTTGTTTTTGCTGGCGGAAAAAATTAAGGGTTCTCCAGTCAATTATAAATTCAGTAATATGGTTCACACCATCGGGCTTATAATCCTCATAATGCTGATGCTGGCGATTACATACAAAGATATAATGCGGCTGGTATAACCATGCGAACCAAAAACACAAATGTGCAAGGCTGAGCCTTGCACATGTTTGGATAAATATTACTAAATTATCCTTAAGTGATTCCAAGGTATTGGGCTATTACGGCGGGGTGGACAGACGGTTTCGGTTATGTTATATTGTTTTTAGTTTTTGGAACTTAAAAAAAGAATAAAGGAGGAAGGAAAGATGAAAAGAAATATTGCAATGATTCTAACGCAAAATCTGGAGGATGCCTCGGAACTTTGCGGGGAACTGATGGAAATGAGAGATAAAGGAATAGTGACGGTATTTTTTAATACCGACAGACTGGCGGTTGAAGGCGGTTATCAAGAGTTGAATTTCCGCATTGAGTCTTATGAGGAAGATGACTGCGGTATTGCTCTTATTTTTATTCCGAATAAAGACAGCCAGTCTGATTATGTTAGAATTATATTAAATTGTTCAAGCCACATTCCCGTAATTCTGGGCGCGAGAGGAATAAAAGAAAACGAGGAAATTATTGACGAAGTAAAAGACATTTTTTTCAAAAAGGAGAAATAAAAATGAAAAAGAAAAAAATTGTCGTCGTTGACGATGATAGAGAGATACGTGAATTGGCGAATTATATTGTTGAAGATTCCCTGCCCGGCGCGGTAATTCGGCTGGCGGAAAACGGTTTGGAGGGGTGGCAAATGATTATGTCCGATAAGCCGGACATTGTCATTACGGACGTAAATATGCCGTTGATGAACGGCATAGAATTACTGAAAAATATCAAAAAGACATTTCCGGATTTGAAAGTTATTGTCGCGACCGCTTTGCCGGAAATATATCAAAAAGAGATTATTCATTTGGGGGGCATGCTGCTTCCCAAACCTTTTTCTTATAAATCTTTGCGGAAAATTCTGCGAAGATTGCGTTAATGTTGATATTATTAACAATGACCATCCGCCGCGGCGGGTGGTCTTTTTTTTTGCCGCCATGTGGCTTCAGAAGCCGCATGGTGGGGTGTCCGATAGAAAGTTTGAATTTTTAAGATGTTTTTGGGCTTTGATTTTCTTTATATTGCCGGCGAATGTCCGTTAAAATGTCCATTAGAATCCGCCATGGCGGATTCTAATGGACATAGTGTCCTTTATGGAACTTGACAAAAACAGTTTTTAAATGTAAACTGTTTTTTAGTCCTTGACCGATAGAGATTAATATAATAAATTAAAAGGCACAAATGTCCATTATAATTCATTGGAATTATGGAAAATAAGATGAGGAAAATAGACGTTTCATCAGTAAATAAACAGCCACGCGCGGGTTTTCCGCGTGTGGTTTTTATTATTAAAGGTCGAACATTTATTAAGGTAATTAACGAATAAAAAAATATGAAAAAATTACTTGCAAGTTCAACGGTTTTGGCAATGCTGGTTTCCGTCACTCCGGCTTTAGCTTACGGAGGATGGACGGGAATTCATAACAACAACAATGCGACTATCGGGAACACTGTTGTTGTTGGAGCCAACACCGGTGGCAACACAGCTAACGGAAATAACGGCGGAAATGGCGGAAATGGCGGAAATGTATGGAACTCTGATGACGATAACACGGGCGGAAACGGAGGAAACGGAAGTTATGGCGGAAACGGCGGAGCAATTTATACCGGTTCCGCCACGGCAGGGGCGGTTGTGGAAAATGACGTGAATTCAAACCTTGCAGTTGTGAACAACTGCGGATGTGAGAATCGCTGTGATCCTTGCTATGACCCATGCCAAGATGAGTGCGATTCTTGCCAATGGCGGGAAGACGGTACGGAGGTCAATAACTACAACCATGCGACTGTCTGGAACAATGTTGTTGTTGGAGCCAACACGGGAGGAAATATCGCTAACGCGGGCAGAGGCGGGGACGGCGGACACGGAGGAGATGTCGGCCAGTATGACCCCGATGACAACAACACCGGCGGAAACGGCGGAGCTGGAGGACACGGCGGAAATGGAGGCATTATTACGACTGGGTGGTCAGACTCTTACGCGCAGGTTGTTAATGTTGTCAACACCAACATTACCCGCATCCGACGCTAAGAATTTCGGTACGGAAGTTTTTTTGAGACCTTCAAGGTTCTCTGCGCAGACGCCAACGGAGGTAAGAAGGGATATTTTCCTTCTTCCTTCGGGCAGACGCTTGAAAATTTTAGAAACTTTGAGCGTTTGCGCGAGGGATGATGAAAAAATTTAAAGTTAAAAATTTAAAGTTAAAAATTTTAGGAATGGCGGTTTGCTTGTCTTTGTTCAGTGTCGTTCCGTTTTTAGCGAAAGCTTCTTTCTTTGATGATTTGTTTCCGGGCGTGTTCAGCGGAGGTAATGTTAACGGAGGAAGCGGAACGAATGTGACAAACGAGATTAATGTTTCCGCCACTACGGGCGGTAATTCCGCAAACGGGAAAAACGGCGGGAACGGAGAGAACGGTAAGAACGGAGAGAATGGAAAAAGCGGAGAGATAAAAGAAGGCAAATCGGAAATCAGAATTGAGATAAAAAATACCGTCAACGGAAAAGAGATGGAGCCGACAAGCATAAAAACCAAGGGAAGCAAAGTTGAAGTGAGAAGTAAAATTGAAATTAACGGAAACGAAAAGCCGTCCATTGAAAAGAAAATCAAAATTGACGGCGAAAAAATCGGCGGGAAAGATGAAGAGAAAAATTTCGCGAAATCGGGGAATAATTTAAAAGATGGAAACAGGAAAAAGCCGGAGATAAGCGAAAAAGCGGGCGGTAAGTGGATAAGAGTATTTTTAGAAAACCTTAAGTCTTTTTTCCAAAATATTTTCAGCATTTTTTAAACGGTATGGATGAATACAATAAAATCAAAAAAGCGTTTTTAATTTCTTTGCTCACCGCGAGTTTGGTTTCTTTCGGTTTTTCGGCGCCGCTCGTTTTCGCCGCGGCCGAGGCAACTTCAACGCCGGATACTGAAATTGGCGGGGGAACGGCATCAACTACCCCCGAAAGTGAAATTAGCGGCGGAACGTCGTCAACCACGCCCGCTGAACCGGCGGTCGTAGAAACCGGGGATGCCGTTTCGCAAACGCAGGCGGACAATGAAATCAACACGAATATTACGGACACTGCCGCTGCCGCCACAACCACAATTGAAAATGAAAACAGCGCTGATATTAAAAATAACGCTACGACAACGGCGGACACGGGAAATAACGAGGCGAATAACAATGGAAGCGGCGGCGCGGCTATAAACACCGGCAACGCTTATGCCACCGCCAATATCGTAAATGTCGCCAATACCAACATTCTTAATTCCGAGGGAATGCTCTTATTTTTAAATAATTTTTTCGGCTCTTTGGGAACCGTGGACCTGAGAAGATTGAATCTTGGTTTCTTCGGCTTGTCCGGCGGAACGAGTCCGGAAAGCCAAAATTCGGAAGACCAAACAACGAATGACGGAAGTGAAGGATGTTCACTTTCCGAATGCGGCGGCAGTGAAACCGTAAATAATACCAATACCGCGAGCATCACCAATAATGTTGTCGTCCGCTCTTCAACCGGCGGAAACACCGCCAATGGAAACGCGGGCGGCGCGGACATAAATACCGGCAACGCCTATGCCGCCGCCAACGTCGTCAATGTGGCCAATACCAACATTTCCGATTCAAAATATTTGGTTCTTGTATTGAACAATTTCGGCGATTGGAATAATGACATGGTCTTTCCCGGCAAGAATTTTTTCAGCCAGCTGTTTTCAAACAACAAGAACGGCACCAATGGGGGAGGTGGCATTAAAGTAAATAATGATAACGAAGCGGATATTAAAAATAATGTTTCCGTCTCCGGCGACACGGGAAATAATGAGGCCAATGGAAACGCGGGCAATTCGGAAATTAATACCGGCAACGCCTATGCCGCCGCCAATGTTGAAAACAATGTGAATACCAATGTTTTCGGCGGGATACCATTTATAGTTTCTTTCCGCATTCACGGCAACTGGTCTGGGAATGTTTTCAGCGCGCCAAAGGGAATCTCTTGGAGGCAGACACCGTCCGGCATCCAGCTTTTCGGCGGAGAAGAGATAAGTGAGATGTTGGATGATCCTTCATCAACTCCGAGAATTCATTCAACCGGCGATTCTTCACCTGAAATCGGAGGACCGGCAACAGAAATCAACAATACCAATAAAGCAAAAATAACCAATAATATTAAAGTCTTGGCCCTGACGGGAGATAACAGAATCAACGGCGGAGGGAAAGCGTCCATAAATACCGGCAACGCCTACGCAGCCGCCAATGTTCTCAATATAAGCAACACGAATATTATAGGCAGAAACTGGATATGGGCGATTATAAATATTTTCGGCGATTGGAAAGGAAATATCGCTTTTGGCAGGCCTGACTTGTGGATAGGAGGACGCGCCGAGGTTGACAGGGACCCAGTCGGACCCGGTTCAAAAATCACTTATCACTTTACCATAACAAACAACGGAGATGCCGATGCCACGGGCGTGAGCATCATTGACAAATTTGACCCCAAATTATTGTCCTTTGACGGGTTTAATTTTGGCGGAGGCAAGGCGTTTTGGAACATAGGGACTGTGGCGGCAGGCGATACTAAAGATATATCTTACAGCGCCACTGTGGATTCCAATCTCGCTTACGGCGAGACCGACATTGACAGCACCATTAAAGTTGAAAGCGCTGAAACGGACAATAATGAAGAAGACAACACTGATTTTATAACCGTAACGGCTTTCAGGCAACAAAGGCGGCAGATGACGGGAACCCGCGTTATTCTCACGCCCGACCCCGTTTTGCGCATTACAAAAACAAATGACGCCACGGACCGGCTTACCGCCAGCAGTACCGTTGATTACAAAATTATAATTAAAAACAGCGGGGGGCCTGCGTACCATTCAGTCTTGTTTGACACGCTAAGGAACGAGCAGGGAAGAATTATAAACAGGCAAAGCTGGAATTTGGATGAAATTCACAACAATGAAGAAATCACCGTCAATTACTCATTGTTTTTTAACGCGAGCACCACGCCGGGAACATATACGAATTATGCGCGAGTGAAGGCCGTCGGCCGCCATCCGTCACTTGACCCTTTTTACGGATGGTTCGCGAATTCTCCCGTCGCCTCTTCCACGATTGAAATAATGGAAGATAAAACTCCAAACATCCAAAATCAATCGGCTCAGGAACCGGAAGGGAATGAAGTTGTTTTGACAAGAATGGGGCAAAGCATTGATATGTTCAGCGGAAGAATCAGGATAATAAGGAAAGAAATAGAAAAGGGAGTCGCGCTTGGAAATTTAGTGCCCAAATTGGTAAAAGTTCCGCCTGTGGCGCCGGTTCAAATAAAAACCGCTGGGAATGGGAGAAGAGGGAAAAATATCAGTTTGCCGCCAAACCGAATTTTCTTTGAAGAGATGGCGCCGAAGCCGATTAAGCCAAAAATTAAAAACTTTAAATCTTTCTCCGCGCTTTCAGCCGGTGTGGGTGAAATTTGGCCGGACACTTTAATGGGTTTTCGTGATTTTGTGCTTGATTTCATTAATCCCCCCATTCTTAGAATTAACGTATGGGGAAAAATAAAACCTTTATTGTTTTCGCCGCTCTCTCGGCTATAACACCGGCAAATACGGATTGTCGGCAAAAATGGAAAAGACAGTGGCAGTAATGAATCCCGCGCCAAGCGAAATTTTCGCGGCTGTTGATAAGTCGCTTGACGAAGCGGGCGATATTTCAGAAAATAAAGATGTATATGAAAAATAATAAAGCGTTTTTAATTTTTGCGGTTGCCGTGGGAATGATTTTCTTTAATTTAGCTGGTTTAAGCGAGGCGCGCACCGGTTTGCGCGAACGGTCTGCGAGGCCGGAGAGGCCGGAATTCAAGACAGATGAAATTATAGTGAAATTGAAAGGAGACGAATCTTTCCGGAGAATTCGCGTCGCGCGGGAGGAAAATGTTGAACGGACGCTTGAACGGTATAAAGGGCGCGCCGATGTTGAGTACGCGGAGCCGAATTATATGGCTTACGCGCTGTCCGTTCCCAATGACCCTTATTATTCTTACCAATGGAATTTTGACAATCCGGTTTACGGCGGAATCCACACGGCGCAAGCGTGGGATATTTCAACGGGAGCGGGTGTAACCGTGGCAGTGGTTGACACCGGAACGGCTTATGAAAATTATTCTCCAAGCTGGCGCGAAAGATATTATCTCGCGCCTGATTTGGCGGATACTTCTTTCGCGGCCGGATATGATTTCGTAAACAATGATACGCACCCAAATGATGACGAAGGGCACGGCACCCATGTTGCGGGAACGATTGCCCAAAGCACGAACAATGGAATCGGAGTGGCGGGCGTCGCTTACGGAGCGACCATTATGCCGATTAAAGTTTTGGACAGCAGGGGAAGCGGGACTTACGCCGATGTCGCGGACGGCATTCGCTGGGCGGCGGACCACGGAGCAAAGGTTATCAATCTCTCGCTCGGCGGCTCTTCTCCGGCAACTTATCTTGAAGAGGCGGCCGCTTACGCTTATAACAAGGGGGTTACCATTGTGGCGGCGGCCGGCAATGACGGCGCCGCTTCTCTCAGTTATCCCGCCGCTTACGATAAATATGTAATCGCAGTCGGCGCCACACGCTATGATGAAAGTTTGGCGCCCTATTCCAATTATGGCCCCGGCCTTGATTTGGTGGCTCCGGGAGGAGATTTGAATGTTGACCAAAACAACGATGGATACGGAGACGGCATCTTGCAGCAGACCTTCAATAGGAGAACCAACAGGTGGGGATATTATTTTTATCAGGGAACTTCAATGGCGTCTCCTCATGTCGCCGGCGTCGCGGCCTTGCTTATTTCAAACGGCAGCGCCACGGCTCCCGATGATGTGAGAATGGCGCTTCAATCAACCGCCGAAGACCTTGGCCCCGCGGGCAAAGACGACACCTACGGATATGGATTAGTGGACGCGGCGGCGGCTTTGAATTGGAACTCAGGCGCGGTTTTACCGCCGCCATTGCCACCGCCACCGCCATCCTATCAGTGCAATGACGGAATTGACAACGACGGCGACGGAATGATTGATTATCCCGATGACCCGGGATGTGATTCATCAACCGATGACGATGAGTACAACGCTCCACCTCCGCCACCAAGCGGTGAGATAGAAGTTTTTTCCGACAGTTTTGAAAGCGGCCTGTCCAATTGGACTCAGGATAGGCAAAATGATTGGTTTGTTTCAACTCAGCGCGCGGTGGACGGCAGCCATTCGGCGGAAATTGACGGCTGGACAAGAAACGGACAATTAATTTCAATTCCGCTTGATTTGCAGGGTAAAACAAGCGCGGACATAAGTTTTTCCTGGTATATTGAAAGAACTGTTGACAGGAGGGAATACATCGCCTTTGACATTTCCACGGACGGGGGAAGCAGCTGGATGGAGAAGGCGCGCCTGCGGGGAAATGTTGACAAGGAAGATGTTTGGCATAATGAAAAAATCCAATTAAACAATATCAATAATCTCCGCCTCCGGTTCAGGGGAAAAATGTCCCGCTCCAACGAAGACGCCGATGTTGATATGGTCAAAGTAATCGCCCGATAGCCAACCTTAATTTTAGCGTGTGGACATTACCCTATAGGTATTGACAGAAATATTCTTATATGGTAGGAATGTACGCGGAGCCTTGCTCCTTAAAAATCTATTTTTAGGAGGTGTTGTATGATTAAAAGTCTTTTTGCGACGCTTGCGGTTGTTGCCCTGATTTTTGTTTTTGCGGGACCGGCGGCAGCTTGCGGCGAAGACAGCGGTTGTGGATGGAGTTTCAGCGCCGGAACGGATTACGGGCAGAATCAGTGGGCAAATTTCAAGATTCAGCAAGACCCGGGTTTCTCCTCGTATTCCGGCGGAGTCCAGCATCAAAGGATATGGGCTTCCGGACAGGATGGCAGTTTTGATGGAAAAATAACCCAAGCCCAGGGATTGAACCAAAAGTTCAAAATTCCGGGCGGAAAAGCGTACCAATTCTCAGAGAGTACGCTGACTACAAAATTGAGTTTCGGTGATTTAGACAACTAAATTGCCGAAATCCGGGAGCGAATAAATCGCTCCCGGATAATTCAAAAGATTAAAAAAAGGAAGGAGGTTCGGAAATGAAAAAAAGACTTTGCCTTACCTTTATTGCATTGATGATTTTTTTATTGACGCTGATAGGAGCATCCTACGCGGATGATTCCAGCATCAACAACGAAACAAACGCAAACCTTTCCCAGGGTATTGTCTATAATCAAAAAGATAATACCACAATAGGAACACTCGGAAACTATCCTTTCGGAGAATTTACGAGCGGTCCGAATGTTCCGCCGACCCAATTCAAAAAAACAACCGCCAATGCTGTAATTTTCAGTAATCTCCCAAGTAAAATCACGAGGAGTATCATTAAAAATTACAGAGGAGGACTTGTATCGGAAAAAGGAAAAGATTTTCCGGAAGAAATGATGGAAAAAATTCAGAGCAAGCCTGTCATTTTCCGAAAATTTTCAAAGACATCAAAGATTATTCCGTTTCCCCTGATTCCGAAAGGACTGGAGGAGGGTAAAGATTACACCAAAGTGGCTGTCTGGCAGTTTTCGGCGGAGGATAAAATTCCAAGTAAATGGGATTTTGCCATGCTTTTATGCCAAAGGGGGATGGATCTCGGAGCTGATTTGATTATTCCAATCGGTGAGAATGCCGATTATGTTTTCCAAAACAGTTCCGGCGCAGTTAGTATTTTTGGCGCCATTGCCCAAATATTCGCTTCAACACCATGGGGATTTAATGTTTCTCCGGGTGGCGGCATTTCTTCCGGCAAGGGTAAAATACAAACGCTCCCGTCTATGACGGTGGCATTTGTAAGAATCCTGGATAAGGAGAGATTTTGGACGGCGGCTAACATGGAATTCGCTCCGAAAAAGGCCGTTAAAGAAATCGCGAAAATCAAAAAGACTGAGATTTCAAGCAAACCAAAACTGAACAAGGAATTAGAAAAGGCCAAAAAGAAGATTAAAGAGCAGAATGAAAAGCTGTTGGCCTGCCCGTTCGCCTCTCCGGCAAATGCGGCGTTAAGAAACGAACAGGGAAGAAATTATTTGGTCTTGTTTGTTGTCAGTAAAGATAGGAATGAACAAAACGAAGCCCTTGACCTGGCGACGCTGAATTTTTCGCAGGCATTGAGAGATAATCCGCCGGCGAAAATCAAAAAAGATATTTATGTATCTTTGGCTACAGTTTCTTTTGAGAAATCAAAGAGAGTGCCGAAGAAAAAAAGGGAGTATCTCAAGAAGACTTTGCGTTTAAGCAAGATGGCTGGCATCAAGACTGTGCCTACACCCGAAGTATGGGTAAAAAGTTGGGAAGAAAAATAAAGGAGGACTGAAGTATGAAAAGAAACGTCGTGTCCAGTGTGGTGCTTTTTGTTTTTGTTTTATTTTTCGCTTTAGCCCCCGTTTTTGTGAGAAGTGCTGAAGCGGCGGGTACGTCCATCAGCGACATTCAGCGGGAATTGGGAATTGTCCCCGCGGGTGTGGCAATTGCCGTTGAAAAGGGCGATACTTATTCAAACATTGCCAGAAAGTTTTGCAATAAGGGATTAAAATCTCTTGCCGTGCTCGTAAGGGCAAACAGGATGGACATTGCCGAGGCAAACTTGATTTTTCCCGGAGATTCAATATTTATCCCATCGGCGCTTTTGAGGAAGGAATTCCGCGCTCCTTTGCGGAATTTATCGGGTATGAAAAAAGAAATCTCTGAAATAATGGCAGCCAATATCGGTTTGAAAAAGAACCTTGAGGCGGTCCAAAAAGACTTTTACGCGGCCAATGACACTCTTGCCGCCGTTGCCGGTGAAAAAGCCAAACTGGAAACCGGTTTGGCGGCGGAAAAAAACAAGAGTGAGAACTTGAGAAATCTTGCGGACAGAAATGCCATGCACGCGCGTTATGCGACATTTGCCGCGCTTGCCCTCTTTTTCGTCCTTGCTATCGCCATATTTGCGATAGTACTTCTCAGAAAGGAAGTCACGGAGAAAGTACAATCAGAGATAAAATTGATAACGGAACTTTTTTCAAACAAAACAAACCAAACCAAACTTGAAACGGCTCTTAAGGAGCCGCGAATGAGAATTGAGTTTGCAACGGGAGAAAAATTCACTTTCCCCGAAAGGAGAGACAATGAAGGAAATTTTCTGATAGGGCCCTTCTATATGGAAGGCCCCGACGGGAAAAAAGAATATGCGATTCGCAGCCGGGATCGCGCCAGAGACACTATAAAGAGTTTTATCAAAAGGACATTGGGAGGGGTGGAAGTCCCCGAAGTTTCTGCGGCAATAAAGAAATATGAACTTGTCCGAATCAGAGATAAAAACACGTGGATTTCAAAACCATCAACACACTCCAATTAACTTAAGTTTTATGCTGAACGCAACCAAAGAAATTTGCTTTGGTTCCCTTGTGCCACAGGCGTGGCTCGGGCCGTACGGCGCGAATGGCAAAAATTTTTAATCAAGGGTGTCCTATAAAAGGACGCCTTTTTCTTTTTCGGCGGAACGCGGGCCGGTTTTGACTAACGCAGGTTTTTGGGGTAGCATAGAGATATTATGCTGCAATCCGGGTTATTCACAAAAACACGAAGGGAGGCGCCCAAAGACGAGGTGGCGAATAACGCGAAACTGCTGATTCGCGCCGGTTTTGTCCATAAGGAGATGGCGGGCGTTTATTCGTATCTTCCGCTCGGGCTTCGCGTTTTGAACAATATAAACGAAATCATAAGAAAAGAGATGGATGCGATTGGCGGGCAGGAATTGTTTTTAACCGCGCTTCAGGACAAATCCGTTTGGGAGAAAACAAACAGATGGGATGATTCGGTGGTGGATAATTGGTTCAAAACAAAGTTGAAAAACGGCTCCGAACTCGGTTTGGGCTTTACGCATGAGGAACCGCTGACGAAACTGATGAGAGAACATATCAATTCCTTTCGCGACCTGCCCGCCTATCCGTATCAAATTCAGACAAAATTCAGAAATGAAATTCGGGTGAAAAGCGGAATAATGCGCGGCCGGGAATTTTTAATGAAAGACCTGTACTCATTTTCAAAAAACGAGGAAGAGCACAATTCTTTTTATGAAAAAGCGAAAGAGGCGTATGGAAAAATTTTCAGCTCCGTCGGTTTGGGGGATATAACCTATGTCACTTTCGCCTCGGGCGGGAGTTTCAGCAAGTATTCCCATGAATTTCAAACGGTATGCGAGGCGGGCGAGGACATCATTTATGTTTCGGAAGATAAAAAAATAGCGGTTAACAAAGAAGTTTACGATGAGAAAACGCTTGAAGATCTCGGTTTGAAAAAAGAAGAATTGGAAGAACGCAAGGCGATTGAGGTTGGTAATATATTCAGTCTGGGAACGAAATTTTCCGACGCTTTCAATCTTGATTACACGGACGAAAACGGGGAAAAACATCCCGTCATTATGGGCAGTTATGGGATTGGCCCCGGGCGGTTGATGGGAGCGATAGTGGAGATTTTTTCGGATGAAAGGGGGATTGTTTGGCCGGAAGCTGCGGCTCCGTTCGCGGTCCATTTGCTTTCGCTCGGGGATTCGGTTTCCAAGACGGCGGATAAAGTTTACAATGATTTGCGCGAGGCGGGGGTGGAAGCGCTGTATGACGACAGGAAAGACGCCACCGCCGGAGAAAAATTCGCCGACGCCGATTTGATAGGCATTCCGTGGCGCTTGGTCGTAAGTCCGAAAACAATAGAGCAAGGCAAAGTAGAAGTCAAGAACAGGAGAACGGGAGAGATAAAGATGATGGAAGAAAAAGAACTTGTAAAATTATTAATAACGCTTAATGTTAAGCCGGCAGTTAAATTATGTTAGACAGATTTTATAATTTATTTTCAAATGACATAGGAATAGATTTAGGGACGGCAAATACACTGGTGTATGTGCGGGGGCACGGCATTGTCATCAATGAACCGTCAGTGGTGGCGATTAACCAGAAAACGGGGCAGGTGGTGGCGATTGGCAATGAAGCGAAAAGAATGGTTGGCAGAACTCCCGGACACATTACGGCAGTCAGACCGCTTGTTGAGGGAGTGATTTCCGACTTTGAAATTACAGAGGAGATGCTCGCGTATTTTATCAGAAAAGTTCACAAAGACACCGTAAAACTTTTTGTCAGGCCGAGAGTGGTGGTGGGTGTCCCTTCCGGCATAACCAATGTTGAAATAAGGGCGGTGCGCGACGCCGCCAAAAACGCGGGAGCAAGGGAAGTTTTTATAGTTGAAGAGCCGATGTCCGCGGCAATCGGCGCTCGTCTGCCCATTCAGGAGCCAATTGGAAATATGATTATTGATATTGGGGGAGGAACAACGGATATCGCGGTTATTTCCTTGGGCGGTATCGTTACTTCAAAAAATGTGCGCATTGCCGGCGATAGGCTTAATTATGATATTATTCAATACGCGAGAGATGAATTTAAAATTTTACTCGGAGAGAAAACCGCGGAGGACGTGAAAATTACCATTGGTTCAATAACGCAAAAAAGCGATGGTATGGAAGCCACTATTCGCGGCAGAGATTTGATTACCGGACTGCCGAGAGAAGTGGTGGTAACGGATACCGATATCCGTGAAGCGATTATTAAATCAATACATACTTTGATAAGGGCAATCAAAGAAGTGATAGAAGAAACTCCGCCGGAACTTGTTTCAGATATCATGCATCGCGGCATTATGCTGGTTGGAGGGGGCTCCTTTTTAAAAGGGTTTGACCGTCTCCTTGAATCCGAAATCAAAATACCGGTTCATATAATGGAAGACCCTCTAACAGCGGTGGTCAGGGGCACGGGAATTATTTTGGAGGATATAGACAATCTTAAAGATGTTTTGGTGCAACACGAAGATGATATCCCTCCGCAATAAAAAAAATGTAAAAAAACGGATGATTTTTTTAGGTATGATTGCCGCACTCTTTTTGATTTTGGTGATTTTTAAAAATTTTACCGTCAACATCATTTCGGAATCCGCCATGATTATCGGACACCCGTTTTTTCAAATGAGCGGGTCAATTGAGAAATGGCTCGGAGGAAAGATTTTTATCATTAAAGAAAAAAAATCTCTTGAGAAGGAAAATATCAGACTCAAAGCCAAAATCGCCGAACTGGAAGCGAAAAGTTTATTCTACAAAATTATAGAAAAACAAAACGAGGAATTAAAATCAATTTTACTGCGTCCGAATCTTTTCGCCCAAAAGAGCAAAAAAGAATATTTAGCCGCTTCAATTTTGAGCCGCCCCCCGCAATCGCCCTATGATATTTTAATTATAGACGCCGGTTCAAATGAGGGTGTTGAGAAGGGAATGACGGCAACCGCCTATGGAAATGTTTTTTTAGGATATGTTTCTGAAGTTTTTTCAAAAACAAGCAAGATTAAAATGATTTCTTTTCCAAAAGAAGAAATGAATGTTTCAATCAATAATTCGGAAGGTGGAGAGGTTGCGGCTGTTGCTATTGGCGCCGGAGGGGAAAATTTTGAGATTACACTCCCTCGTTCCGTCAAAGTGTCTTCCGGGGAAATAATCAGGACTCTCGGTATAAACTCGTTAGTGTTGGGAATTATTGAGCAAATTAAAATAGACCCCGCTAACCCATTTCAAAAAATCCTATTTCGTTTACCCGTCAACATTCGCGAACTCCAGTATGTAACGATAAAATTACACTAGCAACGAAGTCCGGTGTCGTAGCTATTTCATTCAATGATTATATTACTTATCTCTTCCAATGTTTCTTCGGACCATTCCCGCAAAAATGATTCATATTCTTTCTTATTGTTGAATTGACCAAGAATTATCTCTTCCCCTGAAATTATCGGGTCCGTGTGTTTTTCAGAAAGAAAATGCCTTAGGCTGGACCATGAATAATTTAAAAGTTTTTTCTTTTTATCGTTCCAGTTTTCCAATTTATGTTTTCTCCATTCTTTTCCGGTTATGATGTCCAAGGGATTAAGGTGTATGTACACAGAAAGATGAAGTAAATATTCATTTGTATCAATATGTTTAGAATTAAAACGACTTTCAAATAATGGTCCGCGTCTGTCAGTTTTAATGTTTACATATTTCGCGATGGAAGTATTACATTTACGGACAAAATCGGTAATTCCATTGTTTTTCAATTCCTTCAATAAAAGATGGTAATGGTTCGGCATAACACAATAAGACAAAATATCTACTAATTTTTCTCCTCCCGCGGCGATCTCGGTGGCTTTTTCTGGTGTTGAGTATTGGCTGGTCCTTAGATAATCAAAAGCATCGCCGGATTTTGTAGAGTTGGCCAACAAAAAAGCCAACATAAGCCTGTTTATGTTTTTGGAATACTTGAAATGTGGCGTGCTTAATAACGTTCTAATGTATATATGATAATATTCATTTGGAGCAAATTTCACTTTTCTTAACATAATGATTATTGTACCACAAATTACACTAGCAACGAAGTCCGGTGTCGTAGCTAAGGTGGAAAAGGGGAGTGAGGTGTGGCATAATTTCAATAATGTGGAAACGGATTTTTGCCGACATCATTTTATTTCTTTCGCTTTTTTTTGCACCATGGTACGTGGCGGCCGTACTGGGAGCTGTTTTTATAATCATTTTTCCACGATTTTGGGAGGCGGCCGTACTGGGTTTATTTTTAGACTCATTTTACCATTCGTATCAATTGGGACAGCTCATTTACGGGAGGTTTGGGATTTTTACGCTTTCGGCGCTTATTCTACTCGTCACCGTGAGCGTGATTAAAAGAAGGATACGGATATGAAAAAAAGAAAAAAAGAGCCGCAAATTTATCCCGATGAAGTTTTTTTGGATGCCGAAAACATTCCAAACTTTGACAGAGGGCGGTTTGAGGGAAAAATAGAAAAACCGATAGACAAGAAAACTTTTTTTATGGTCAGTGTTTTTTTTGGCGCCATCGTCCTGATTTTTTTGGGTAAGATTTTTTCCTTGCAAGTATTGCAAGGAAAAACATTTGCTTTTAGAAGTGAAAATAACAGATTGATGCCTATCTCAATTCTTCCCAACAGGGGAATAATCTACGATAGAAATAATAATAAATTAGCATGGAACGGCCCGAACTCAAGAGTTTATCTGAACTTGCCCGGAATGGCCCATGTTGTCGGTTATGTCGGATTTCCGACGAAAAATGATTTTCAAAATAACGACAAAACTTTATCTAAAGAAACTCTCGGCAAAGATGGAATTGAGAAAAAATATAACTCTATTTTATCGGGTGTTTCCGGATTAAAATTAATTGAAGAAGATTCACAGAACAACATGGTATCCGAAAGTGTCCAAAAAAATCCAAAAAACGGAGGCGATATTGTTCTCTCCATTGACTCCGGAATTCAGTCCAAATTATTTAAAATAATAAAATCCGTCGTTAAAAAACGAAGTTTTCACGGGGGTGCGGGAATAATATTGGATGTCAATAACGGTGAGATTATATCCTTAGCCAATTATCCGGAATATAATTCAAAAATTCTTTCAGACGGCAAGCCGATAAATAAAATAAAGGGATTCAGATCGGAAGAGCACACGTCTGAACTCCAGTCACACTGATATATCTCGTATGCCGTCTTCTGCTTGAAAAAAAAAAAAAAAAATAATACACATCTACACAAAAGAACAACAGATATACATTTATTCCGTTGTTATACACATATTTACATTCACAAGCA
>CAJVWH010000008.1 GCA_913009575.1 uncultured bacterium
AAGGATAAGAGGTGTTTAATTCTTCCCTTAATAAATACATTGCTATTTGTCTTGGTTTAACAATTTCTTTTTTTCTTGTTTTTTTAAATAAATTTTCTTTTTCAATATTATAAAATTCAGATGTTATTTTTAATATATCAGCCATAGTTATTGCTTTTATCGGTTTGATATTTTTTTTAAGTAATTCTTTAATCTCATAAAGGGATAATATTTTTCCTTTTATTTTACATTGCCCTATAACTGAATTTAATACTCCTTCCAGTTCTCTTATATTATCTTGAATAACAGTGGCAATATATTCCAATATGTCTGGTTTTAGATAAAATTTTTTTAATTCTGATTTTGCTTTTAGTATTGCTAATCGGGATTCAAATTCAGGTTTGGAAATATCCACCATCATTCCCCCTTCAAATCTTGATCTCAATCTTTCCTCAAGTCCGTCAATATGTTTCGGTGATCGGTCAGATGAAAAAACAACCTGATGATTTCTTTCATAAAGAGAGTTAAAAATATGAAAAAATTCTTCCTGTATTTTTAATTTTCCTGAAAAAAACTGAATATCATCTATTATTAAAAGATCATATTTTCTATATTGTTCTTTAAAAGAATGAATTGTATTTTTTTGCATACTTGAAACGAAATCATTTGCAAATTTTTCCGAGGTGAGATAAAAAACTTTTATATTTTTGTTTTTTTCTTTTATTTTATTTCCTATTGATTGTAAGAGATGTGTTTTTCCAAGCCCCACACCTCCATAAATAAAAAGAGGATTGTAGGCGGTTCCAAGATTTTTTGTTACGGCAAGGGCGGCGGCATAAGCGATTTCATTAAATGAACCGACAATAAAAGAATCAAACGTATATTTTGGGTTAATGTTTGCTTCTTTATCTATATAAAACTCATTAAATTCAAGTTGTTCTTCTTGTTTTTGTATTTGGTCGGGAAATGTATTTTTTATTATTATTTTTTCTCCCAATGGTTGTTGTTTTCCAATAATATATTCAATGTTGCGGATTGAGGGATAAACCGCATGAAGGGATTTAAGAATAAATTTATGATATTTTGTTGAAAGCCACTCCTTAACGAATGTATTTGGGACGTTAAGGAAGACAACACCCTTTTCTTCTCCAGTAATAATGGTATTTTTGAACCATGTGGCAAAATTTGCCCTGGAGACACTAAGCTCTATTTCAACCAAAGCGTCTTTCCAAAGTTTTTCGTAATCAACTACCATAATTTGTATTATACTCTAAATCAAGAAAAGTTTAATTACCTGTTAAATAGCAATAGATAATACTATTATGTTAATAATATGTGGATGACCTGTGAATATCATCACCGATACTTTCTGTCATATAATTAAAAATAACCAATATGCTTCCCAAAAAAAATAAGATTGACAAAAAACTGTTTAAAGAGGTTTTTGGTATTGGAAAAAATTATTACGGCAGGATTATTTCTTTAAAAATTACTCCGATTAAAGATAAAAATACCAGATTTACATTTGTGGTGTCTATTAAAACTGCAAAAAAAGCGGTTATCCGCAATAAAATAAAAAGAAGAGCACGATATATAACGTCTAAACTTTTAGCCTCTTTTAAAAAGGAGATTGCAGTAATAATTTTTTTAAAAAAAGGCAGTGAAAAACTGAAATTTAAAGAGTTGGAGAATGAAATAACTATTACTTACAAAAAAGCGGGAATTTTACAATAGTGAAATTTACTGTATGATTAAAATATATGGGATTTATAGTTTCCATTTATAATACCGTGTTTTACGATCCGTTGCTGAACGGGCTGATTTTTTTAATTAAGGTTGTTCCTTTTCATGACGTTGGAATAGCGGTGATTGTTTTGACCGTTATTGTCAAGTTCATCATTTTTCCATTCCAACATCGCGCGATTATCACACAAAGAAAAATGAAGGAATTGGAACCGGAACTGAAAAGAATAAAAGAAAAGCATAAAAAAGATAGCCAAGAACAGGCGCGAAAAACAATGGAACTTTACCGCCGCCATGGTGTCAACCCTTTTTCAAGTTTTGTCACGGTTTTAATACAGCTTCCTATTTTTATTGCTCTTTATAAAATTTTTATCGTCGGAGTGAATTTTGACCCTTCTCAAATATATTCTTTTATCAGTATTCCGAAATATATAAATGTGCATTTTCTCGGGATTATAGATATGACTCAAAAAAGTTATGTTTTAGCCGCTTTGGCGGGTATTTCCCAGTTTTTTCAGATGAAACTGGCGATTCCCCCTGTTAAAAAAGCGGTTCCCGGCGAGAGGTCTTTTAAAAATGATTTGGCGAGAAGCATGAGTATGCAGGCGAAATATATTATGCCCGCTTTTATCTTTTTTATAGCGATAAAATTTTCTTCGGCGATGGCTTTATACTGGACAACTATGAATATTTTTGCCATAATACATGAAAGTATTGTAAGGAGAATGGCCAAAAAAAATATTCATTCCGTCCCAAAAAACAATGGAAAAGCAATCAAAGATAATAGAATTATTGATTAAACAAATCCTTGAAAAAATAGGTATTGCGGGAAGGGTTGATATTTTGAAAAGTGAGGAATATCCCCAATTTATCATAAGGACCCAAGAGGCGGGGTTGCTTATTGGAGAAAATGGCCAGCATTTAATAGCATTTAAACATCTTTTAAAAAAGATTGCCGATAATGAATTCAGAAAGAACAATGTGGAAAAAATTCCCTTTTTACTGGATGTAAATAATTATCAGGCGAAAAAAATTGAGGAATTGAGGAATCTCGCTCGTATGAGCGCTCAGCGCGTGAGGTATTTCAAAAAAGAGGTGGAGATGAGGCCGATGACTTCTTACGAGAGGCGGATTATCCATTCCACTCTGGCTGAATATCTTGATATTGAAACAAAAAGCAGCGGAGAAGATCCCAATCGCAAGGTGATTATAAAATTATATTCAACGGAAAAAAACAACTCGGAATTTTGACCTCTAGTTGTTATATTCTAAGCGTAATTGGTAAAATATGAAATTGGAAATTAAAAAACTTCCTGAATCTGAAATTGAGATCACCGGCGAAATAGCAACCGGTGATTTTGAAGCGTGCCGGGAAAAATCAATTAAGGAATTGTCAGATGGTGTGAAGATTGATGGCTTTCGTCCGGGAAACATACCGGAGAAAATTTTGGTTGATAAAATCGGTGAAAGCGCAATTATGGAGAGAATGGCGGAAATCGCTCTGCAAAAATTTTATCCTAAAATTGTGGAAGAACACAAAATTTTGGCAATCGGCCGGCCGGAAATAACAATTACCAAAATCGCCAAAAACAATCCTTTGGGTTTTAAAATCAAAACTGCGGCAGTACCTGAGATGGAATTGAAAAATTATAGAGAAATTGCTCAAGAAATTAACGAGAAAAAAGAAGAGGCCGTATCGGTAGAAGATAAAGAGGTTGAGCAAGCAATAGAATATTTAAGGAAGTCGCATGCCGTCAAAAACAGCAGAGGTGAGTCCGATACCGCTGATTTACCTGAACTGACGAATGAGTTTGTTAAATCCTTGGGTCAGTTTGAGAACGTTGAAGATTTTAAGAAAAAAATCCGCGATAATATTTTAGCTGATAAAAAAATGAAAGCGCGAGAAAAAAAACGAATGGAAATCCTTGAAAAAATTGTTGAATTGTCAAAAATTGAAGTTCCAAAAATTCTTGTTGAAGCGGAAAAAAATAAAATGTTGCGGGAAACAAAAGAAAATATCGCTCAAATGAGTTTGAAATGGGAGGATTATTTGGAGCATCTCAAAAAAACGGAAGAAGAAATTTTGGAAGGGTGGAAAAATGATGCCCTTAAAAGAGCTCAAATCGGTTTGGCGCTTGATAAAATAGCCGAATTGGAAAATATCAAAGTTGCCGAAGAAGAGTTGGATAAGGAGGCCAAAAAATTAATTGAATTTTATAAAAACTCCGGACAAGATATTGACAAGAGCCGCGCTAAAGCGTATATTTACGGCATATTAAGGAATGAAAAAGTGTTTCGGCTTTTAGAAGGATTCTGAGATGATGTCAATGCGCGAATAGAATGATAGAGATTATGAATTTACAATTCGCAGATTGACATAATAATTTATGTTAATACCAACCGTAATAGAAAAATCACAATATGGAGAAAGAGCCTATGACATCTATTCCCGCCTGTTGAGGGATAGTATTGTTTTTTTAGCTGGCCCGATAAATGACGCTTTAGCAAACACGGTTATCGCCCAACTTTTATTTTTGGAATCCCAAGATCCCAAAAAAGACATTCATCTCTATATAAATTCTCCCGGAGGTTCGGTAACCTCTACGCTGGCGATTTATGACACGATGCAGCATATTAAACCGGATGTTTCAACTATTTGCGTTGGATTGGCCGCTTCGGGGGGTGCTGTTCTTCTGACTGCCGGTAAAAAAAGGAAAAGATTCGCTTTGCCGAATTCAGAAATAATGATACATCAAGTGATGGGTGGGGCTGAAGGTCAGGCGGTTGATATCGCCATCCAGTCTCGGCATATAATAAAAACTAAAGATAGATTAAACCAAATTCTTGCCAAACATACTGGGCAATCAATAAGTAAGGTGGAAAAAGACAGCGACCGTGATTTCTTTATGAATGTGGAAGAGGCAAAAAAATATGGCATTATTGACACCATTCTAAAGCCCAAATCAGGAAAGTAATTTTTTCACCAAACTTTGACCGGTCATTGATGGCGGTTTTTTTAATCCCAATAAATTCAATACGGTCGGGGCTATGTCGGTAAGAGTCCCTTTTACGTCTTTGTATTGTTTGTTTATGTCTTCTTCAACCGCGTTTTTTTCTTTTTTAAAGTCACTGCTTATCAAATAGAGGGGTACCGGATTTATTGAGTGCATACTTTTTTTCTCTCCGGTTGTTTTGTAAATTTTTTCCTCGGCGTTTCCGTGGTCAGCCGTGATTATCACGGCGCCGCCAAGACCCAATATTTTTGGCAGAATTTTTCCGATACACTCGTCAATTTTTTCAAACGCTTTTGCAGTCGCTTCAAAGTTTCCGGTATGTCCCACCATATCCGCGTTGGCAAAATTTACAGCAATAAAATCCTGTTTTTCAAGATTGGCAATAACGGCGTTCGTAATCTTATCCGCTGACATTTCCGGCGCTTGGTCGTATGAAGGAACGCGCAGGGACGGGACAAGGATTCTATTTTCGTTTTCAAAAGGCGCCTCTCTTCCTCCGTTTAAAAAATAAGTGATATGCGCGTATTTTTCGGACTCGGCAATATGGAGCTGTTTAAGTTCCGCTTCGGAAATTATTCGCCCCAAAGGATATTCAATCCGTGCCGATTTAAAGGCCGGCACAACTGGAATATTTTTTTCATACTCAGTCATTGTCACAAAAAAAAGGTTATTCAGTAATTTTCTCTCAAAGCCCTGAAATTTTTCGTCAACAAAGGCGCGTGTAATTTGGCGCGCGCTGTCTTCGCGAAAATTAAAAAATATCACCGCATCATTGCCGGAGATTCTTCCTTCTCCACCCTCTATTTTTGCCGGCGCGGTAGATTCGTCAAAAATTTCTTTTTGATACTGACTTTTTATGTATTCCGAGGATTTTTCAAATTCCTCGCCTTTTCCGTTCACAAAAAGTTCATATGCTTTTTTTATCCTATCCCAGTTGCCATCGCGATCCATGGCGAATTTTCTTCCAATAATTGAGGCGATTTTGACATTAGGATAATTTTTCTTGATATCCGCTTCAAGTTTTTTAAAAAAATCAGCGCCTTCTTTGTAATAAGCGTCTTTTCCGTCGGTAAAGAGATGTAAAAAAACATTTTTAATTTGTTCTTGTTTTGCGAAGTCAAGCAGGGCATAAAGATGTTCCGAATAGGCGTGAACCGTGCCGGAGGAAAAGAGGCCCATCAAATGCAGGGAAGAACCGTTTGTTTTAACATGTTCGGTGGCGCTTAAAAAGGCCTTATTCGCGAAAAACGAGCCATCGTTGATGGCAGTTGAGATGCGGGGAAGCGAGTTTAAAATAATTCTTCCTGCTCCGATGGTGAGATGTCCCACCTCGCTATTCCCCTCTTTCCCCCACGGCAGGCCAACGGCGATGCCTGAGGCCTGCAACGCCGTGAAGGGATAAAATTTTTCTATTTCGGAGAATGCGGGATGCTTGGTAATCTCCCAAGGAGAGCCGATTCTGTCCGGAGAGATGCCGAATCCGTCCAAAATAACCAGTAACACCGGCTTATATTTTTTTTTCAGCTGCATATCGTTTTTATTCTAACATAAAAGCGGGAAAAATCGCTCTGGACAATTAAAATTTAATTTGCTACCATTGAATTATTGGTTTACTATTTAATTTCGGCATCGTTCGGAATTCAGAAGATTAAAAAATATGGTGAAGACGAACCACATGCTTTACATTTATGAACCTAACCAAAGTTGTGCTTTTAGCCGCTTTTTCCGGCTTGGGTGGAATGGTCATTGGCTATTTTTCCCACCAACTAATAACTCTCCGCAGGAAGACTTCTGCTGAATTAAAAATCAAACAACTTCTTTTGGATGCCAAATCCAAGGCCCAAAAGGCGGTAGAAGATGCCGGCAAGAAGGCGGAAAAAATATTAGAGGATTCAAAACAGGAGAGTAAATCCATGCTTCTTCAGGCGCGAAAACTTGAAGAAAGAACATTGCAAAAGGAAGAAAATGTTGAGAGAAGGAGAGGGGAATTGGAAAAAGAGGCCCAAAATATCCAGGAAAATATTTCCCTTATTAAGAAAAAGAAAAAAGAACTTGACGACATGGAGGATAAAAAAAGAGTTGAATTGGAGCGTGTGTCATCGCTTTCTGAGTCTGAAGCAAAGAGCGAATTATTCAAATCAATTGAAAAAAAATACCAGAAAGATTTATTGGCCCGCATTCAGAAGATTGAGTTGACGGGAAAAGATGAAATGGAAAAAAGAGCGAGAAATATACTTGTTTCCGCCATCCAGCGCCTCGCTTCATCAACCGCCTCCGAGGTTACCACAACTACCGTTTCCATTCCCTCTGACGATCTAAAGGGGAAAATTATAGGCAAAGAAGGCAGGAATATTCGCGCCATGGAGCGTGCCGCCGGAGTGGAAATTGTAGTTGATGACACTCCGGGCTCTATTATCGTTTCGGCTTTTGATCCCATTCGCAGATATGTGGCAAAAATCGCCCTTGAAAATTTAATTTTAGACGGCAGAATCCAGCCGGCGCGCATTGAAGAGATGGTGGAAAGGGCAAAAATTGAAGTTGATAAATTAATAAAACAAAAAGGTGAATCAGCGGCTTATGATACCGGAGTTATTGATGTTGACCCTAGACTAATGTCTATTCTCGGCAGGCTTTATTTCAGGACAAGTTACGGGCAAAATGTTCTCCAGCATTCCGTGGAGGCGGCGCATATCGCTGGAATGATAGCTTCGGAATTGGGCGCGGATGTTTCGGTAGCGAAAAAGGCCGCCCTTTTCCATGATATCGGCAAGGCGATGGATCACGAGGTGCAGGGAACTCATGTTGAGATTGGAAGGAGAATACTGCAAAAATTTAACGCAGACGAAAAAATTATCATAGCCATGCAATCTCACCACGAAGAGTATCCGTATGAAACAATAGAATCAATAATTGTCCAAGTTGCCGACGCAATTTCCAGTTCCAGGCCGGGTTCCCGCAGGGATACTCTTGAAAATTATTTAAAGCGCCTGGAAAACCTTGAAAGAATCGCCAATTCATTTAGCGGGGTTGAGAAATCTTATGCCATTCAAGCCGGAAGAGAAATAAGGATTTTCGTCACGCCGGAGGAAGTGTCGGATTTGGAGGCAAAGAAGCTGGCTCATGACATTGCCGATAAAATTGAAGAGACATTAAAATACCCGGGAGAAATTAAGGTCAATGTTATACGCGAATCCAGGATTATTGAGTACGCGCGATAGTATATTGTCCTACTGGGCATATCGGGCGGGATATTGCCATAAAAATGACTTGATATATAATACATTCAGGAGATAAATGGTCGAGTTTATTAGAAAATTAAGGAGCGTTGGCGGCTATAATTTTCTAGCTCCCTACATAATTATTCAAAAATTTTATGTAGGGGTGATGATTTTCTAAAGTTCGCTTCGCTCACCAAGAAAATCTATTATGAATAAAGCAAGTCTTGTTGATGTTATTAATGAGATAGTCGGCGGCACCAAGGTTGATTCGGAAAAAGCAATGGAGGCCATTATCAATGCCATTACAGATACCCTCAAAAAAGGAGAAGAGGTTTCAATTTCCGGATTGGGAATTTTTTCGGCGAAGCAGAGGGCGGCTAGGACGGCGCGCAATCCGCGAACCGGCGAAGCAATTCAGGTTCCGGCGATGAGAGTTCCAAAATTCCGAGCGGCAAAAGCGCTGAAAGACGCGGTGAGATAACCTTTTGAGCTCAAAAGATTATCAATCAAAACCCCCTTTAAGGGGGTTTTGATGTTTGTGCCTTTATTTTACACTGCTCGAACTTATTTTACCAAGAATTTCTGAAAAATGGAAAGTTCGCTCCGCCCCGCCGCCAACCGCCGATGACAGCGGTTGCCCGCGAGCCACAAAATCAATGGGCGGCGCAACGCGCCGCCGAATCAATCGGGAAAAAATCTGAAAGTTTGATATTGGTGCGGGATACCGGAATCGAACCGGTAACTTCTGCTTGGAAGGCAAATATTATAGCCGTTTAACTAATCCCGCGCACAACGTCATCTTATCAAAAAATCGGGTAAATGAAAACCCTCCGCCCGTAAGCGGAGGGTTTTCATTTTTAAGAAAACTAGGCGTTCTCTTCTGTTGATTCGGCCTCTCCTTCAGTAGGAGCAGCCTCTTCACCTTTCTCTTCTTCTTTAGGGGCTTCAGTTGTGGCCGGTTCTGCGGCATTGTCATCGCCGCAAGTGCCACAATCGTTCCTTAATTTTTCGTAATCCATAGTAGCAGATTAAGGTTATTCTTCCAATAAAAAACGACCTTTTCAGGTTGTATGATTATAGTATATATTACAGGCTGAAAATGTCAAGGATATTGCGATAATTGGAAGAAATCGGTTTTTGCGGGTAAACGCGTTTTTTATTGTTGAATATTCCTCTTTTTGATATAATAAATGCGTATATGAAAAAAGTTTTATTCATACCATTAATATCGGTATCCATCATATTTATATTATTTGCCGGAGTCTCATCACCCGCCCGTGCCTCCTCTCTTTCTTTGGAGCAGCAAAACCAGCTTGCCGCCATCTCCCTCTCTTTTGATTCGTTAAAATCTCTGTTCAACAAACTCAAGGCCGCAATCATGGAAAAAATCACTCCCGCTTATTTTGAATTGCCTGTAAAGTTTTTAAAACCAAAAACCGTTTATGCAAATCAGGTAATAACAATAAAACCGCAGGAATATGCCGGCGGATTGCGCAACCCATTAAAGGGAATACGCAATCCGATATCGCATTACGGGAGTATTTTTAAGACTTATGTGGGTTGGAATGAAATTGAAAATCGCGCCTCTGATGGAGTGGATAAAATTATAGATTACACCAATCGTGGTTTCAGCAGTAATTACACCTCTACCCAAAAATGGACTGATTTAATGTCTAAAAATATGAAGGTTATTCTTCGCGTGTACCTTGAATGGCCTAACCGGAAACCGCCTAATCCAAAGACTGTTTGGCCGAGTGATATGACTACGGGAGATTATTCAAGCGCCCAGTTCAAACAAAGAGTAGTCAAACTTATTAAGAAGATGGCGCAAGCTTGGGACAATGACCCCAGAGTGGGTTTTATCAATATGGGTATAATTGGCTGGTGGGGAGAGCATCATCATCCCCATCTATCTGCGGAAATGCAGCAGATTCTTGGCGATGCCTTTAAGAAATATTTTAAAAACAAGCTGATAATGGTTCGTTACCCGTCAGATTTTAAATCTTATCAATTTGGATTCCATAAAGACGATTTTCTTCGCGGAAGTATGAGCGCGTTTGAATCAGATTTATTGAAGAATCGTTGGAAAACAGCTCCAATGGGAGGTGAAATTGATTACAACTTATTGAGCGGAAACACCCCAAAAGATTCTAATGACGCTTTGCTTCATCATAGCGACTTGCTTACTGATTTGTTCCGTCGTTATCATTATACCGAAATGGACATAAGGGGACCTAACTATAATGTGGATAATCGGGCGGCGCTTCAGGCGAAAGAGTCTCTCGTGCAAAAATCTTTGGGTTACCGTTTCGTAATTGACGAATTTCAATATCCCGCGAGAGTTGAGCCGGGGAGCAGTTTCGGTGTTTCGTTTACGGTCAGGAATACCGGTTCAGCCCCTTTCTATTATAATTGGCCCATAGAATTGTCGTTGCTTGACATAAATACCAGACAGCTCATGTGGAAATCAAAATTCAAGAATATTGACATCAGGAAATGGATGCCTGGAGATGGTTGGATTGAAGCGGAAAACAGATACGCAACACCGGAAAAACAAAATACGGTACAGGGAACATTTACACTGCCTTCAGGATTGAAAAAGGGCGAATACATAATATCTTTGGAAATTCTTGACCCCGGAGGTAATCTGCCAACAGTAAGATTCGCAATCAAGAATTATTTTAAGGGAGGATATCATCCCATGGGCAAGATAGGTGTTGGAGTCAATGTGAGTAATCCCGGAAAGATTTCAACAGATGGGATGACAATGAACGACACTTCGCTGTATTATTCACCTTCTTTATCTTCTACAGGCGGCGATGCTAAAACTTTTTATGATAATTTCAATAGGGCCGATGCAAACCCCATCAGTGGTAATTGGGCGACTCCCGCCGGATTATCACCACTGCGAATCGTATCTAATACAGTACAAGGTCATGATGCTTTATCAGCGTCATATTACACTCTTCCGGTGCCTGCCGACCAGTTTTCCCAAGCAACGGCGGTTGCATTGCCGGTCTCCGATAATTATTCAAAAGTGCTTGTCAGAGTGAGCTCAACTGAAGAGACATACTACGCGCTCCAATTGTATTCAACAGGGGTTAGTATTGCCAAGAAAATAGCGGGAATATCGACGACATTAAAATCTTGCGGAAGAACAATGACGGCAGGTGATATTTTTAAACTAAAAGTTGTAGGCAATAAGTTAACCGCGTATGCAAATGGAACCGTTGTATGTACCGCGACAGATACTTCCATCACAACCGGTCAGCCTGGCCTCTTTGACTATGATTCCGGAGGGGGAAATTGGGATAATTGGAGTGGCGGCGATGCGGCAACTTCTCTACCGCCGCCGCCACCGTCATATTGCGGTGATTCAACCTGTGACGCTGGAGAGACGTGTCTGTCTTGTTCAGCCGACTGCGGTTCCTGTTCGGGAACCGGATGCGCGGGTGTTGCGGAGGGGGGCGCGGTAACATTGTCCTGCCCCTCGGGCGAAAGCATTTCCTCAATAGATTTCGCGAGTTACGGGACTCCAAACGGAGCTTGCAATTCCTTCACAATAAATTCTTCGTGCCACGCTTCAAACTCAAAATCAACCATTGAAACAAACTGCCTTAACAAATCATCATGTTCAATTGACGCGGCTAACGCTATTTTGGGCGACCCTTGCGTTGGCACGCTCAAACAGCTTTATGTCCAATACTCGTGTGCCGTTCTTTTGGACACCACTCCTCCCTCTCCTCCGACCGGACTTGTGGCGGAATAGAAATGCGGAGAATGTGTTTAGTTAACCTTCAAGGGTGACACTGTTGATAAATAATAATTGTATTTTTCAATCGGTATCATGCCATTTAAGTATTTGCCAAGATGTATTCTTTCGTAGTTGTACCAATGCAAGTATTCTTTCAACGTCTTCCACGGTTTTGTCGGATTAAGATAGAACTCTTGATCAATCACTCCGTGAGCTCTCTCAACGGCTCCGTCCCAAGTTGGAGATGATTTTGGAATGAAATAATGAGCTATTCCTTTTTGTCCAAGATATTGATGAAAAAGCCCGCGATTCTCTGAACCATTATCGCTTCGTATCCCTGTGATATTAAAGGGAAACATTTTTTCGGCCTCTTGGAAAGCAACAACTGTATTCTGAGCCTCAAGGTTTTCAACGATCGCGGCATGCTGCAATCCTGTAAAAATATCAATAAAAGTGCGCTGGTATTGCCGTCTATTATTAATCCATACATACTTGGTATCAACTTGCACCACTTCTCCGGGAGCCTTTGGAATTACTGGTTCTTTGATTGGTTTGTACCATGCCAACTTCTTCTGCGGACGGCGAATTAAATTCTTTTTCTTGTAGAATTTGTAAATTGCCGTTGTTGAAACGTCAATATTGAATTTTCTTTTTACCAATAATTTCATCTTTCTTGGACCATAATTGATTCTTAATTTCTGTTCATGGATAAATATTTTCAACGCTCCTTTGATTTTAGTTTCCGGATGTTCTTTTTTAGGCAAATATGTTCTTGAATTATTGTCGATTTTTCTCCATTTGTAATATGTCTTTCTTGAGATTGCGTACAGACACCGCAAAACTCATTCACTGTTTTGCCCGCTTTTTCGACCAAAAAATACCACTTTCTTCTAACCTTTGGCGGATATACCGCCGCTTGTTTTGTGTTTGCCATATGATTTGACCCAATAAATTAAGATGATTAACCTTTGTCACCCCAATTTATCATAAATGTCACCTCATATGGTTAACTGTACACGATATTTACACTCGCGTTTCATTTGTTATAATTGAGATATGGAAAGAATTGGAGAACAATTTGGCAAGCAGGAAAAAGAAAGGCGAGAATTTTTGGAGGGATTGGAAAAGGAGATAAAAAGAATGTTTTTAGAAGGAGAACTCTCGGATGAAGAAATAGATAAACTGTTCAAAAAACTGAAAGAAAAAAGAGAAACTGAAATCCCCGAATAAATATATGGACATAATTTACGAAGATAAAAATATTCTGGCGGTGAACAAGCCGGCGGGCTTGCTGGTTCACGGAGATGGAAAGTCTGAAGAAAAAACATTAATTGATTGGCTGCTTAAAAAATATCCGAAGATTAAAGGTGTCGGAGATAATTCGGAGTTTCGTCCCGGGATTGTTCATCGTCTGGACAAAGACACTTCGGGAATTTTATTGATTGCAAAAAACCAGGGGGCGTTTGAATATTTGAAAAAGCAGTTTCAGGAGAGGAAAATAAAAAAGGGATATGCCGCTCTGCTGTACGGAAAGATAAAAAACAAGGAAGGTGTTATTGACTTGCCCATAGGAAGAAGTAAAAAAGATTTCCGTAAAAAATCAGCATCAAAAGAAACGGTTGGGAGGGTCAGGGAAGCGATTACTGAATATAAAGTTTCCAAAATCTTTTGCAGTCCGGAAACGGGCAAATTTTACACGCTTGTTAACGCATACCCGAAAACCGGCAGGACACACCAGATAAGAGCGCATTTTAAGGCAATCGGACATCCCATAGTTTGTGATAAGTTATACGGGCCCAAAAGAGGAGAATATCCTTTTGGCTTAGGCCGTCATTTTTTACATGCTTCTTCACTGGAATTGCTTTTGCTTGACGGCGTTAGAATCAAACTTGAAGCCGACTTGCCGGAGGATTTACAAAATGTTTTATTGAAGTTGCGTAAAGCCGAATAATGTGCTAAATTCTAATGCATCATGGCATTGGCTGATATAAAATCTGAAGAAAGAAAAAAATGGGATCTTCGGCCCGGCAACACTATAAAGGTTTGGCTGAAGATTAAGGAGGGCGACAAAACTCGTTTGCAGGCCTTTGAAGGACTCATAATCGCCCACAAGCACGGGTTTGAACCGGGCGCGACTTTTACGGTGAGAAAAATATCCAAGGGAATAGGCGTTGAAAGAATTTTCCCCGTTTTTTCCCCCAATATTGACAAAATTGAGATTGTTAAGCGCGCGAAAGTGAAACGCGCCAAACTTTATTATATCCGCGAAAAGGCGGCAAAGGAAATTCGCAGGAAAATGAAGCAGATAAGAGGGGTGGTGCAGAAAGGGGTATCTCCTTTGCCAGAGGAACAAAATCAACAAACCCCGGTTTCTCAGTTAAGCGAGGGTGATTTGGGAGAAAGTGAAAATAAAAATCCCAAAGAGGACGCGGGGAATTCGTCCGGCGATGATAATGAAAAAGGTAAACAAGAAGCGCGGGTGGCGGAATCGGTAGACGCGTCAGCTTGAGGGGCTGGTGGGAGCAATCCTGTGGGGGTTCAAATCCCCCCCCGCGCACCATAAATATGTATTAAGTCCGACTTATTTTCAAAACAAACACTGACTTGCGCGCGGAATTTGTGGTACAATTTAATCATTAATTTTATGATTAAAAAAATAATAACCTCAAAATTTATTTCATCAATATCGCCCATTATGAAAGTGGTGTTGGCTTTTGCGGGCATATTCATAATAGTCGCCGGCGTTCTTTTTATAAGGACCGTAATAATAAATAACAATGTATCAGACCAATACGACGCTATTGCCGTTTGGCAAAACAATGGAGAAGGAAATTGGGACATAGCGTACTCCATTTACAAGCAAAATAACAATAAATGGTTTCATCAAGCAGATAAAGATATTTATTACGAAGGCGGCGCCAATTTAATAGCAAAATTGCCGGGTGACGATAATGATCCCGACATATCAAGTTCCAGGAGCGAAGCTATGGCAGTATGGAGCAATACCGGACTGAAAGGAAATAAAGGAGCGGATATCGTGGCGTCAAAATGGGATAGCAATGGGTGGAGCAAGCCGGCGCGACTCTTTGCGATCGCCGGAGATGATGTAGATCCGACTATTTATATGCAGGACGCCAACCACGTGCTTGTTGTGTGGGTTAACAGAAATGGCAATGAGCGAACGCTATATTATTCTGAATATACGAATGGTTTTTGGGCAGATCCCGTGAAAATACCGTTCAGTGGCGCGGATAGGATAGCATCGCCCGAGCTTGGCTACATAACAGTAGAAGGTTCGCGATATTTATTGGTATTTACGGCGAGGGTGGGTGGAGATGATAATGCTTATTTGGGAACATATGACAGAGTGAACGGTTGGGATGTTTCAAAAATTGGTGGCGGAAATGTAGGCGCAATTACGGATGAAAGTATTCCGGCGAAATACCGCGCAACCGCCGATATGCAGATTGATTCACATAATGTTGTCGTTGGCTGGAATGGGAAAGATGGGAATATTTGGTACGTGAAAGCGTCTCCGTCAAACTTAAATTTTGACGCGCGAAACGCCGGCAAAGGAATAAACCCGGTTATTATATATAATCCAAAAAGTTCAAGCGACGCGGACAGTATATTATTTTTTGACGGCGGCGCGAAAGAGCTGGTGAATGTTACGCCGATTGGCGGAAGTCTTAGACAGGTCGTGTCGTCGAATGAAACTGTTCCAACTCGCGCGAATGCGACATATCTTCGTGAACAAGGCGATATGTCCGCTGTATCCGTCTGGGAAACAAAGAAAGAAGATGAGAGTGAAATATATTTTTCGGCGCTTGGCAAAAGTTCTCAAAAATGGAGCGCGCCGGACAGGATTGATCCGAAAAAATTTAGCGGTGAAGACAGAAATCCGTCTATCGCTTCCATTATTATTCAATTCAATAAAGAGAATATCATAATAAGAGATAACGCGAAAAATATTTACAAGGACGCATTTTGTGGGAATAAGATTTTAGAAAAGAAATTTGGAGAAGAATGTGAAATAGGAATTGTCTGTGGCAATAAAGATGAAATCTGCGACTGGGATTATTATACAAAGAAATTTGGAAAAAAATGGGCGAAGGTTTTCTCGGATTGTGAATGCCTGACTCCTCCGGATGTTATAAAACCAAAAGTCCCAATTTCCAAAAATCCAAAGAAAAAACAGCATAGTAAAAAAAGCGAGGCGATTTACGGCGGGGCGTCTTGCGGGTTTGACAGCGCGATTGTGAAAAGTTCCATTGATACGGGGAAAGTAATCCTTCAGTTTTTGCCGGATACCAATCCATCAAACGGGATAGTTGTCTTTAGCGGGTCATATCCTAAATATCAATTTGAAAATTTTGCTCTTTTCCCGTTATCTTCTCCGCCTAATGATAAATATTTTGTTATGGCAAATTTTAGTAATAATGATAATGTGATAACGCTGATAGGAATAGACCCGGCTACCGGATTTCAACTGTGCACCGGAATATTCACCAAGGGGGCTCCTCCCGAAGGCGGCGGTTTTGTTCCCGCCCCAGCGGGAGGAGACATAAAAGTTCCTTCTTTGCCGGCAAATTAATTAAAATTTAAATAAAATATTAATTTAATTTAAATTTATTAAAAATATGACAACAAAAAATATCACAATTTGGATTATCGGAATTATTATCGCCATAGGAGCGTTCTATGGAATATTATCCAGCCACGATAACCATATTGAAAATAAAAAAGAGAAAACCGCGTCAACGGAACAGAATAAATTTATTTTTAACGGCGAAGGAAGAAAACTTATCGGACCGGTTGAATTAAATAAAGGATTGGTTGTTTTGAGAGCAAAAAATCAAACAGGTTCAAACGATGTTTTCAGCGTAAATGTATATTTTGATAAAAATGAAAATGGAACGCTTGAAGAGGGGGAGGGATATACAGGAGGCAATATAAGCGTGGGGTATGAGGACGCTGAAGCGTTTGACGGCGCAATAACATTTAAATCAAACGGCGGAGGATATTTTGTTGATGTAGACGGCGGTCGTTGGCAAATTAATTTTGATCAACAAGACAAACTCGCGAAAAACGCGCCCGCTCCCGATTCTTTTGCCGGAAAAGGCATTCAAGTGACAAAAAAGTTTTATCTGCCGGCCGGAGAATATACTTTTAACGTAAACAACAAAAAGGGAGGCAACTTCATTATAGATATGGTGGACGAGGGCGGAAATTCAACGCCAAGGCTTGTTAATGAGGTAGGCGATTTTAAAGGAGACTTCACGGTGAATAATGTATTTGCTGGAAATTATGTTTTTGCGATTAGGGGCGGTGAATGGACAGTAACCAAAATTGGAGCGGAGAAGCATTAGAATTAACTTCGCCGAAGAGGACCCGCCGAGCGTATTTTTGGAAAAGGACAATTTGGAAAAAATAAAAGCGGAGCAAGACGAATTGGAAAAACAAAAAGAAAAGGAAATGTCTGAAGAACTGGAAACGAAAGGAAAAAACCAAAACTCCGGAAGATAAAATTCTCTCTGATTATACGCTTTCTTCAATATCTTTAATTTCTTTGCTAACAAATTTCTCGGCATCATCCAAATCTTTTCTTAAATGTTTTGAGATTTTATCCTCCTCTTCGGTAAGTTGGCGTTTTGATTTTGTTTTTTCCAATAATTTAATTTGGTCTTTAATATCCTTTTTGAGCAGTTTAATTGCTTTGCGCAATGCTTGTTCAGCTTCTTTGGTTTCCTTGCGAATTTTTTTTCTGAAAAACAAAAATTTATGCCATCCGTACCAAATAAGCGCCAGCAAAAGAATAATGAGAGCAACGAGCGGGATGGCAACGGTAAGGATAGTTACCATTCCTGCCCCTATTTTTAAGATTGTCGGCTGTTTAACGGCGATGGTTACTTTTTCCGTCGGTTTGCTTCTCGCGCCCCTGCCGTCAACTGCTTCAGCCCACAACTTATAAACACCATCTTTTAATTTTTCATTGGCGATAAAAGTAAATCTTCCGTCTTTGTCGCTTTTCACAATTTGGTTTTCGGAATTTTCATTTTCTCCTTGTTGCCAAACAACTACTTGAATATTTGGATAAGTAATTCCCTTTACAATCAAGACCTCACCACTTGTCAATTCTTTGGGGTAATCGGTAATTACCGGAGACTTCAGTGCTTCAATAACAAACTCCGCCGAATTGGCAAGCGAATTGCCGGCTTCATCTATTGCTTTAGCGATTAGAATATGTTTGCCGGGGCCGAGAGTCGGTGTTTCGTAAATACCGGTTCCGTCATCTTGCCAAGCCCACGGACTTTTTTCATCTATTTGAATCGCATAGTGGTCAATACCTGAGGTTTTATCCTTGGCGTCAAAGGCGAATTTAATTTTAGGATTGGTCAAATCCTCTCTTTTAACCTCTTGAATATCAAAACTACTTGGTTTTTCGGTATCAATTTGGAACCTAAAATGAGAAATTCCGCCCCAACCAGCGTTATTTTTCAAACGAACATGGAAATACCAAATGCCATCGGTTAAATCCGGAAGCTCCTTTGATGTAATTACCGGCGAGTAATAAATCGTTGGAATGGCTTGAGGGATTTTTCCAACCAAAAGGCGAGCGGCAGTTACTCCTGAAGGCACTGACCATGTAAACTTTGCGTCATTCGCCGCGTACCATTGATTTGGATCCGGATGCGTAGAAGAAAAAATTTGAGGTGCCGGGGGAGCGCCAGCTGATTCGGATGGAGTGGTCGCTTTCGGTACCGAAGGTCCCACGCCTCCCAGTGAAAAACTCGCGCTCCCCAAATTTGCTAAAATATTTGTTCCCTTGCCGTCATTGGCCAATACAGAGCCGGAAGAAAAACGAAGAATGGCTGTTCCGGCCGCTTTTACTTTAAAATTTATGGTGATAATTTTTCCGCTTGCTCCCGTGAAGCCGGGATTAAGTACAATTCCTTCAAAATTAACTGTGTCGGAACTATTGGAAAATGACGGCTCCTGGACCCAAAGTGTAAAAATAGACCCATTTTTTGAAAGAGAAGTTACTTCAAACTTATCTTGCGGGAACGTAATAATACCGGAGGCTGCGTTCATCGCTTGGTTCGCGCTTGAAACATAAACGCCGACAGAAAAAGTTTGTCCAATGGCGTAAGAACCGGAAGAAGGAGAAAAATACAAATTCGTCGCATGGGCGAAAACTGGCAAAACAAAAAAACAAAAAAACAAAAAACTAAGCAATATTAATTTTTTCCGAAATATTTTTTCCATAATTTCCGAATGATATAAACAGGCATCACTCCCGCTATTAGTATAACGAGATATAGATAATTTTCATACCATATCTTTGGTTTTTGTGGTGGTAGAACGACTATTTTATTGTTTCCGCTTTTATCCACCGCTTTGACTATAATTTCTTCATCCAAATTTTGATTTTTCAAAAGATATGGACTTTCGGCAGTAACACATTTTCTTTTCCCTTCGCAAACCTTGTAATAGTTAATGCCTGATTCTTTGTCTTGCGTGGAAAATACCAAAAACCATTTATTGCCAAAAACGCTCGGGTCGCGCGTTATTTCCGGTAAAAAATCTTCTGGCGGCTCAATATCTTTCTTTTCGGGCGGCAAAACCGAAGGTGTTTTTGCAGAAATAGCGATTTTCAAAATAGAAGTTTTGGTTTTGGTTTCCGTTCCTTGCCCATCATTTAGGAGAACTTTGGGATTGCGGATTTCTATAAAGCCCTTGCCTTCCTTTTTGGCGTAAAACACCGCTGAAAAAATTCGCCCGCTGCCGCCAATATAGCCGCCGGGGACAATGCCGGAAAAAACAATCTCTTTTTCCGTTTGTTTCGGTTCTTCCATCCAAAAATTAATAATGGAACCGCCGTCTTTAATTTCTTTTAGCGCAAGCAGATTGCCGGAAAAGAAAAGTTTTCCTTCCAGAGCGTTAATATCTTCGTTTTCGGTATTCAAAGAAACAGTTACTTCAAATTGGCTGCCGATTCCGATTTCTCTGTTTTGGGAATCCAAAGAAATCTCCGCGGCAAAAACCGGCGCAGTCGTGAAAAAAACCGCAAAAATTATCAATAGCGCCGCAAGACAGTTTTTAAGTTGTTGAATTTGAATCATTGAAATTTATTTAAAAATTAAAAATTCCTGCAAGGCACGCTAACCTGTCCAGTAAAATGCCATTATTGAAAAATCAATCAAATCAATCTTGCCATCAGAATTTAATTGTTGGGCTTCTTTGGACGCGAACTTTGCGCTCAGCGTTTGTTTATACCAATAAGCGGCGATGGAAAAATCAATAAGATTGACTCTGCCGTCGCCGCTTAAATCGCCCTTTAAAGATTCTTCCACGGCCTTGATAATATTTTTCGCACCGACCAAAAAACCTATGGTTTTTCCGAAAGAAGTTATTTTACCGTCCACTGCCGCTTTTGATTTTGTATAATGGTTTCCCTTTTTTAGAACGGAACTGTCAAAGTTGTATAAATACACTCCATTTTGGTCCGACTGTGTTTTCTCAAAAAACTCTTTGTCGGAATTAACTGAAATGATAATTTCTGAATTCGGCGCCGACTGGCCAAAAATAGCGATATTATCGCCTCGCTTAACCTCTTTTTTATCAACATTAATTGTGGGTGCTATAAAAATACCGGTAATATTAGTGGTGGCACCGATGGTAATATACACCGAAAAAGTAAACAAGGTGGAGCGCTGGTCTTGATTATCTTCTCCGTACAAAGAAAAAATATAATTGCCGGCGGAAAGCCCGGTGATTGAAGTGTTAAACTTGGCACCCGGACCCGCAATGGTAGTAACCGCTTTTTGGCCGTCCTTCAAAACCGTTACTTTACTTAGTGGATAGGCGCGCCCGGAAAAAGTAACGCTCGTGGCCGGCAGGGACACACCTCCTCCCCCTCCTCCGCCGGACGGACATTGGCCGCAATCGGCCGAACATGTACTGCAATTCTCTCCGTTATTGCAGCTTCCGTCACCACAATAAGGAGCAACCGCATCGGTCTCATCGTTATCAGTGTAGCCGGAGCAGCCCGGGTCATCGGGGTAGTCAACTAAGCCGTCATTATCATTATCCTGTCCGTCATAACATTGATAACCCGGAATTATCTCTAGTTGAAAATTTGAAGTGCCGGCGGAATAAACTCCTTTTGGAAAAACAAAAAAAATTATTAAAAAAACAAAAAAAATAGGAAAAATTTTGTAAGCTGTTAAAAGTTTATCGTTCATTTTAATTAGCGGTTATGGTAAGAACCATATCTATGGAATAACTGTCCGCCGGCTGTTCGGCCGGAATCACCTGAGAGATATCTACGCCCGTTAGATCCCAATAACAGCTGATTTCAGCAGCCACTCCGGCAGTAAGCAGAGTGATAGTGTCTGTCGCACCTTCGTCAAAGGAAGCCGACGAACCAAGCGTTAAACCGGCGCTTGAACATCCGGTTTGCGGTGTGATGACGCCATTGGTCGCCGCGTCAATCGTCATCTGTCCTCCCATACTGTCGGCGTCCGAACCGTCAACCGCGCCCGAGCCGTCATTAAAATCGTAATCCGCCGAAGCCCCGTCCCAAAAAGCGCCGGTGGAGCTTGCCGCGACGGTCAAAGTCCACAACTGATTGGCCATGCTGTTGCTCACGCGGATTTTTTGGTCGGAAATTCCGAAAACGCCGGTGCTCTGCTGGGAAGCAATGGCCGCGCTTATAGCCGCCATCGCCATTGAGGGACTTGGAACCGAACTGCCGCCAGTGTCAACAATGTCAACGCTAAGCGCGCCGGCCGCGGCTGTCGTCAGTTTCGGATAATTAGTATATTGGATTACTGAACCGTCGGATAAAACAGTTCTAAAACAATAATCAGTCGAGCCAGAAGCTCCATTGTTTTGGACTACCCAGTCCCATTCGCCGCGGCTGCCTTTGGAAATAGCTGCTGGGTTGACAGCAGAATTATTCTGCTCTTCATAAGATTCCAAGGCATTGGTTTGAAAATTAAGCAGAGAAGAAGTAATTTGGGTGCCGTCAGCCGGCGTAGTATTATTGTAGCCTCGCCAAATGCCGGCGCCGCCGGCCGAATCAACATCGGTCCAGGTGCCGATGGAAGAACACATAGAACCTTGGCCGTATTGAAGTTTAAAAGCCACGGCAGAAGTGTTTAAATTATCTATACCGGCTTGAAGGGCCGTCCGGATTCTGACAATATCTGAATTTGCTACCTCGGTTATGGCAGTATTTTCCGCCGCTTTGGCTGTTCCTGGTTGAATAGAGTCCGTATTATCATAAAAACGAAAAGTAGTTTGATCCAAGGCCGTGCTGTTGCTCACGATGGAATCCGAGGATGAATCAAAGGCGATAATCGCAACATTCTCATCAGTATGACTCCTGTCAGCACTGGGACCATCTTCATCAATGGAACCGTAGTGGGTGCTTGCTGATACTGCGGTGCCGGTATGAGTCACTGCGTATCCGCCGTTTCCGCCGTCTTCGCCCATTTGAGCAATCACATAAACTTCGGGCGCCGTGGAAAAAGAGCTGGAAAAATTAGTGGCATAACCAGTGGTATTACAGCAACTAACAGTATTAACTCCAATAGTGGCGTCAAAATCAACACTGTTGTTTGTGCCGTGCCCGGTGTCAAAAGCGATATAATCAATATCTTCCGCTCCGTGAGGCGTGGTACAACTATTAAATGAAACATTCAGCATAACGCGCATAGTGCTGGCAGTAGGTTCGTTATCGTAGAGCGTGTTATCATCAACATGAGTTACCGCCCAAGCAGTATCGTTGTTAGAGGCGACTGTAGTGATAACTGCCGGCGCTCCATTAAAATTGGGAGAAAAAGTGACAACGTTGGGCGTGCCACTTTGGGCGTCCGTACCACAATAAGTGCCGTTAGTATTTTCCGTGCCGGCAATTACTTTGGTTCCCGATCCGCCGTCGGAAATAGTGTAAGAGCCGGCTTCCATGGCTATCCAATCAACCGTGGTATTGCCGGTTAAGCTTCCGGCGTAATTGTCAACCTTAATGTCAAAACTGGTGGAAGTTTTGGCGATTATTCGCGGCGCCCGCTGGGGATCAGTGGTTGGCGCGTAGCGGGCCGAGGCAACTACAACTAAATTAGTATACGTATCAGCAAGATTCACGGTTGAAGGAGTATTGCCGGTTAAAACAACCGTGCCGTATTCACCGATTGTTGTTAATATGGCAACCGAACTGATTGTCGTTTCCGGATAAACTGAATAACTATCTAGGGCAGCACCGGCCGTTGTATCATAAAGCCGGAAGCAATAGGTGTGGCCGGTGACTGCATCATCGGTAGCTTTAAAACTGTATTCCAATTCAGTGTAATAATTGGCGGACATTGGACCGATAGAACCTGTAGTATCTGCAACATCCCGGCCTTCACCGGTAGTATAAGTATAACCCTCGCTGTTTGCCAAAAGAGCCGGCGAAGTAGATTCACCATCCGGAGAAATATTTGTGGTATCAACCATATCAAATTTGTCAGAGGCGTCGGCAATGCCGGTCCAGGTGGAAATCCCCGAACAGGACGACTGCCCGGTTTTGTCCCCCCATTGCAACTCATAAGTTCTGGCTGCTGATTCTGCTCTGATGGCGGCTGATTCAATCCTCACGCGATAGGTGCTGTTTTTGGTAATGTCGCCAATACTATTTGAATCCTCTGCTGCCAGCCAGCCGCCGCTGGTATTTAAAACAGTAGTATCGTCCCGCCAGCGAAAGTGAAGTTGTGATGTACCTTCTACTGGTTCTTCCAAGGCAAACCAGTAGGTTTTCTCACTGGTGTGGGTATTGCAAGTGGTACCACTATCTTCCTCGCAATACCTAAAATCCATTCCGGAATTGGTTACATTCCTCACCCAGGCATATTGCGGGTCTTCTCCGCCGTCATCGTCGTTCTGAGTCACCATCACTCTAGGATTTGTATATCCAGGTGAAAAAGTACCCCCCGCCCACTGGCTGTTTGATATATCAACCATACCAGATTGGAAATTACTAGTGGCGTCAAAAGCCTCATTGGTTGTGTCTATGGCTACATAGCCAAATGTTTCGTTGGTACCGCCGGTACAGCTATTCCCCGTTCCTTGGTGCGTACAGCCTATATAAGTAAAAGCGCTTGTCGTAACGGTATCGTTCACCCAAGCAACCGCGCCGATATTGCCGCTTTGCGAATATGTTTGCGCTTGTGTCCAGACCACAGGGGCGGTGGCAAATGAAGTCGTAAAGGTTCCGGATGTATTTCCTCCACTAACATCCACATTGGTTGTAGTGCCCACTTCAATCCAATCGTAATTGGCGGCATCATCAACATCAAACGCAAACCAATGGAATGTTTCGGCACTTACGCCGGTTGAACAGGCGGTATTACCCCCGTCTACGCACATTGAAATGTCAAAACCAGTTGTCGTGACATTTCTTACTATGGGAATCGGGTACATACCGCCTCCGCCCCCGGTGCTATTCCCGGCACAGGAACCTTGGGCCTCACAATTTACGGCCGTCACCGGCGTTGCGATTATAACCGGAGCTGAAGCGTATGTGCCCGATAAAGTAATGCTTGTCCAGTTAAGCGAATCGCTAATAGTGACTTCTCCCGCTTCAAACGTCGGAGTTGTCGCGGCCTGCGTTTTTGGAATTTCTGATGGAACTCTAGGGTTATTCCAAATCGGCGGCCACCCGGAAAATATCCACACGAAGATTATAAATAATACGAAAAATTTTTGCACAACTCGTCTCGGCTTCAAAAACGAGAAAACCGCTCTTTGAAAAAAGAGTTTTACACATGTAAAAACGGCTCGCCGAATTACAGAAATTTTACTCCAGACCTGTCTCTTACCGAAACATAGTCTCTGATCCGGGGTTCTAAATTTCAGATTCCATATTCTATTTCTCTGCCGGCGGGACTTTAATTTTTTCTTCTGGTTTAAGAGCATAGGGCGGTTTTAATTCATTGACCCGGGCAAGCAATTTCCAAGACACATTAAAGCGTTCGGCAAGCGCATTGATGCCCTCACCGGATTTCACCTCATACTCTACCCAATTTTCTTCAATCCATTTCTTGCGCCCTCTTGAAAGCCAGAAAAGAAATCCGCCAAATGCGATAAGTAAGAGAACAATTATTTCTATCACAAGTCCTGCTGGCGTCGGGAAACTGAAAAACCAGACTGATGCCCCCGCGATGCGAGTAAGTTCTTTTCCACTCTTTACCCCGACACCAGCTTCCGGATTTTTATCGTATTCTACGGCAAAACTTGAACGATACCAACCACCCCAGAAAGGTTTTTTCAGTTTAAAATTCCAGTCCGAGATTTCACCACGCAAAATCGGGTACTGTCCTCCGTGGATGAAATGCGTTAAACCGAAGAAATACCGCGTAATAACTTGCACATCAGCGTCAATGGAAACATTGCCGAGATTTTTCACTTTGGGATGTAAAAGAAAACTGCCGTCATCGCGCTTGGTTACGGTAAATCCGACAACTTCAAGTTTTCTTGTAAGTTCACCCGGAATGGTAATGGCCACCCGCAACCCCGTGCGGAAAGACAGATTTACTCCGCTTTTTCCTTCAACTTTTTCTTTCTTTTCCTGGATGATGATACATCCGTTATGTTCGCCAACGCTCGCATTTTGCGGAATGGTAATTGTGAAAGGAACAAGTTTGTTTGTTCCTGGTTCAAGCGTTACCTCTGACTCTTTAAGAGCAACCCACGCGCCGACATCGTCTTTTGTTTGAGATAATTGTTCGCAGGCAAAAGCGCCGCCAGTGGATGGAGTGGAATCAACTGCATATACCTTTACCGTCTTTGTTTCTTTTTTATTGTTGACAACAAGCACTCCTTCCTTTATCACCGCGCCCGGTTCGGCGGTATGAATAAAAATGGATTCGGTGCGGGGATTATCTTTTCTTGGATGTGCCGGCCTGCCGCCCAAACCTCCGTATTCAATCGCGAGAGCATTGCACGCAAACAAAACAAAGACCAAAACGGGAACACCAAAAGCAACGGCTCGCATCGCTTTCTTTGTGATATTTAATTTTAACATAATTTTTTTATGAAGTGGTGATAGTAAGTATCTGGTCAAGGCTGTAATCGCTGGCGGCCGGCTGTTCGGCCGGGATTGTTTGGCTGATGCTGATTCCCTGTATTGTCCAGTCTCCAATATCGTCGGAAGCCGCGGCTCCCGTGGCAATGGTGATGCTGTCAACTGCGTCCTCGCTATAGGAAGCCGAAGACCCCAAAGTAACATTGCCGGTGGTGCAACTCGCGCATTGGCCTACGGCCAAAGTTGCCCCCGATGGATCAATTGTCATCTGTCCGCCTAAACTATCGGCATCAGCCCCATCTCCCGCCGAGGCTGTTGGGTCGTTAAAATCAAAATCTGTGCCCGCGCTGTCCCAATAAGCCGTAGTGGACGATGCTGCTATGGCCACGACCCAGCCGTTATCCGCCGCGTCGGGGTTTGAAATGTAAAGCTGTTCGGAAGCCGTGCCGAAAGTGCCGGTGGATGTCTGATAACTAAAACTGAAAGTTACCGCGTTCATTGACATAGTGGGACTACTAACCGAAGCATAACTGCCATCCACAATATCCACCGCAAGCGTGCCAGGGTTAATTGTTTGGGTGAAGCTGGATGTTGACGACGCCAAGACATAAGCCGCGCCGCCGAATCCGCCAGCCATTAACACTGCAAGCACTGACGCAATTGCGATATTTAATTTCCCTAACAATTTTCTGATTATTTTGTGCATATGGTTTATTTAATGTGTTAAATATATTAATAGTTATTATTCAGTTTCCGTCGACCTTGGAAACCGTTTTATACTCGACCTTATTTATAAAACGCAATAAACGCCATTAAAATGGCGTTTTACAGTAATGGATTTACAAAATTTTTCAGCCCAAAACTGATTCGTCTAGAGAGAGAGTAAAATCGCGAAGCGATTTTACTCTCTCTCTCTCTCTCGTAATCCAGCCCTGCGGGCTGAATGGGAATTATATTACTTATTGTTATATAGTGCCGTTTAATCATTTTGTTATATTTTATATTATAGCAACAGTAAAAATTCTATGCAACAATTTATTGAATAAATTACGCCCGACTGTGAATATCTTATATTGTAATATTTTTTGATAAACCAATTGTAAAAAATGGGAGCTTTCTTATTTAAATCCACCATCGTTCGCTTTTAAAATTTCCATTCTCTTGTATCATTAGTGTATGGTGTTTTATACGGGACATGGCGATAAAGGCCGAACAACTCTTTTTGGCCGCGCCAAAAAAATTTCCAAAAGCTCGCCAAAAATAGAAGCGCTTGGCGCGCTTGACGAGCTGGTTTCTTTTTTGGGGCTTTGCAAGGTAAAAGCAGCCGACTTGGAGGTTCAGCTTCCAAGCCCAAGCGGAGATTCGGTTTCCAATTTGCTTAATGGCGCGCAGAATGATTTGTTCGCGATTCAGGCGGAAATGGCGGGAGCCGAAAAGGGGCTGAAAAAAGGCAGAATAAAAGAAATGGAAAAGCTGATTGAAGAGATTGGGAAAAAACTGCCGAAAATAAAAAATTTTGTGGTTCCGGGAGGAAGCGAGTTGTCGGCTTTGCTTGATTGCGCGCGCGCGGTGGCGCGAAGGGCGGAAAGAAGCGCCGTCGCACTCGGGAACAAAGAAAAAGTTAGGCCGGATATATTGGCCTACTTGAACCGTCTGTCCTCGCTTTTGTTTGTTTTGGCTAGATTGAGCAACAAAAATCGTGGTATAAAAGAATTGTTGTGGAACCTTTAATCTTTATCATCAAGAAATACGGATATCTCATTCTTTTTCCTTTGGTTGTTTTGGAAGGCCCAATAATTGCTCTAGTGGCCGGGTTTTTTGTTTATTTGGGATACTTTCAACCTTTCCCCGCCTTCGGAGTCCTTCTCTTGGGCGACCTCATACCGGATACTATTTACTACTATATCGGGCGATTTGGAAATAAAACAAAGATCGCGAAAAAATACGGCCCCCGGCTTATTCCCATGGAAAAACTTTTGCGCAACCACGGCAGGAAAACAATGTTTTTTGGGAAACTGGCTTATGGTTTAAGCGCGCCATTTTTAATAAGCGCCGGACTCGTAAAGATGCCGTTTAAAAAATTCATTTCTTACGCTTTTCCCATTACAATTTTTCAATATGCTCTAATTATGGCAATCGGTTATTATTTAGGCGGTTCGTACAATCTGGCCACTAAGTATATTGAATCAGCGGGAATTATTATTGCCGTGATTCTTGTTGTTTTAACCATTGGATATGTATTTTTTATAAAATGCGTTCGTTTGAAAATTAAAAAAATGGAAAAAAATGAAAATTGCCATCTTCTCTGATAATTTTTATCCGGAAATAAGCGGCATTTCTGATTCAATAATTGCGTTGGCTAAGAAATTGGCCGAATCTGGCAATAAAATAACCTTTTTTGCGCCGCGTTATTCGGATGAAGATTATAAAAAAGTGAAAATTCCATCAGGAAAAGAATTGGATTTGGGAGAGAATATAAGAATTAAACGCTATTTTTCATTTCATTATCCATTGTCGGGCACCGGTCAGGCGCGTCTAGTGACACCATCCCCTTGGCGTTGGCGTTTTTCTAAATCTTTTGTTCCGGATGTGATTCATTCTCAGTTGTTTTTTGGTTTGGGGCTGGATGCTTTGATATCGGCTCGAATTAATCATATCCCTATTGTGGGCACTAACCACACGGCTATTGCCGAATTTACGCGTTATAGCCCGATTAAGGCCGGCTGGTTTGAAAAAATTACCATGAAATATGTTGTCTGGTATTATAATCATTGCGATTATGTGACCGCGCCATCGCAATCTGTCTTTGACGAGATGGCCCGATTTGGCTTTAAACGGCCCCATAAGGTGATGTCAAACCCCGTTAGTTTTGATATTTTTAATACGGCGCCCTCTAGTGATAAGGAAAAATTGAAAAAGGAATTTGGATTTTCAAATGCCGTTTTGGCGTGCGCCGGCAGGCTTTCTCCGGAGAAAAATGTTGATGTCATAATTCGGGCCTTGGCTTTGGTGAGAAAACGCATTCCTGATATTAATCTTGTTTTGGCCGGCCACGGAAACGCTGCCGGTGAATTGAAAAATTTGGCTGAAAATTTGGGCGTGAGCGACGCAGTTAAATTTTTCGGAACTGTAGACCAACCAACGCTGGCTAAAATTTACAGGGCCGCGGAAATTTTCGTTATCGGCAGCACTTCAGAAACACAAAGCATGTCGCTTATTCAGGCTATGGCTTGCGCGTTGCCCGCTGTCGGAGTAAGTGCCCGCGCCCTTCCCGAATATATTACTAACCAGACCGGGTTTTTGGTGAAGCCGAACGATTATGAGGCGTTTGCGGAAAAAATAATATTTTTAATAAAAAATCCCGCTTTTAGGGAAAAATTAGGTGAAAACGCGTCAAAATTTGTTCAAAAATTTTCTGTGCCCAATATTGCCGAAGAATGGGAGAAAATATATGGCGAGATAACTTGCGATAAGTTATAATTATTTTATGAAATTAAGTTTTGTCGTTCCGGCCTATAATGAAGAAAATTTGATTGGCAAATGCATTGGTTCAATATTAAAACAAGCGGCGGAGAAATCGGGAGAGATTGAAATTATAGTGGTTAATAATGCCAGCACTGACAGAACAGGGGAAATTGCCGCGTCTTTTGCCGGTGTGCGGGTTATTTATGAACCTGAAAAGGGACTGGTTAATGCCCGCCGCGCCGGCTTTTTAGCGTCAAACGGCGATCTCGTCGCCAACGTAGACGCGGATACCATTTTGACTCCCGGGTGGATAGACAAAGTTTTTAGGGCTTTTTCCAGCAACAATAATCTAGTCGCCTTAAGCGGTCCTCATATTTTTTATGACCAGTCTCGTATATTCAATATATGGATGCGTTTATTTTACGGCGTTGGCTTTATATTTTATTTAATGAACCGATATGTTTTTCGAGTCGGCTCTATGATTCAAGGAGGAAATTTTGTCGTGAAGCGCTCTGCCTTGCAAAAAATTGGCGGTTATAATTCGGAATTTGATTTCTATGGAGAAGATTCAGATTTGGCCCGTCGGCTTTATCCAATCGGCGATGTTAAGTTTACTTTTTGTCTTCCAATTTACGCGTCAGGCAGGCGCGTGGCCGCCGAGGGAGCGTTGGTAACGGGATTACGGTATGGCGTCAATTATTTTTGGACTATTTTTTTAAAAAAACCTTTCACCAAAAATTACACGGATGTGCGTTTGGCTGGACTTAACGGCAGGAATCGTGGTATAAAGGAGGAGAAGCCGAAGTATTGATGGTGCCTATAGTGTAATGGTTAGCACTGGAACCTGTGGAGTTCCCGGAGTGGGTTCAAATCCCATTAGGCACCCAAGATGGAAAATTATTGGTTTTTCCAATAGTGGGTATAAAATAAAAATATGAAAAAAGAGGAAATAAAAAGCATTGTCTATAAGAGTCTGCCGATGATAAAGGAAAAATACCATGTAAAACAAGTGGGTATTTTTGGCTCTGTTGCCAGAGGCACGGAAAAAAACGATAGCGATATAGATATTTTGGTGGAATTTTCATCACCAATCGGTTTTTTTGATTTTATGAGACTGGAAAAGCACTTAAGTGAAGTTTTGAACAAAAAAGTTGATCTTGTTTCAAAAAAAGCCATCAAGCCGATTATTAAAAAGAGCATACTTGATGAAGTAATTTATGTCTAAAAGATTTCCGGAATTATATTTGCAGGACATTAAAGAATCTATTAAAAAAATAGAAGGATATACGGTTGGACTGGATTTTGATAAATTTTCCAAAGATTATAAAACAATTGATGCTGTTGTTAGAAATCTCGAAATTATCGGAGAAGCGGTTAAAAATTTGCCGGAAGAAATAAAATTAAAATACACGGATATCCCATGGGGTGAAGTTATAGGGATGCGCAATAAGGCGACTCATGAGTATTGGGGCGTTGATGAAGAAATTTTATGGGAAACAATCAAGGAAGATTTGCCGACTTTTATGAAGCAAATTGAGAGATTAAATGTGTGAGTGGTTTCAAATCCCATTAGGCACCCAAGAATTCCTTTGCCCGGGTTTCGGACCATAGTGTAGCGGCAACATGCACCCTTGGGGTGGGTGTGACGGCGGGTTCGACTCCCGCTGGTCCGATAAAGTGAAAAGTTTGCTATAATTACAATTAAGTTATTATTGGTTAATTATTTAATATTATGAATACAATACTTTGGTTTGTTTTAGGGTTTATCGCGATTGTTGTCGGGTGGTTTATTGCCGCCTACAATGGGTTTATCCGCCTTATCAACCGCGCCAAAGAGGCGTGGTCGGACATTGATGTCCAGCTAAAAAGGCGCTACGACCTTATTCCCAACCTCGTGGAAACGGTCAAGGGTTACGCCGCGCACGAGCGGGAAGTTTTTGAAAAAGTTACCGAGGCGCGGACAAGGGCAATGGGCGCCCAAACGGTCGCCGAGAAGGGCAAGTCCGAAAATATGCTGACCGGAGCGCTGAAGTCCCTTTTCGCTGTTTCGGAAAATTATCCCCAACTGAAAGCGAGTGATAATTTTCTTGAGCTTCAGCGGGAATTGGAGGACACGGAAAATAAAATCCAGGCGGCGCGGAGATTTTACAACACCAATGTCCGTGACCTCAACATTAAGATTGACTCGTTTCCCGCGAATATCATCGCGCGCGCGTTCAATTTCAAAAAAATGGATTTTTTTGAAATTGAGGAACCCGCCGCCCGCGAAGCGGT